>JAMFSE010000072.1 GCA_026225115.1 Rhodovastum atsumiense
TACGGCGTGCCGTTCTCGCGGACCGAGGATGGGAGGATCTATCAGCGTCCATTCGGCGGCCACACCATCGACTATGGCAAGCAGATGGCGAAGCGCGCCTGCGCCGCCGCCGACCGGACCGGCCATGCCATCCTGCACACGCTCTACGGCCAGTCGCTGAAGAACAACGCGGAATTCTTCATCGAATATTTCGCGCTCGACCTGATCATGTCGGAAGACGGCCGCTGCACCGGCGTCGTTGCCTGGTGCCTGGACGACGGCACGATCCATCGTTTCGCGGCCAAGATGGTAGTTCTGGCGACCGGCGGTTACGGCCGCGCCTATTTCTCGGCGACCTCCGCCCATACCTGCACCGGTGACGGCGGCGGCATGGTGATCCGCGCCGGACTGCCGGTGCAGGATATGGAATTCGTGCAGTTCCACCCGACCGGCATTTTCCCGGCAGGCTGTCTGATTACCGAGGGCGCGCGCGGCGAAGGCGGGTACCTGACCAATTCCGAGGGCGAGCGTTTCATGGAACGCTACGCGCCGACCGCGAAGGATCTGGCGTCGCGCGACGTGGTCTCGCGCTCGATGACTATCGAGATCAACGAAGGCCGCGGCGTTGGGCCGAACAAGGATCATATCCTGCTGCATCTGGAGCATCTGGGTGCGGAAATTCTGCATGAGCGGCTGCCGGGCATTTCCGAGACCGCGCGGGTGTTCGCCGGCGTCGATGTGACCAAGGAAGCCATCCCCGTGTTGCCGACCGTGCATTATAACATGGGCGGCGTGCCGACCAATTATCATGCCGAAGTGCTGCGCCCCACAGCTTCCAACCCGGATGCCATCGTGCCCGGCCTGATGGCCGTGGGTGAGGCGGCCTGCGTTTCCGTGCACGGCGCCAACCGGCTCGGCACCAACTCGCTGCTCGACCTGGTGGTGTTCGGCCGCGCCGCCGCCATTCAGGCAACCAAGGTGGTGACACCGGGTGCCACCCAGCCGGATCTGCCGGCCGGCGCCGGCGAAGCCTGCATCGCCCGTTTCGACAAGACCCGCTACGCCAAAGGCGGCACCAAGGTCGCCGATCTGCGCGACCAGCTGCAGCGCACGATGCAGGGCCACGCCGCCGTGTTCCGCAACTCCGCCAGCCTGACCGAAGGCGTTGGCAAGATGCAAAAGCTATGGGGCGCGCTGGACGACATGGAAGTCACCGATCGCAGCCTGATCTGGAATTCCGACCTCGTCGAAGCGCTGGAGCTGGACAATCTGATGGGCAACGCGATGACCACGATGGTCGGCGCCGAAGCCCGCAGGGAAAGCCGCGGCGCGCAGGCGCATGACGATTTTCCGGACCGCCACGACGACGAATGGATGAAGCACACCGTCGCCTATTGCGATGATAAGGGCGCGGTGAAACTTGAATACCGGCCGGTGAAGATGCAGACGTTAACGAACGACGTTCAGGTCTTCCCGCCCAAAAAGCGCGTTTATTAAGGCGTTCTTTTTCTGAAGAAAAAGAACCAAAAAGACTTTTATTACTCTGGGGCATGGGCTCTTTCAGCACCAGCGCCACATCTTCTGAGGTTTTAAATGGCAGAGTTTTCGCTCCCGAAGAATTCCAAGGTTGGCAAAGGTAAGACCTATAAGGCGCCAGCAGGCGCCAAACGGGTCAAGGAATTCAAGGTGTATCGCTGGAACCCGGATGACGGCAAAAACCCTGTTACCGATACCTACGAGATCGATCTCGATGCCTGTGGGCCAATGGTGTTAGACGCTATTATCAAGATCAAGAACGAGATCGATACGACGCTGACCTTCCGGCGTTCCTGCCGCGAAGGCATTTGCGGCTCCTGCGCGATGAATATCGATGGCACCAATACGTTGGCCTGCCTGAAGCCCATTGCGGATGTTAAGGGCGCAGTTGCTATCAACCCGCTGCCGCATATGCCGGTGGTAAAGGACCTGGTGCCGGATCTGACGCTGGCCTATGCGCAATACCGCTCGATCGAGCCCTGGATTCAGGCCGATACGCCGCCGCCGCCCGATGGCGAGCGTTTGCAGTCGAAGGAAGAACGCGCCGAGATTGATGGGCTTTGGGAGTGCATTCTGTGCTTCTGCTGCACGACTTCCTGCCCCAGCTATTGGTGGAACGGCGACCGCTACCTCGGTCCGGCCGTGCTGCTGCAGGCCTATCGCTGGATCGCCGATAGCCGCGATGAACACACTGGCCAGCGCCTGGATGCATTGGAAGACCCGTTCAAGCTATATCGCTGCCACACCATTATGAACTGCACCCAGACCTGCCCGAAGGGGCTGAACCCGGCCAAGGCAATCGGCAAGGTTAAGCAGTTGATGCTTGAGCGCCAGGGCTAGGATACAACTTCGTCATTGCGAGCGGCAGCGAAGCAATCCATCTTTCTCGTCTACCCAGAGCAAAGTTGGATTGCCGGGGCGGCCCCGCCGCGCCGCTTCGCGGGCTCGCAATGACGGGATTAATGCTTCTTTAATTCCGCTTTTTGCTGTCCGTAGTGATGTACTCGGCCAAGGCGCCGGCGACCACGGCCAGGATCAGGGATTTGCGCGGGTCGCGGCGGATGAGCATGCCGACGATGCGCCCGGCGATGCCGGCGGTACCCAGAAACTCTGAAACGATGCTGGGTTGCGGCTTTTTGATTTTTTTCAGAATGAGGCTGCCGATCACCCCGATGATAACGGCGGCCCCCAGCAAGGCGCCGCCCGTAATGGCGGCGGCGACGGCATGCGATTTATATTGCTCTACCCAAATGAAAAATCCGGCGATCAGAAAACCAAGCGCGGTAAGCGCGATGGCGGACACCACCAGCCCGAGGCCGGCCCATAATGCCAATCCTTTGACCGCCGCGTTTACGCGGCCTGGAATACTCATGGGCTCGGACTCTCTAGTTATAGCGAATGTTTAGCGCCGAAAAAGCTGAGCCGCCAATATGCCGACACCGAATGCAACAGCAACACTGACAATCGGCCGCTCGGAGACTTTCTGTTCGAGCTGATGAACGCCTTCCTTGCCATAGCCTTTGGCTTTGCCTGCCAGGCTTTCAAATTCGGCCTCGAGGCTGGAGAGGCGCGAGGCGAGAGCGCCGCCGTTGAGATATCCGGAAATCTGGTCGAGCGCGTCGGTGGCATTGCCGCTCAGCTTGTCCTTGACGCCGGCGATGTCCGCGCGGAAGCGCTGGAATTCCTTGCGGAGGTAATCAAGATCGATGTCTTTTGGGTCGATACGCTGGGTTTTCATGCCTTGCCTCCTGATGATGCCTTATCGGACTGTGTTTAAATGTCGTAGGACCGGCCTGCCATTTCAACCGTCGAATATGATAATAGACTGTAATCATTCCGCTGTTCCGCCGTTTTGACGGGGAGCCTCCTTGCATGCGCCGCTGACGGATGCCATGCCGAACCCAGAATGAAGCGCTTGATTCGCCGTTTGATGTTGGGATTTTTGGGCAGTGCCGCGATTTTAGGTGTGGGCGGCGCAAAAGCGCAATCCGTGGCGCCGTCATTTGGCCCGCAATCCTTGGCCCCGCTGGTTCGGATGGTGGCGCCACAGGTGGTCGGCATTGCGGTGACCGAGCAGGATGAAGCCGCGAACCACGCGCCGTCCGGCACCACGTCGAATGGCAGTGGCCGGCTTGCCCCGGATATCGCGCCGCGCAGGTCGATCGCCGCGGGCTCGGGATTTATTGTAACGCCGGACGGCATGATCGTTACGAATAATCACGTCATCGAGGGTGCTGCCAGCATTGTCGTTACCCTGAACGACAAGGAGCGATTTCCCGCGAAATTGATCGGTTCCGATCCCTTAACGGATGTTGCGGTAATTAAAATTAATTCACCTCGCAAGCTGCCGGTAATCCATTGGGCCAATTCGAATCTGGTGCAGGTCGGCGATTGGGTAATGGCCGCGGGCAACCCCTTCGCGCTCGGAAACTCGTTCACTTTGGGCATCGTTTCTGCCGAAGGCAGGGATATCGGCGACGGGCCGTTTGATCATTTTCTGCAGCTCGACGCATCGATCAACCCCGGCAATTCCGGTGGTCCAGCATTTGACATGACTGGCACAGTAGTCGGCATAAACACAGCAATTGTCTCGCCTTCCGGCGGTTCCGTGGGCATTGGCTTTGCAATTCCAAGCAACGCGGCAAAGCGCATTGTCACGGCCATTCTTACCCATGGAAAAGTGACCCGCGGCTGGATCGGTGTGTCGCTAGCCGATGTGACGGACGCTTCGGGCAGCCCCGCGCGGGGAGCCGAAATCACCGCGATCGAGGCCGGCGGCCCGGCGGCGCGTGCCGGCCTCCGGACTTCGGACATCGTGCTGCAATTGAACGGATTGCCGATTATGGCTTCCAGCGATTTAATCCGCGCCATTGCTTCGGTAACCCCCGGCGCTAAGGTAACATTACAAATCGACCGGTCCGGCCATATATACCGGTTGCCGGTGGGGGTGGCGCGCCGGCCGGTTCAATTGGGGGGGTAGTGATGCGGATACTGGTCGTGGAAGACGACAAGGATGTTGCAGGCTTCGTGGTAAAGGGGCTTCGCGAGGCGGGACACACAGTTGAGCACGCCGATAACGGCCGGGATGGCTTGTTCCTCGCGGCATCCGAGAATTTCGACGCCATTATTCTGGACCGCATGCTGCCGGGCGGCATTGATGGCCTGCGGCTGCTCGAAACTTTGCGCGCGCAGGACAATGCAACGCCGGTGGTATTTCTCTCAGCGCTCAGCCAGGTCGATGACCGGGTAAAAGGCCTGAAAGCCGGCGGTGACGACTACATTACCAAGCCGTTCGCCTTTGCCGAATTGCTGGCGCGTGTCGAGGCTTTGACCCGGCGCGGCAAGACCGACGGGCCGACGACCAAATTATCCGTCGGGGACCTCGAAATGGATTTGCTCTCCCGCGGCGTGCGGCGCGGCGGCCAGAAGATCGATCTGCAGCCGCGCGAATTCCGGCTGCTGGAATATCTGATGCGGCATGCCGGCCAGGTGGTGACGCGCACCATGCTGCTGGAAGGCGTATGGGACTATCATTTCGATCCGCAAACCAATGTCATCGACGTGCATGTCTCCCGGCTGCGGCAGAAGATCGACAAGCCTTTCGACTTGCCGTTGCTGCACACGGTGCGCAACGCCGGCTACATGCTGCGTGCCGAAGAGGTTTAATTAAGAGGCGGCGGCGTTGGCCCGAACGCGCAAATGAACGCCAAGGCGGCTCCGGCGCCCTTGGACGGAAAGGCGATCCTTCGACAGCGGCTTGACGCCGAGCTTGACCCGCAACCGCGGCGGCGCAAGCCGTTCATTCGTTCGGCCGGTGTTCGCTTCGCGGTGGTTTACGCGACCATATTTGGGCTCAGCGCCTTCGCGCTGGCATTCTCCCTCTGGTACGCCACCGCCGGCCTGCTGCAACGGCAAGTCGAAATGGCGATCCGCAACGATGCTACCGCGCTGGCGGACCATTTCAGCGTTGGCGGTCTGCCGTCGTTGGTTGAAGCCATCAACGACCGGCTATCCGCCAATGTGAACGGCGACGCGATTTATCTGTTGGTCGATCCGCTGGGCAACAGGATCGCCGGCAATCTGGATCAATGGCCGGACGGGGTAAACCCGGTTGACGCCTGGTACGAACGGCCGGTGATGCGTAATGGTGTTCATTCGGTGGCGCTGTTGCGCGCCTATGCGCTGCTTGGCGGCGACGAACTGCTGGTCGGCCGGGATGCGAGATCGCGCGTTGAATTGCGGCATTTGCTGCGCGATGGTCTGGCATGGGCAATGGCGATCATGGTCGCACTCGGCTTGCTAGGGGCTATTGTGGTGCGGTCCATGTTTCGCCGCATGATTCAGGATATTTCCACCACGACCAGGGCGATCTCCAGGGGCGATCTGTCGCGGCGGGTTAATATCTACGGCAATGGCGATGAATTCGACGAGCTGGCCGATAATATCAACGACATGCTCGACCGGATCACGCGGCTGATGGACGGCGTGCGGGAGGTCTCGAACTCGATCGCGCATGACCTGCGCACGCCGATTACCCGTGCCCGCGCGCGGCTTGAGGATGCGGCATTGCGGGCCGATACCAAGGAGGATTTAAGGTCGGCGATCGAACGCGCGACCGTGGATCTCGACGCCATTATCGCGGTGTTTCAGGCACTGCTGCGGATCGCCGAAATTGAAGCCGGCGCACGCCGCTCGGCTTTCGCCGAAATCGATCTGGCGCCGTTGCTTAACGACATCCACGAGCTCTATCACGACGTCGCGGAAGAGCGCGGCCTACGGCTGAAAACTGAAATTACCGGACCGCTGTTGCTGTGGGGTGACCGTGAGCTGATCCAGCAGGCGATTACCAATCTGCTGGATAACGCTTTAAAATTTTCCGAGGCTGGTTCTGAGATTTTGTTCAGCGCCAAAACCGATGGCGTAACAATCACCATCGTGGTCGCCGATCGCGGGCCCGGTATTTCCGCGGAAGACCGCCGTCGCGCCACCGACCGGTTCTTCCGCGCCGAATCCGCGCGCAACACCGCCGGTACAGGGCTTGGCCTGGCGTTGGTAGCAGCGGTGGCGCAGGTACATAACGGTGTTCTGCGCCTGCTGGATAATAACCCCGGCCTACGCGCGGTGATCACCTGCCCGGCACTCGTACAGGAGCCGCCGGAAGCGAAGTTAGGCAAGCGAGTGATAAGGTAGGCAGTTCTTTTTTTCAAAAAAAGAACCAAAAAAATTTTTTAATTTGGCGCATGGGCGTTTGTCTCTGCCACCGCCCATGCGCCAGCAAAACAAAGTTTTTTTGCTTCTTTTTGTTCACAAAAAGAAGTGCTTACGACTTCCTAGGTTCGAAACTATACGGGCTGGCGCTGGTTGTTTTTGGATCGAGGTTCAACCGGTGGGCCAGCGGCGGGAACGCGCGGGAGCGGCAGTCCTGGCGGTCGCATAGGCGGCAGGAGA
>JAMFSE010000073.1 GCA_026225115.1 Rhodovastum atsumiense
ACGAGGAACAGGCCGGGCTGCCGAGGGCAGAGGCAGCGCGCGCGGCGGGCTTGCGGCGCGCGCGACCCGTGGTGATGACCACGATGGCCATGGTGGCGGGCATGATTCCGGTGGCGCTGGTCGGCGGCACCGGCGCCTCCCTGCGGCTGCCGATGGCCGTGGCGCTGATCGGCGGCCTGATTGTCTCAACCGCGCTCAGCCTGATTCTGGTGCCGGTGTTTTATGTACTGATCGGCAATTTCACCGATCGTATCGCCCCCGTTTTCGGCCGGCTGGCAACCACGGCGCCCGAGGATTTCAATTGATGTTGCAGCCATCTTAGGTCTTTAAATCGAAAAGTTCTTGGTTACGGCCAATATAAATTCGTTACGTTCTGAGGAATAGGCGGCCAGTTTTGCGGTTCAAACGCCTTCGGCGATTGCTATCCTGGAGCGCGTTCCCAGGGCGGCGAGCGCTTGCGTCCTTAACTCCAGAAGGATCTCCGCAACGCTTTGAATCGACGTCACCATGCCAACCGACTGCCCCGCCATCACGGAGCCGCCTTGGATATCGCCGTCAATGACCGCGCGCCGCAGCGCGCCTGCCCAGAAATGTTCGATTGAAAGCTGGGCCGCGGTTTTATCCAACTCGCCCGACTGAAATTTCGCCAGCACTTGCGCCTGATAATTCAGGAAATTTCGCGTGCCCTCATTGGCCAGTCCGCGCACCGGGATTACCGGAAAGCGGTCATCCAATTGGATGGATGAAACCGCGTCGCGCGCATTGGCTTTGATAAACGCATTCTTGAAATTCTCATGCGCGATGCTTTCAACCGATGCGGCAAACCGCGTCCCCAATTGCGCACCGCTGGCGCCCATTTCCAAATAGCCCAGGATCGCCTCGCCCCGCCCCAGGCCGCCGGCGACAAATATTGGGACTTCGCTGATATACGGTAAAATTTCTTGAGCGAGTACGGTCAGAGATACCGGACCGATATGACCGCCTGCTTCAGAACCCTCGATGATCAGCGCGTCGACGCCGGATCTCACGAATCGTTTGGCCAGCACCAGAGCGGGGGCAAAGGCGATCAGCTTTGCGCCGCCATCCTTCACGGCCCGCAAGGCGGAACCAGGCGGGATGCCGCCGGCGAGAACGACATGCCCCACCTCGGCGCGCAGACACACCTGGACCAGATCATCCAGCTCGGGATGCATCGTAATCAAATTGACGCCGAATGGCTTGTCGGTCAGGGCGCGCGTCCCGGCGATTTCCGCTTCCAGCAGCGCCGGCGACATCGACCCGCAGGCGATCACCCCGAAACCGCCCGCATTGGAGACCGCAGCAACCAGATTGCGCTCGCTCACCCAGCTCATCGCGCCGCCCATGATGGCGTATTCGGTGCCCAGAAACGCTGCGCCTCGAGCCTGTAACGAATCGAATTGTTCAGCGGCGCTGTACATCAACAAAAGCTCCAAGGACGCGCCAGGAAATTGACTGATTTATAGCTTAGTTAAGAACATTACCGAAGCGTCGAAATGATTTTCCCCATTAGGCAACCGGGACTTCCGCGTTTCATCGCTTCATGGCCGGCCGCTCCTATAGCTCTATAAGCATAATTCGGAATTCACAACATTTGAATCCTGTTTCCAACGGACGGGTGTGACTTTGCTGACGGAGCCCCCGGTGGAGCACGATTGCTTTAGGTTGAGTAACCTGCTTGCTCAATTGGTTTGCCGACGGAGCCGGTGGATTGATTATAGGATCGGTCATTTCTCAATGCCCCTGCGTAACCGCAACCAGCGCTGAAAATCTCCAAAAGGTTCGAAGGCCGGCAGGATGACCTGCGATGCGCGTTAGAACAGGAAGGGTATCAGGGCGCGGGTGCGGGACATATAGCCGTGATAGGAGCTGCCGAAATGCTCGGATAGCCAGGTCTCTTCCTTGCCGCTCTTCCACCAGAAGCTGCCGAAGGCCAGCAGCGGCGCCACTAATCCGCGCCATTCGCCCCAGGCAATGCCGGTGCCCAGCATGGCGAGCAGGAGCCCGGTGTAGATAGGATGGCGGACAAAGGCGTAAGGCCCGCGCTCGATCAACTGATGATCGGACTGGATGGCGACCTCACCGCTCCAGTTGCCGCCAAGCACCAGACGCGACCAGATGGTCAGCAGGAAGCCGGCGACGGTCACGATCACGCCGAGCGGCTGTGCCGGGCCAAGCAGCACGGCGGGAAGGAAACGGCCGCATAGCAGGTTGAAAGGCAGCGTGGGGACTGCGAGCAGCAGACAGCCGAGCAGGAGCGGGGCCATATGCGCGCAATATTGTGGAAAACTTTCGTTGCGGCTGGGCGGCTTGTTGCCGATTGCCCAGATTATCCAGAGCAAAAACCAACTGATCCAGATAACGGCGAGGGTAATCCAGGTACTTTTTTCCATGTGCTCTCACTAACAACTATCGGGGGTCGGAGGAAGGAAGGCGGATCGAATTTTGAAGAGCATCTAAGGCGGGGCAAGGATTGCCATTGGTGCCGGTGATTGGGTAATGGGCAACACGCCGCCGCCGATTTCGGCATAGAGATTGATTGCCGTGATATCCGTGGCGGCTTGCGCATCCGCCGCATCCATATCCGCGGTTTCGCGTTGCCCCTCCACATCGAGCAGATCCGTAAGGTCGGTAAGGCCGCGGCCGAACAATATCTGTGCCGAGTTCAAGGCGCGCAATGCGGATTGCTGTTCGCGCGTCGCCGCCGCCAGTTCCGCATGCGATGCATTGATCCCGGCCAAAGCAGAGTCGACGGCGCCGATCCCTTCCGTCACAGCTTCATGGTAATCCTCGATCCCGGCGGCCAGATTGGCCTGTGCCGCCTTCGCAGTGGCGTAGCGCTGGCCCCAGTCGAATAACGGGATCGTGACACCCGGGCCGCCCTCGGCGAGCCCTAATTTATTCGGCAGCACGCCCCCGGCCAGAGGGTTCACCAAATTGGCCCCGGCAAAAAGAGAAAGGGAGCCCCCCAGAGTGAATTGCGGATAGAGATCGGCGGTTGCGATCCCGAGGCTTGCCGCGTCAAGGGCGATGGTCGCTTCCGCCGCCATGACTTGCGGGCGCAGCCGCAAGAGATCGGCGGGCACCACATTGGGAAGCGAGAGCGGCGCCGGCGGCAACGGTGCGACCGTCAGCAATTTCGAATTCGGTGTGGTCTGACCTTCAAGAACCATGAGGCGCGCGATATCCGTGTCGATGCCAAGCTGTGCCGCGGGAAGTTTCAGCGACAGCTGGTCTGCGTGATTCTGCGCCCGCGCGACATCAAGATCGCTGGCAATTCCAGCCTGCGCCTGAATCTTGACGAGATCGGTGATGTGATTGCTGTCCGCGAGCTCGGCCTGCAGCAAACTCAGGCGCTGCTGGTCGGCCCGCAAGCCGATATAGGCCTGGGCAATGCCGGCCACCACCGCGACCTGTGCTGCTTGCCGCGCCGCGGTGGCAATGTCCAGCGTTCCGACAACCGCTTTTTTGGTGGCGCTCAGACGGCCGAACAAGGGCAGCGTCCAACTCAGCCCGAGCGTGGCCTGGCCGGCAAACTGGGCAGGCGAGGGCTCGGGCAGCGGCTGGCCAATGGAGGAGACTTTCGCATAGACGATGCCGCCATTTACCGAAGCGGACGGCAGCAGCGAGGCGTTCGCCGATGTGCCGAGCGCACTGGCCGCGGCGATCCGGTACTGTGCCGCCTGAATGGTGAAATTCTGCGCGATACCCTGGGCCACCAACTGGTTGAGGATTGGGTCCTGAAATTCGGTCCAATAGGTGGAGAGATCGACCGGCGGGCGGGCAGGTGGGAGGCCGGCGAAGCTGTCCGGCAGTTTCTGGGACAGCGGCGGTTCCACCTGCAGACCGCACCCTGCGAGCAGCAATACCAGCACGCATGCAAAAACCCGCATCAGGTGAAATCCTCGGGCACGGTGGATACCAGCCGGCCGAAAACGGGTGCGATTCGATCGGTGAAATTGCCGATCATCACATAGAATACCGGCACCAGGATCAGGCTCAGCGCGGTTGAAACAATCAAGCCGCCCATCAGCGCCACAGCCATCGGCAGGCGCAGGGAGGCGCCGGTGCCGCCGACCAGCGCCACCGGAATCATGCCCGCCACCATGGCCATCGTGGTCATCACCACTGGCCGCGCGCGCCGCAACCCCGCCGCGCGTGCGGCATCCAACCTTCCCAACCCGTTACGCTCTTCGGCCAAGGCGGCGTCGACGATCAGGATGCCGTTCTTGGTTACGATGCCGAGCAAAGTGAGCAGGCCGATGGACGATGAAAGGTCGAGCGCGAAACCGCCGATCAGCAACGCCAGCAACGCGCCGCCGATGCTCAGCGGCAGGACCGCGAGAATGGTCAGCGGCTGCAGCCAGTTGCGGAACAGCAGCAGCATCACGCCCAGCAAAGCGAGCACGCCGCCGCCGAGCGCAAAACCAAGTTGTGAGAACATTTCGTTCATGAATTCGACGGGACCGACCTCGAGCTCGCTGATCCCGGCGTCGGTCAGGGACCGATAGGCCGGCAGTGCGCGCATCGCCTGCAATGCCTGGCCTATCGTGGTGCCTGGCAGCAGATCCGCGGCGACACCTTCCATTGAGGTCCGGTCCAACCGCGTGACTTCGGCCGGCCCGGGCTGGACGCCCAGATTGGCGACCAGCGCCAAAGGTACCGCGCCGGTTCCCGCCTGGATCGGCAGCTCACCGAGTGCTGCCTCGTTCGCCTCCCCGCTCAGTTCCAAGCGCAATGGAACTTGCTTGCCGTTCTCCGCGAGGACCGGCGCATCCGGCAGCACGGTGCCGGTGGCAAGCGCCAGCGTGGTTGCGACTTCGCCGGCGCTGACGCCCAGTGTTGAGGCCAATGCGGATTTTGGCGTCACGCTGATTTCAGTCGCATAGGGCGGCAAGGTGGTGCCGGCGTGCGAGAGACCCGGCAGCAACGCAGTTGCGTCAGCAAACCGCCGCATCGCCTGATCGAGAATTGCCGGGTCGTCGCCGGTGAAATCCAGTTCGACATCGCGGTTGTCGCCAAAGTTATCCATATGCCAGTCAAGATCCGGTATTTGATCCAGCACCGAGCGGAGTGCGGCTTCGAATTGCGCCTCAGTGCGCCGGCGGTGCGCGTTGAGAAGAATGATGACCAGAACCTGCTTCTGGTCCGCGAGTTGGGTGGCGCCGCCGGTGAGCGCGAAGACGCTTTGAATGTCGTGCTGCAGGCTCGGCGCGCGGCGCAATTGCGCGATCACTTTTGCCGCCTGCGCATCGCTGGCTGCAACCGTGCTGCCTGGGGGCAAGGTGAAGGCAAACTGGCTTTGATCTCGATCCTCAAGCGGCAGGAAACCGCTGGGCAGCTGCGTTGCAATTGCTACGGTGAGGAGCAGAACGCCGCCGGCCACCGCCAGGCTGATGCGGGGATTGGCAAGCCCATAGTCAAGCCATTTCTGATAGCCGGCCAGCCAGCCCCGGCGCGCCGGCGTTTGCGGCCAGCTGCCGCCGGGCGATGGCCGCAGGAAAAATGCCGCCAGTACCGGCGTGAAAAGCCGGGCGACGAGGAGCGAGGCGAACACTGCCACCGCCACCGTCAGACCGAAAGGTTTGAAATACTGGCCGACCACGCCTTGCATCATGCTGACGGGCAGAAAGACCGCGATGATCGCGAAACTCGTGGCCACCACGGCCGGGCCGATTTCATCCGCTGCGTCGAGTGCGGCCCGATAGGGGCGCTTGCCCATGGCGATATGCCGCTCGATGTTTTCGATCTCGACAATTGCATCGTCCACCAGAATGCCGACCACCAGCGCCAGCGCCAGCAAGGTGATGGAGTTGAGGCTCTGGCCCGCCAGCATCAGCACCAGGAATGCCGGCAGCAAGGCAAGCGGCATTGCCAGCGCCGCGATCAGCGTGGCGCGCGTATCCCGCAGGAAGAGCCAGACCGTAGCGGTGGCCAGCAGCAATCCCTCGAGCAGCGCTTCAATCGTGGTGTCATAGGTTGAGCGCGTCGCATCCACGGTGCCGCCGACGCGGGTGAAAACCAGGTGGGGATAGAGCGCCGTCAATCCATCCAACGTGGTCTGCACGGCGCTGCTCAGCCTGAGCACGTCGGCGCCCGGGGACTGCCATATTTCAAAGGCGACGACCGGCGCGCCGTCCAACCGGGCCAGCGAGGCGGTGGGGGCCGCGGCTTCATGCACCGAGGCGATGGCGGCAAGCGGTACCGATGTCCCCGGGCCGAGCACCACCGGCAGATCGCCGAGCGAGGCCGCCGAATTATAGCCTGCCAGCGTTTGCACGGCCGCTTCCTGCTCGCCGAGCGTGCCGATGCCCGCTTGCGGGATGCTGGCGGCGGCGCGGATCTGCTGCTGCAATGCCGGCAGCGTCAGCCCAAGGGCTGCGAGCCGTGCCGGATCGACGGCGATGTTGATTTCCGGCGTCGGCGCGCCGAGCACCGCCAGCGCGGATACGCCCGGCAGGTCCGAAAGCGTCGTTTTGATACGGATCCGCACCAGCTCGCTCAACGCCAGGCGCGAGAGCGAGGGGTCGGCTGCGGCATAGACCAGCGCCGGGCCACCCTGGGCGTCCAGCTTGGTGACGCTGGGTGGCTGCAGATTGGGCGGCAAGCGGGCCTGGGCGCTGGCGACGGCTGCGCGCACGGCGGCGATTGCCGCATCGGGATTATCGCCGATGCTGAATTCCACCGTCACCGTGGCAAGGCCCGAGCTGGTCTGCGAAAGCACATGGTGCACGCCCGGGATCGCGGTGACGGCATCCTCCAGCGGCTCGGTGACGGATTGGCTTATCTCCAGCGGGCTGGCACCCGGATCGACGGCGGCGACCACCGCCACCGGGAAGGAGGTGTCGGGACTGAGCGCGATCGGCAAGGCCCGGAAACCGAATACGCCGCCGATCGCGAGGACCAGGAACAGGACGATGACGGGCATCGGGGCGCGAATCGCATGCGCCGAGATGTTTCTCAGGAAGCCGCCTGGTTCTCTCGCTTGATTCAATTGGCCGGTCTTACAGTCTGTCCATCGCGCAGGCTGGCGCCATTTTGCATCACGATGACGTCTCCGGATCTGATGCCCGAGGCGATTGGCACCAGGCTGGAGGCATTGCCTGGGACGGTGGCCAAGGTCACCGGCTGAAATTGGGCGACGCCATGGTTCACCAGGACGACGTGAAACCCGTCTGCATCCGCGACCAGGGCGGTCTGCGGCACCGCCAGTTGCATCTGGCTGCCAAGGCGGATGGCGGCTTCTACAAAGGCGCCGGGGCGCAGCGCCGGATTTGGTTCCAAGGCGGCGCGCAACGATCCCAGATGCGTCATGGCGTCGATTTCAGGATCGGCGCCGATCACCGTGCCGTGCGCCGTGCCGCTGGGCAATGCGAGCTCCACCGCCATCCCCGGGGCAATCAGCGCCACCTGGTCCTGCGGAATCGTGGCGCGGAAAATCAAGCCCTGGTCGCCGATCAGGCGGAACAACGGCGGACCGGCAGGGGCGGCGAGCTGCCCTGGCTCCGCGTTGCGTAAAGCGACAACGCCTGCCATCGGCGCGGTGATGGTGGCATTGGCGAGCTGCGCCTGGGCGGACGCCAGATTGGCGCGGGCGACCTGGATCTGGGCTCTCTGGGCCGTGGCATCGGCGCCGCGCTGGTCGACCTGCTCGGGGGCGATCGCGCCCGTTGCGCCCAGCCCGGCAACCCGGTCGTACGCCTGCGCCGTGGCCGCGCCATTTGCCTGGGCGACCAGCAATTGCGCCTGCGCCGCCGCCACCGCGGGCGCCAGCTGGCTGGTGTCAAAGCTGGCCAGCGTCTGGCCGGCAACCACATGGGCGCCGCTCTCGACCGCGACATTGGCGAGCGTGCCGGCCTCGCGGGCGCTGATAGCCACCTGCACCGCCGGCTCGACGGTGCCCGCAGCCGTGAGTTCGGTCGATAAGGGTTGCGCGGTCACGGTCATCACCCGCACCAGCGGCGCCGGGTCCGGATAGGCCACGCCGCTGGCGCGCCAGTGCAGGATGAGAACCATCGCCACCAGTGCCGCGGCAATCACCAGCGCCGGTCGAAACAGTGTTTTTGCAGACATCCGCTTTTTATCGCCCCCCGCCCGGTCCGAAGGCAATGGCCACGGTGAAACCGGCGTGAGAATGGCGCTCCAACCGCCAGCCCGCCGGATCGCCGAAGGATTCCGGCGCCGCGATAAGCCGCGTCGCGCAAGGCGAGAGTTCAAGCTGCCTGAAGTTGAGACCGAGGCCCGAGCCTTCGGCTTTCGACAACGCCTCCTTCAGCGTCCATAGATCGATGGGCGCGATCTGGCTTGGCTGGCCATCGCAGGAATATTCGGCGCGGGCGGAAATCGCCGCCACCACTTCCGGTTCGATATGGCGCGATAACGGTTCGGCATCGATACCGATGCGGCCGCCTTTGCTTACCGTTGCAGCGGCATAACCGTTGCAATGGGTGAGGCTGATATCGATGTCCGGCGCGCCGGCAAGCTTCGGCTTTCCGCCCGCTCTATCGGTATAGAACCGGAACGATCTGGCGGGTCTGCCGGTTGCCGCGGCCAGGACCAGACGGCGCAGGCCATGCGCGACGATGGCATCCCGGCGCGCCAGCGGGCGGCGCAGGCGGTCGATCGATGCCTGTTCACCGGCATCGAGAACATCCTCGAGTTGCGACAGGGTCTGCGCTTCGAGATCGGCGGTTGGTAGGCCGCTCCATAAATACGGCGCTTGCGTCGTTTGACCACCAAGGCTCAAGCCAGCTCTCATGCGACGGCTTGTACCGGCGCCTGTTGTTCAGCGAGGGCTGCCTCGATGGCACCGATGGCATCCACTTCACGCAATTGCTCTGCCATGCTGAGGGCGCGCTCGCGATAGCCGGGATCGGCAAAAATTTCGGTAACGGCGGCAGCGAGCAATGCCGCATCCGGCCGCCCGGTGGCGGCGTTGATGCCGACGCCGGCATAGGCGACGCGTGTGGCGATTTCCGGTTTTTCCTCGGAATCGCCTGCGATCAGCAGCGGCACGCCATGCTGCAGCGCCAGCAGCACGCCCCCGAAGCCGCCATTGGTGATCAATAGATCCAGATGCGGAAATATCGCCGCATAGGGGATGAACGGGACAACGCGCGCGTTCGGCGGCGCCATGGCCAAAACCGGCTGCGGATCGGCGCCGCTGGTGATGGCGATGACCAGCGCGTCGCTTGACGCCAGCGCCCGCAGCGCCGGCATGACCAGCTGGTCGAGATCGGCGCTGGCGATGGTGCCCTGCGTGATCAGGATGATTTTACGGCCGGCGGCGCGGGCCTGCGCAATCTCATCCCACCAAGGCGGGGGTGCGAGATTTGGCGCCGGCGCCGGCAGCGCGCCGATGAAGCGGATACTGCCGGGCAGCGCCCGCTTATATTCCAGCGCCGCGACGCCGAGTTGAAAATACACATCCGGCAGGGTGATGACCGCGTCCGATATGAACGCCTGCAGCTTCGGCGCGCCAGATGCCTTCAGGGCATTGTTGATATAAGTCTGTACACCCGAAAATACGTGGTGGTGCATGTAACGGTTGACGGATTGGTTGCGGGCGCGTTGCTGATCGGTACGCGCCGGCGGCAGGCCGGAGCCATAGAATGCCGTTTCGGGTCCGGAAAGTGTGAGGCAGGAAATGCCGAGATGCGCGATCCTCGGGCGGGCTTCGGGCGGCCCCAGCAGCAGTGGCAGGGTGCCGAGGAACAGCATGTCCGCGAGGATGGCGTCGGCCGCGAAATCGCGCATGATATCGCACAGGCCCTGATGCTGGGGGCCGAGCGAGTCTGCGAAAAGATGCTGGATGCCCCAGAGCATTTGCGCAGGACCCGGCGGCAGCGCCGCGCGTTCCGGAAAACGCGCGTCGATGTCGCGATAGTCGATATCGATTTCCGGCGCCAAAGGGACGAAGCGGGCGCCGGCGCGTTCGACGCTGGCGCGGAACAGGCTGCCGGTATGGATGACAACCTCATGGCCGCGCGCGACCAGCCCGGCGGCGGCGGCAATAACCGGGTCGGCATGGCCCGGCATTGGGGTGGCGGCGGCGAGGTATTTTGCCATTGCCGTTACGCCTCCAGAACCAGATCGCCGACCCGTATTGCCGGATCCTCGACGGCGCCGGCGAGCAGGGCCACTAGCTGGGTGACCAGCCGCGCCGCGGTTTCGGGCGCGAACAAATCGTTGCGGTATTCCAGCCAGCCGGCGATGCCCGCCGGCTTGCCGGCCCCATCGCGCATTTCGCTCAGCATGAAGGTGAGCTCGTAGCGCGCGGCGCCGAGCCAGACCGGCTCCGGCGTTACGCTGAGATCCGACATGTCGAGCTTGACGCTGGCAAGGTTCTGGAAATTCAGCATCACCTGGTAGAGCGGGTGCCGGGGACCGTCCGTGCTGGCGCCGAGCGCGGTGGCGACCTGCGCGAACGGCAGATCCTGATGCGCATAGGCGGCGAGGTTGAACTGGCGGACCCGGGCGACCAGTTCGGTGAAGCTGGGATTGCCGGAAACATCGGTGCGCAGCACCAGTTGGTTGAAGAAACTGCCAATCATCGGGTCGAGCGCTGCATCCAGCCTGGCGGCGACCGGGCTGCCGATTGGGATATCCTCGCCGGCTCCTTCGCGGCTCAGCAAGGCGGCGATGCCGGCCTGCAGCACCATAAACAGGCTGGCGCCCGCGCCGCGCGCGAGTTTGACAAGTTTCGCGTGCAGTTCAGGGTCGATTGCGAGCGGCGCGACGCCGCCTTCAAACCGGATTACGGGCGGGTAGGGATGATCGACCGGCAGGCTGATGGTCTTTGGCATGCCGTCCAGGGCCTGCGTCCAGAACTCGAGCTGGCTCGAAAGTCCTGCGGTCTCGTCGCGCTGCCACAGCGCGTAATCGGCATATTGCAGTGGCAATGGCTGCCAGGCGGGCGCGTCGCCGGCCAGGCGCGCGGCATAGGCCATCGCGACGTCGCGCATGAGCGGCCCAAGGGACGCGCCGTCGGCGGCGATGTGATGCACCAGCATCAGCAACACATGGTCTTCCGGCGCCAGTTCCCAGAGATGCATGCGCACCGGAATTTCCCGCGTGACATCGAAGGTCAACCGCGCCGTGGCGTTGATGGTTTCATGCAGCGCTGCTTGCGTCAGTGCAACTGGCGCCAGGTTGAGCCGCGCATCCTCAGGGTCGAGGATCACCTGCGCTGGCTCGCTTTCGCTGACGTCGATCAGCGTGCGCAGGCTTTCATGGCGCTCCAGAACGTCGTTCGCCGCATCCTCGAAGGCGGCGGCATTCAACGGTCCGCGCAGCCGCAGGCCGAGGTTCATGTTATAGGCGGCGCCGACGCCGGGCATCTTCCAGACTTCGAACATCGACAATTGACTGGTGCCGAGCGGAATTCTCTCCGGCCGTAGCCGCCGGGTGATCGGCGAGCGGCCGAATTCGGAACGTCCGACCAATGTGGCCAGACCGGCGATGGTGGTGGTCTCGAACATGGCGGTCAGCGGCAGATCGACGCCGAAAGTGTCGCGGATTTTTGCGACGATTTTCGCAACGACCAGGGAATCCGCGCCCAGTTCGAAAATATTCGCGTCGATATCGAGGTCGGGGAGGCCGAGCAGGTCGCAGAACAATGAGACCAGAACTTCCTGCGTCGGTGTGCGGTCGAACTGGCTGGAGGCCGAAACACTGACCGGAACGGGCAGCGCATTGCGGTCCAGTTTGCCGGCCGGCGAGCGCGGCAATTCCGGCAGGACAACATAGGTGGCGGGCACCATGTATTCCGGCAGACGCAGCGCCAATGCGCGTTTCAGCAGCACCGGGTCCAGCATGACATGGGGCGAGTCCGGCACGACGAAACCAACCAGCCGGCCGTCGCGCGCGGTGACCGCCGCCTGGGCAACGCCCGGTTCGGCGGCAAGCAGCGTTTCGATTTCGCCAAGCTCGATGCGGAAACCGCGCAGCTTGACCTGGGTATCGGCGCGGCCGATGAAATGCAGCGCGCCGTTGGTGAATTTGGCGAGGTCGCCGGTGCGATACATGCGGCTGCCGGGTGGCCCGTACGGATTGGCAACGAAGCGTTCGGCGTTCAGGCCGGGCCGGTTGAGATAGCCGCGCGCCAGCCCCGCACCGCCGATATAGAGATCGCCGATGACATTTTCCGGTACCGGTTCCAGCCCGGAATCCAGGACGTAGATTTGGGTTCTGGCGATCGGCCGGCCGACCGCGGGCGGGCCGGCGGCATCGATTTTCTGCAGCGTCGACCAGATCGTCGTCTCGGTCGGCCCGTACAGGTTGATCGCTTCGGCGCCGATGGTGAACAGCTGGCTGGCCAGGCCCTCCAGCAGCGCTTCGCCGCCGGTCAGGATCCGCAGGGAGCGCAAGGCTTCGGCCTCGCCGCCGGTGAGGCTGTCCCAGAGCGATGGGGTGGCCTGCATGATGGTGGCGCCGCTGGCGGCGATCAGCCGCGCCAGGCTTGGCGGGTGGCGCAACAGCGCGCGCGGCGCCATGATGGTGCGCGCGCCGGCGAGCAAGGGCAGAAAAAGTTCCAGCGCCGCGATGTCGAAGCTGATGGTCGAGACGGCCAGCATCCGGTCGGCCGGATCGAGCGGGATTTGTTCTGCCATCGAACCGAGAAAATTCGCGAGATTGGCGCGGGTGAGGACCACGCCTTTCGGTTTGCCGGTGCTGCCCGAAGTATAGATCACGTAAGCCGGGGATTCCGGTGGCCGCACGACATCCGGTGTGCTGCTGGCCAAGCCATCCAGCGCGGCGTCGTCGAGAATCAGGATTGGATGGCCGGCCAGCGCGGCGGCGGTTTCGGTTGCCGCCATGATCAGCAGCGGCGTTGCATCCTCCGCCATGGCCTGCAGCCGCGCCACCGGCAGATCCGGGTCCAGCGGCAGATAGGCGGCGCCGGATTTCAGGACTCCGATGAGGGTGGCCAGCATGTCGATGCCGCGCGGCAGGCACACGCCGATGATTTGCTCCGGCCCGGCGCCGCGCGCCAGCAGCGCGTTGGCGATGCGGTTGGCGCGCGCATCGAGCCCGCGATAGGTGATGACGCTGAACTCATAGCCGGCCGCCACCGCCCAGGGTGTCTCGCGCACCTGGCGCTCGAAATCCTCTGGCATGAAGCGCAATGCCGGATCCGGTGCCGGCGGCGAACCGGCGGCAAAAATCCTAGCGCGCTCTGCATCGTCCAGGAGATTGATGCGGCCGATCGGCAGCGTCAGGTCGCCGGCGATTTCCCGCAGCAGGCGCTCGATCCGTTGCGCGTGCGAGACCAGCTCGTCACCGCTATAGATCTCCGGGCTGGCGTCGATATCGATATGCACCGGTCTGCCGGTGCCGCGGTCATAGACGAATATCGCCAGATCCTCGATGGAGCCATTCGACAGATTGCTGACCGAGGTTGGGGCTTCGCCGAAACGCAGATCATAATCGAACGGCTCGATATTGATGATCGAGGTGAAGAGATGCCGGCCCTCGCCGATCAGGTTGAGATCCCGCCGCAGATCTTCATAACGATAACGCTGGTGGCGCAAGGCTTCGCGCACGCGCCTTGCGACCTGATGGACAATTTCGGTGACGGTGTCGGTCGACTTCATCCGCAGCCGCAGGGGCACGGCGTTGGCCAGCATGCTGGGAATTTTGCGCATTCTGCCGTTGGTGCGCGCCGTTACCGGCAGGCCGAGCACGATGTCCTCGGCGCCTGTCATGCGAAAGAAATAGATTGCGACCGCCGCGATCATCAGCTGCGGGAAACTGCCCTGGGCGGTCTTTGCGGCGGTCCGCAATTCATCGATGAAATCGGCCGGCAGCACCGTCGTACGCCGCAGCATGCCGCCCTGCAGCGACGGCCGGAAATGGCCCAGGCTGACGGGAGAGGGCTTGTCGGCGAATGCGGTGGTCCAGTATTTTCGCTCGGATGCGAAACGATCTGTCTGGCGATAGGCATGGTCCTCGTCTACCAGATCTTCCAGGGAACCAAAGCAGATGCGTTCCGGGGTCAGGCCGGCTGCATAGGCGGTGTAAAGCTCGGCGAGGCGGCGGGCGACCAGGCCGCCGGAGAAGCCATCGCCGACGATGTGATGGCTGCGGTGATACCAGAGATAATGATCGTCCTTCACCTTGAACAGGCCGCTCGACCACAGGCAATCATGCAGCGGGTCGTGGGGCAGTTGATATTCCACCATCATCCAGGCAACCGCGGCGGCCCGCGGGTCGGGCTCGGCGGAATAATCCATGAACGGGATCAGCCCGCGAATCTCGGGATTAATCGATTGCATGGGCTCGTCGGCGATTTCGGTGAATTGCAACCGGGTTGTTGCCGCCTCAAGCGTGACATGCGCGAGTGCGGCGTAGAACGCGTCAACGTCCACCGCGCCATGGATTTCAATCAGCTCCGCGAGATTGAGGACCGCGTGCTTTGGGCCCAGGCGCTGTGCGAACCACATGCCGCGCTGGGCGTTGGTGAGCGGAAACCAACCCTCTTCGCCCGGCGGAGACGGCGTTACGATCAGCTCGGCGGCAGGAACTTCACGTTGCAATAATCGGGAAAAAGCATCGTCGTTCATGAAATCGTTTCCGCGGTGGCGCCGGCCCGCTCGGTGCCGGTTCCCGCCCCAGTCGCGTCAATCCAGGCCAGCACTTCGGCGCGCGGCGCCGGCCCGCGGTGGATCTCCCAACCGGATGGCACATCGATATAGGTTGGCCAAATGGAATACTGCAAATCTGCGCTTATCAATGTCAGATAAAAGGCCTCTTGGTCATCAAAGGGATTCGGCATTTTACCTCCAGAGTATCATTCAAGCCCTGTGGCTTCGGAGTGCCTCCTGCATCAAACCGTCAGCCAATGTTACGAACCTCTGATGCCATAACATCATGCTGGCGGGAAAATCCAGTGAATTAGACAAGACAATGGGCAAATTTAAAGTCCATGCTGAAGGGCGCGCCCAAGCGTCAACAACGTTTTGCTAAAGAAATACTTGGTTTGTTTATCTGTCGTGCAACATTTGATATTTTCTAATGCAGTTTAAAATGGTTACGATAACGCATACACTTTAAGGTTGCTTAGATGGGTAATATTTTTGTCTCTATATAGAGACGAAATTTTATAAAACCGGAACCAAGCGGCTTGCGGTGCTGAGCAGTCACCAAATGTTACGACGATGACTTTACGATAGAGGACTTCGCAATTTTGATATTTTCCTTTATTACTTTTGTTTCGAAACCTAACGACACTTGGACGCCAGCGACTCAAAGGATCTGATTTATGAGCGATTTTTCCGGCGGTCCGAACGCAACCGGTCAAACCAGCGAATTTGCGCCAATCAGCCCCTGCCAAAGCCAACCGCGAAATTGGGCCTGAAGGGCGGCGATGCCGTCAATCATTGATCGTGCTGCCGGCGTCGCTGGACTGCTTGGGTTCGTCTGGCGCGCTGCCAGGCTTCCGGCGCCCGGGACGCTTACGCTGGACGACCGGCTGAACAACCTGCCGCTTGATGGCGTGCCGATCACCGCCGCCGTGGAGATCCATTGGGACAAGCACGCAATTCCTTTCGTTAGGGCAGAAAACCTGCCTGACCTTGCGACCGGCCTGGGTGTGGTTCATGCGCATCTGCGCCTCGGCCAATTGGAAATTATGCGCCGGCTTGCCCAGGGGCGCATTTCCGAGATGATCGGCGCCTTCGGACTGGAATTTGACGTGGCGCTCAGGACCGTCGATCTCTGCCGGGCGGTGCCGGAGATCATCGCGATGCTGCCGGAGGAGTCCGCGATCTGGGCTGCAGGCTTTCTCGCGGGGATCAATCATGTCATTGCGCATGCGCCGGCGCTGCCCCTGGAGTTCCAGCTGCTGGGCTTTGAGCGCGAGCCCTGGACCATGGTCGATCTGTTCTCGCTGGCCCGGCTGACCAGCGCCGACATGACCTGGATGCCGGCATTGAAACTTTTGCAGGCGCGTGAGCGGATGGCGCCGGCGGATTGGGCGGCGTTATGGCCGGAGCTTCTGAACAGTGGCCTGCCGACCCCGAAAGGCATTACCGCCGCGATCGCCCGCGGCAGCAATTCGGCCGCTATCGCCGGGAGCAGGACGGCGTCGGGCGCCGCCATCATCGCTTCCGATCCGCATGTCGGCCTGCAGCTGCCCAGCATCTGGCTGGCGTGCGGCCTGTCTGCGCCAGGGATGAACGCCGCCGGGCTGATGATCCCCGGCGTGCCCTATGTGGCGCTCGGCCGAAACGAGAAAATTGCATGGGGGGGCACCAATTTGCACGCCGCAAGCTCGGTCTTTGTCGACCTTAAGGCGGAAACCGAGCCTGACATAAGGGTCCGGGAAGTTGCAATCGCGGTGCGAGGCGGCGCCGCGCGGCGGGTTAAAATTCGCGATAGCCGGTTCGGCCCGGTGCTGTCGGATGTCAAGCTTGCCGGCTTGAAACATCCAACGGCGCTCGGTTGGGTTGGCCATCGGCCGAGTGATGAGCTGACAGCGATGCTGGCGATCCACCGGGCCGCCGATTTCGCAACGGTTCAAGCGGCACTCGGCGATTTTGCCGTCCAGGGCTACAGCTTCACCTATGCCGACGAGAGCGGGCGTGTCGGGATTGTGCGCGCTGCCTTGGTGCCCGCACGGCCGGCAAAACCGGAGGATCTGCTCGAACGCGCCGCGGTGATGGATGAACTGACTTCCCTCGCGGCGGTGACCGGGGTGTTTGATCCGGAGCAAGGCTACGTGGTCTCGGCCAACGAAGATCCGCAGACCGCGGTGCAATCCGGATTTTTCTTCGCGCCGCCCGACCGGGCGGAACGGCAGACGACGCTGCTGAACAGAACCGGTGTTACGCGGCGCGATATGGAGGCGCTGCAAAGGGACGTAGCGTCTGCCGGCGCGCTGGCGCTGCGCGATGCGCTGGCGGCGCGGGCAACGCATTTTGGACTGGGCTTGCCGCAAGCCGTGCTGGACTGGGATGGATGTTACGATGAAGCTTCAATCGGGGCCCTGGCCTTCGAGGTGATGCTGGCCGAAGCGGCCGTAACGGTCGCCGGCAAGGCGGTGCTGGCGCCAGTGTCCGCGGTTTGGACCAGCCGGGCAATGATTGCCTCCAGGCTGTTGGAGGCGCCTGATGCCTTGTTGAAGCGTGCCTTGTCGCGTGGGACCAAGCGAGCGGCGCAAGCAGTTTTAAAAAACCGAAACTGGGGTGGGGCGCATGTGCTGCGCTTGGCGCATCTACTTGCCCTCCTGCCGATTGTCGGCCGGAAGTTTGGTCTGCAGGTTTTCGGCGTGCCCGGCAGCAACGACACAATATACAAGACCGGCCACGACCCGGTGGGTTTGGCGCGCAAGAATGGCCGGCACCGGGTGACCTATGGCGCTTCCGCCCGCCACCTTGCCGATTTCGCCGATCGGGACGCTAATTTTGTCGTGATATTGGGCGGCCAGGATGGTTGGATCGGCAGTGTGAACGCGACTGATCAAATTCCACTTTGGCGCGAGGGCAGATATTTGCGCCTACCGCTCACCCTTGACCCCGCAATGACGCATTTTACCAGGCTGACGAAGCTCAAAGCGAAATGATGAGATTTTTTACGGTCTAAAGTTTCGGTAGAAATTTCAGTAATAGCGCGACATGAAATAGCCCGGTATAATTCCCTTCGAGATCGCGCCGCGTAACGGAAAAGATCGGCCCCTTTTGAGAATTATGAGGCTCACGCGTGGGCCTCACTCAGCTTAAACGAACTCAACCAATCATGAGGAATCCTCGTTTGTTTGATGATTCGTTCGTGGGTAAATCTACGCGAAAGACAGGGGTTTACACATGACCAATCAACCGGTGCGACAATTGAAACTGGGCGCTATTCTTGAGGGGGTAGGCGCGGACCATACCAGCTGGCGCGACCCTGATCTGGCGGCCGATGCCAGCATTAACATCGACTGGTATATCGAAAACGCAAAAGCGGCCGAGGCCGCAAAATTCGATCTTGTCTTCATTGTCGATTCACCCTACATCACGCCGGACACGGCGCCGCATTTTTTGAACCGGCTTGAGCCCCTGACGCTCCTGTCGGCGGTTGCCGTGTCCACCCGTAAGATCGGTGTCGTAGGCACGCTCACCACGTCATATTGGGAGCCGTATAATGTGGCGCGGCTGTTTGGCTCTCTCGACCATATCAGCAAGGGGCGCGCCGGTTGGAACGTGGTGACGACCGGGCTGGAAGGGGCTGCGCGCAATTATAGCCGCGAAGAACATTTCGACCATGCGGTTCGTTATGGCCGGGCAAGAGAATTTGTCGATGTCGTGAAGGGCCTGTGGGATTCCTACGAGGATGACGCATTTCCGAGCGACAAGGCGAGCGGCGTTTTTTTGGATAAGCAAAAGCAGCATCGACTGGATCATCGGGGCGAACATTTTTCCGTTGCCGGGCCGCTTGCGCTTAGCCGCTCGCCGCAAGGTCAGCCGGTGATATTCCAGGCCGGCGAGAGCAGCGAAGGGCGGGATCTTGGAGCGCTGATCGCGGACGCAACCTTTGCCAGTGCTCAGGATTTCAAAGCCGGGCAGTCCTATTATCAGGACCTGAAAGCGCGGGCGGCAGCACTCGGCCGCGATCCTGAACTGATCAAGGTTCTTCCAGGACTTTTCCCTACCATTGCAGAGACGGATGAAGAAGCTCGCGCTTTGCTGGACGCGGAACGCGATTCGCTGGACGTTAAGAAATTGCTGGTGCAGGTGGGACGGGCATTCAACTATCACGATTTTTCCAGATATGATCTTGATGCACCCTTTCCTGATCTGACTGGCGTGACCCTTAACAGCTATAAGGGCCATGCTGAGCAGATCATTCGGGTGGCGGCTGCAGAGAAACTGACCTTGCGGCAAGCGGCTTACCGGTTTGGCCGGTTCAAGTCTGATTTCGTGGGATCGCCTGAAACGATTGCCAATGAGATTGAGCGTTGGTTTGTCGGGCGTGCGGCAGATGGGTTTATTCTTCGTGTGACCCGGCCAAAGGATTTCGCGCTGTTCCGTGAGCGGGTGGTGCCGATTTTACAGCAGCGCGGATTGTTCCGTACCGAATATGAGCATGATACGCTTCGGGGCCATCTTGGCTTGCCGGTGCCAAAACACCGCTATGCCGAGGATGGCGGTGAACCTCACGCAATCGCCGCCGAATAATCGGCAGTTTTCTGTTCAGCGGCTTCGACCCGTTGGAAGACTTGATCCAATATGGCGGAGAACTGCTGCCCGTGGTACACCAAGCGGTAGCAAACCGTCCGCAGCGCGATATCGCCGGCTGACCAGGTAGAAATCCGGCGCGCTTTGCGGATTGGCGCTGCCGCGAACACTCACGACCTGCCGGTATCGGAATCTGTTGTGCCTTGCAGCTTGGTCCGCTAGCTTCCGGCCAGGCAGCGGAAAGGCTTTTGCGTGGCAGATATCTCCGCGTTTTTTCATCAAGAAACGGGTTCTGTCAGCTATTTGGTGGCAGATCCTGCGAGTCGCCAAGCTGCGATTATCGACCCTGTACTTGATTATGAGCCCAGTCATGGACGGATTTCGACGACTTTCGCGGATCGGATGATCGATAGCATTGCTCAACGCAACCTGTCGGTTGAATGGATTTTGGAAACCCATGTCCACGCTGACCATCTTTCGGCAGCGCAGTATTTAAAGGCGAAGCTTGGAGGCAGCGTTTGTACCGGCAGCCATGTTCGTCAGGTTCAAAACCATTGGGCAGCAATTTTTGACATTGAAGACGCGTTTGGTGCGGGACAACAATATTTTGATGAAGTATTTGAAGACGGCGATGTCCGTACAATCGGCGGGCTGACGTTCAGCGTGTTGCATACGCCTGGGCATACGCCGGCCGATGTCACCTATCTGATTGATGATGCCGCTTTTGTTGGCGATCTCTTGTTCACGCCGGATTATGGCACGGCGCGCGCGGATTTTCCGGGCGGGAATGCTGCGCGGCTGTATCGCTCGATAAGACTTATCTTCGATCTTCCGCAATGCACCCGGCTCTTCAGCGGCCATGATTATCTAACCCCGGGGCGTTCATTCCATGTTTGGGAAAGCAGCGTTCAAGCGCAGCGGACGATGAATATCCACATCAATGATGGCATTACCGAAGAAGATTTCGTTGCGATGCGGACGGCACGCGATGCGCAGCTCGCGCTTCCCAGCCTCATATTTCAGGCGGTTCAAGTAAACATGCGTGCAGGCCGGTTGCCGCCATCCGATGAATCCGGCGCCTTCTATTTCAAAATACCGGCCGATTACTCCAGCACCCGAAGTGGCATAAGCTGAGCTCATGAATTGCTGCCGAAATTCTTATTATTCGAGGCGCCAAAATTCATCTAAAAATATAAAATTGGCTCTTTTGAAAACAGGCAAGGAAACCAGCAAATGAATGAAAAAGAATCCCTCAACCAATTATTCGTGGATTTGCACGCGCATCGGGTGGCAACCTTCAAGCCGGAGGATCTTGCAGTCAACGTTAATCAGCGGAAATTTCTGATCGAGAATACCGATCGCACAAAATTTATAAAAATTGGCGATGTTGTCGACTCTCTGGCGCTTCCTGAAGTCGATGGTGGCACGGTGGTGCTGGATGCACTTCTACAAAACGGTCCCGCCGTCCTCATTTTTTTCCGCTTTGCCGGCTGTCCAGCCTGCAATCTGGCTTTGCCTTATTATCAGCGGCAGCTTTATCCCGCGCTTAAATCGCTCGGCGCATCTTTGGTTGCGATCAGTCCGCAAATTCCGGAGAAGCTTCGGGACATCAAGGTGCGGCATCGGCTTGAATTTCCGGTGGCAACGGATTTCGGGAATGAGCTGGGGCATAAATTCGGCATTGTCTTTACCGCGGATGAGGCTTCGCAGAAATCGGCTTTGGCAAAAGGCAATAATATGGGGGAGACCATCGGCACCGGGACCTGGGATTTACCCATGCCGAGCGTGATCGTCATCGATCAGGAGCATATCGTTCGGTTTGCGGCGGTGAGCCCGGATTGGCTGGTGCGGACAGAGGCCGATGAGATCATTGCGACCGTACGCGGAATCGCGGCGATCTCGAAAGCAGCCTGAAGAAATTTGGGCAATAAAAAAGGCCTCCAGTTTTGCAACTGGAGGCCTTTTTGCCGCCCAAGGTCTAGAGGTCAGCGTATTGCGGTTCGTCCTGGATAAGAATCCGGTCCAGCAGACGCGGAAAGTCGCCGTAATTTCGAACCGCCAGATGCACGGCGGCGCGATTGTCCCAGAAAGCGATTGAACCGGGGCGCCAGGAGAAGCGCACCTGAAGATCCGGCTTCTTGTAATGGTCGAGGATGATTCGGAGCAGCTCTTTATTCTCGGCGGCGTCGAGGCCGATGATGTGGGGTTTTTGCGTAAAATTCACCCACAGGATTTTTTTGCCGGTTTCCCGATGGGTTCTGACGATAGGATGCGCCACAATGGGATAATCCAGCCCGAATTTGCTCAGGGCTTCCCGGTAATCATGCGTGACATGCTTGCCCTCCAGACGCTGTTTGACGGCTTCGGGGAGCAGGTCGTAAGCAGCGCCGGCATCCACCCAGATCGTATCGCCGCCGACTTCCGGAAGGTTGACGGCGCGCAGCACCGCACCCCAGGTCGGCACAAGGCGCCAGCTGGTGTCGGTATGGTATCCGGATTCGATGCTCGTGGGGTCCGGCGTGTTCACGTATTTCTTTTCGTCATCCGCGGAGATTTTATGGATCGCGGCAATTTTGTCATCTCGCCTGGTGTTGGGGTGCGTATAAAGCGGCCCAAACCGGCTGGCGAAATCCTCGTGCTGTTCCTTTGAAATATGCTGGTCCCGAAAAAATACGACTTTGTATTTCAAGATCGTATTTTTGATGGCATCACGTGTGATGTCCGAAATCGGCTGGGTCAGATCGACACCGCTGATTTCGGCCCCGATATGCGGCTGCAATGGCTTTACCGTCAGTTCCGCCGGATGGGTATGAGGATAGTCTAGCGCTGCGCTCATGGTGAGTTCCTTTTGGGTGTACTGCCAGCGGCCCAATTCAGCGGCACGTTAATGGCGTTTCCACAAATTGAAGAAATTAAATCTGTATGTCCAATTCGAATAACTCACGAATCATATAGAAATATATTATACATTATAGAATCAGGCGTTGTTCTGGAAAGTTTTGTTGAATGCAAAACTGACGGGGAATGATTTCGGCAGCAGAGTCGCCTCCGCATACAGATCCGCCAATTTTTGTACCGACGCGATACGTTCGTCGTCGATCGGCACGACGGCATAGCAATTATTGGCCGCATAGCTCTGCGCCACGTCCAGCGGCACGCCCGTGTCCTTTGCGAATGCCGCGGCGAAATCATTGGGGTGGGTGGCAGCCCAATCCCGCGCCTTGCCAAAGCGTGTGAGAAAGTCCTGAAGCGCTGCCTGTTTATTCTGGATCGCCGCGTTGGTCGCGACGATAAACCCAACGCCTTCGATCAGGCCGTTGGGCAGGCTGATGGCCTGCAGCCCGTTATGCAACTCGCCGATGGCAACATAAGGCTGCCAGGTACCCCAGGCGTCGACGCCGCCATTCAGCAGTGCGGTCATGCCGTCACTGGGGCCAAGGTAGATGAAGTTGACCGCATCCAGCGGGATATTTGCCGCCCGTAGCGCAGCGAGCACCACATATTCCCCGCTGGAGCCGCGCACGACCGCGACGCGCTTGCCGATAAGGTCATGAATTGTCTGGAAGCCGGAATTGGAACGAACAAGTATTCCGGCGGCCTGCGCGGTGGGCGAGGTGAAGTTCAGCGCGGCGATTGCCTGCACCGGCGGTTTCGATGCGAGGAAAAACACGAATGGGGCGTCACCGCCAATTCCGGCGTCGATGGCGCCCGCATTCATGGCCTCGAACAAGGGGGCCGCGGCGCCGAATTGCGCCCATTTGATGGTGTAATCCACATTCGAAAGCTGGCCCGACTGCTCCAGCAGGGTCTGCAGACCGCCCTTTTGGTCGCCGACGGTTAAGGTCACATTCTGGCTGGATTTCTTGCAGCCCGCGACCAGCAATGCGGAGCAGGAGCCGCTTGCCTGCAGCATCCGGCGGCGGGACAAGGTAGAGCCATTCTTAGTCAGTTCATTCAGCACAATGATATCCAGTGGCGTTGGTGATTTAGCGCGGCTTTGGCCGCGTTGCCGCTATTCCGCGGCAATGCGTTGGCGTTTTGCCGCGGTGTAGCGGTTTGTAGGGAATTGCAGGCCGAGGTTCTGGCGCAACGTATCGCCTTCGTAATCGTGACGGAAAATGCCGCGTGCCTGCAATATCGGCACCACGGTTTCGACGAAAATGTCGAGCTGGCCGGGCAGCGATTCAAAGGTGACAAACCCGTCGGAGGCGCGTTCTTCAAACCATGCCTGCAACGCATCCGCCACCTGCACCGGCGTCCCCGTAAAGACATTGCGCGGCGTGGCAAAACGCAGCGCTACTTGCCGCAATGTGAGGCCTTCCTCCAAGGCGGCCTTAGTGATTTTCAGCACTGCGCTCTGCTGGCTGTTTGCGCCGATATGCGCGACGTCCGGAAAAGCCTCGTCCAGCGGATAGATGCTGAAGTCATGATCGTTGAAAGGCCGGCCTAGCATGCGCAATGCATCGCCGATTGATACCAGGGAGATGAATTCCTGATATTTTTGCGCAACCTCCGCTTCCGTGCGGCCGATCACCGGCCGGATACCTGGCAGGATCAGCAGCTCATCGGGATTACGCCCGAAGCCCTCGGCGCGTGCTTTTACATCCTTGTAATAGGTTTTGGCTTCCTCGATGTTATTATGGCCGACGAAAATTGCATCGGCGCGTTTTGCTGCGAAATTCATGCCGTCATCTGAAGCGCCGGCCTGGAAAATAACCGGCTGTCCTTGCGCGGAACGGGCGATGTTGAGCGGCCCGCGCACCGAAAAATATGTGCCAGCGTGGTTGAGTTCATGCAGTTTGGCGGCATCGAAGAATTGCCCTGAGGCTTTGTCATGCGTCAGCGCATCGTCTTCCCAGCTATCCCACAGCCCCTGCACGACATCGAGATACTCGGCGGCAATCTTATACCGCACATCATGTGCCGGGTGTTCGGGCTTGCCGTAATTGCTGGCGCTGCCTTCGAGCCAGGAGGTCACCACATTCCAGCCGGCGCGGCCGCCGCTGACATGGTCGAGTGATGCGAATTGCCGCGCCACGTTATAGGGCTCGCTATAGCTGACGGTCAGCGTGGCGACCAGCCCGATACGCTCGGTGACGGCCGCGAGGCCGGAGAGCACGGTGAGCGGCTCGAACCGGTTGAGATAATGCGGGCTGGATTGTGGCGTTATGAACACGCTGTCGGCGACAAACAGAAAATCGAACTTGCCGGCTTCCGCCAGTTGCGCCTGGCGTTTGTAGAGCTTGAAATCCGTGCTGCCGGCGGCATTGGCGTCCGGGTGGCGCCAGTCGCCCCAGCCCACGCCATTGCCGTGCAAAATAAAACCAAGCTTGAGTTGCCGCGCGGTAGCCATGTGGAAAACCTCATCTATTATGAATAGTGACCTAATAGGATAATCACAATTTTTCCAGTCAATTTCTTTTCATGGTGATATTTGCGGTACTCATAGTTTAACCTCTCTTCAGAAGCCTGTTAACGCCGGATAAAATTCTATTTTAATCATGTATAACAGCATAAACTATCGGTTGTTGAGGTTGGCCGCCGATGCCTGCCGCGCGCCTAGAAATAACTATGCGGGAATCCGGTGAAATCACCGCTAAATTATTCTATAGATTCGATAGACAAAGCGAGCGTACTCTCATATCTAGCCCATCAACCCCATCGGCATTTTCCGTCGGCGGGCAGATTGGAGCGTTTACGTGGACTACGCTGAGCAGAGATTTTCGTCGCGTCAGGCCATCGGCATCGGCTTTGTGTTGCTGCTGCATATCGTGATTATTTACGCCCTGGTCAGCGGTCTCGGCGCGCAGGCGATTCAGGTGTTGCGGCAGCCGTTAGAGGCAAAAATAATCACGCAGCCGAAGCTGCTGCCGCCGGTGGCGCCCCCACCGCCGCCACCGCAAATGCTGGCGCCTCCGCCGCCGTTTATTCCGCCGCCTTTGGTGCAGATCGCGCAGCCGCCGCCGGTGCCTGTGATCGCGCAGGTGACGCATGTGCAGCCGGCAACACCCAGGCCGCCGGTACCCGCCCCCGCCCCGCGGCCGGTCGCGCGCACCGGGGCCAGGCTGCAAGCCGGAGGCTGCGCGCCGCCGCCCTATCCCGAACAGGCGGAAGATAACAACGAATCCGGCACGACGGTGATGCAGTTTCTGATTTCCACCAGCAACACAGTTCTTACCGGCCGGGTTGCCGTCTCCAGCGGTCATGCGATTTTGGATGATGCGGCCCTTGCCGGATTTTCATTGTGTAAATTCAGTGCGGCCGTCGGCGCTGACGGCAATCCGCAGGAGGGCTGGGTGACCCTGCGTTATAACTGGCAGGGACCACAAGACTGAGATCCCGCTCGCCAGCGATTATCATATTTTCTAAGTTTGGAGTGTTAACCATGCGAATTCTGAAAAGCCATGCCACCGCCGCCGTTGTTGTTATGGGTCTCGCCGGGCTGATCGCAGTTCCCCATATCGCCAGCGCGGACCCTGCCACGACTGCCCCGACGGTAACGGCGGTGACCCCCGATGCCGCGCCGGCAGCGCCAACCGCCGCGCCGGCATTACAGGCGCCAGCCCCGGCAACGGCTGAAATCGCCAATCCCTACGGCCTTGGCGCGCTCTGGGGCCAGGGTGACTTCATCGCCCGCGGCACGTTGATTGCGTTGGCACTGATGTCGGCCAGCACCTGGTATATTCTGGTCACGAAGTTGCTCGAGCAAAGCCAACTTCTAAGGCAGGCGCGCAGTGCGAATGCGACATTCTGGAAGGCAAATTCGGTCGCCGAAGGGGCTGGAACGCTGCCGGCCAAAAGCCCGTTCCATGCCGTCGCCAGCACCGGCCTCAGCGCCCTTGAACATCACGAAGGCTCGCTGGTGGAGAGCATCGATCTCAATACCTGGGTGACGCTGTCGATCCAGCGTGTCGTGGACCAGATTGTAAGCCGGCTACAGGGCGGTCTGGCGGTGCTGGCGACTGTCGGGTCAACAGCACCCTTCATCGGCCTGTTCGGCACCGTCTGGGGCATCTACCACGCGCTGGTGGCCATTGGCATCGCCGGGCAGGCCTCCATCGACAAGGTGGCCGGTCCGGTAGGCGAGGCGCTGATTATGACCGCGCTCGGTCTGGCAACAGCGGTGCCGGCCGTGCTGGGGTATAACTGGCTGGTGCGCCGCAACAAGCTCGCCGTGGAGAAGCTGCGCGGCTTTGCCAATGATTTGCATTCGGTGCTGATCAGCGGCAAGGCGTTGAACCGCCCCGCTTCGCCCGCCGTGGTGGCAGCACCTGCACGCCCAGTCGCCGTTGCCCGGAGTTTTTGAGCCATGGCGATCTCCTTCGGTTCGTCGAGCGGCGAGGACGAGCTGCTCAGCACGATCAACACCACACCGCTTGTGGACGTGATGCTGGTGCTGCTGATCATCTTCCTCATTACCGTGCCGGTGGTGACCCACACCGTCCCGGTTTCCTTGCCGCATGAGCGTAACCAGCCGACCCAGACCAAGCCGCAGAATATCAATATCTCGGTCGATAAGGACGGGGCGATTTATTGGAATTTAACGAAGCTGGGAGGACTGCAGGCGCTGCAGGCAAAGCTGCTGACGGTGTCCGGCGCCGTGCCGCAGCCGGAAGTGCATATTTGGGGGGATCAGAACGCGCATTATCAAAGTGTCGGCGAAGTGCTGCTCGCTTGTCAGCGTTCGGGCATTCAAAAAGTCGGCTTTATTACCCAACCCCCGCCCGGCGCGAATTAGAGGACAATCCCATGGCGATGACCATTGGCAACGCAATCAGCTCCGATGAGCCCGAGGTGATGATCGACATCAATACCACGCCGCTGATCGACGTGATGCTGGTGCTGCTGATCATGTTGATTATTACAATTCCGATGCAGACACATGCGGTGAAACTCAACCTGCCGACCGCCAACCCGCCGCCGCCGTTGGTGCAGCCGCAAGTGGTGGAGGTGGATATCGATTTCGATGGAACGATTCTGTGGAACGGAGCGGTGGTGCCGGACCGGCAAACGCTGGACGCCGACCTTACCGGCCTCGCAGCGCAGTCAAACCAGGCAGAGCTGCATGTGCGCCCCGACAAACTTACCGACTACAAATACGTCGCTGAAGTGCTGGCCACGGCGCAGCGCCTCGGGGTGCAAAAAATCGGTATCATCGGCTATGACCAGTTCACAAATTGAAGCGCGCACAAATGAAACTTTCACTCCTGACTGGTGCGGCACTCCTCGTGCTGCCTTGCTTTGCTGGCGCCGACACAGTGCGACCTGCCGTGGGAAAACCGCTGCAGCAGGCGCAGGTGCTAATGCAGAAGGGCAATTACAATGCCGCCTTGCAACAGGTGAACAAAGCGAGCGCGGTGGGCGGGCTGACACCGTTTGAAGCGGTGACCATTGCGCAGATCCGCGGCGCGGCGGAGGCTGGGGCAGGGCATTACAGCGAAGCCGCAGGCGCCTATCAAACCGTGCTGGCCGCAGGCAACGCGCCGCTGGCCACGCAGGCGGAATTGGTGCAGGCGATCGCGGGGTTTTATTACCAGGCACAGGATTATCCGCATGCGGAAATCTGGCTAAACCGCTACATTGCCGGGCACGGGCAGGATAGCCGCACCCGTGCCTTGCTGGCGCAAGCTTATTATGCGCAGGGCAATTACCCTCAGGCCGAGCAGGCGGTGTTGCGTGAGCAGCAGGCGGCTCAAAGCACCGGTCAAAAGCTACCGGAATCCGAGTTGCAACTGCTCGCCAGCGCCGCCCAGAAATCCGGCAATAACGCCGGTTATTTTTCAGCGCTTGTTGACCTGCTACGCAATTATCCAAACCCGCAATATTGGTCGGCGGCGATCGCGCTCGTAACCGGGGCTTCAGGCTTTCCGGATAGCCTGACGCTGGATGTCTACCGGCTACGTTTTGTAACCGAAACACTCAGCCAGCCGGCGGATTACGAGGACTATGTCGAACGCGCGATTTTGGCCGGCGATAACAGCGAGGCGAATACGGTAGTTTCGCAAGGTTTTGCCTCAGGTGTTTTAAATGATACGACGGATGCGGGCCATGCGAGCCGGCTGAAAACCTTGGCCGCCAAAGATAATGCGACTACGCCAAAAACACCGGCTGATTTTGTCGGTGAGGCGAAGGCTGGCAGCTCCCTGCTGGACCTTGGCATTGCATATTTCCAAGTCGGCGATACGGTGAATGCAGTTAAAACCTTTCAGAGCATCCAGGTTGCGGCACCCGGCGACTTGTCAAATCCGCAATCCGCTTTGGCATTGCTTTGGGAAATTCGTGCGCAAAATACTTCGATTAAAAATTGAAATGATCCCGGTGTTTACATCGACAATATTTATGATCAATAAAAGACTGCAAGAGGCGAAGTTTGGGGCCATGACTAAATATAATTTATCACACCGCACAATAAAGTTTTTTCAAAACACTTGCGCGCAAAGCTGTTGACCTAACTCAACGCTGGCCGCCGCGGCAACGCGGCGCATCCTTCTCACACCATTCAACGCCCGCCCCGCAGAAAGCAGGCGAAGCTCGATAAATAACTCTACTTAATCTATCAAGTTAACAGGTAATATAATGTTTCAAAATGTGAATATAAGTACTGCTAAGCGGTCGCGTCTAAAGCGCGGATTTTTTGTAGGTATATCCTTGTTCTCTTTGCCGGGCATAAGCCTCGCGCAGACCAATCCGCCGGCACCGCCACCGCCGCCGGTTCCGTCCGCGTCGGCACTGCAATCCATCACCTATCCTCCGCCACCGCCACCGCCACCGCTCGCGACAACCGCAGGGGTGCAGGATGTTGTCATCACAGCCCGCCACCGCGCGGAGCGCGCGCAGAAAGTCCCTATCTCGCTGACGACGGTCAGTGCGAAACAAATCCAGGCACTGGGCTCGCTCAATCTAAACACGATCAAGCAGCTGGTGCCGACACTCACCATCAACGCCTATAACCCGCGCAATATCGGCCTTGATATTCGCGGTCTGGGTAGTGTCGGGTTTTTTGGCTATGACGGTCTGGAAGGCGGTGTCGGCATCTATGTCGATGGCGTGTTGCTCGGGCGCTCGACGCAATCGAATTTCGATCTTCCCGATCTACAGGATATCCAGGTGCTGCGCGGGCCGCAGGGCACCTTGTTCGGTAAAAACTCGGTCGCCGGCGTGGTGAACATCATCACCAAGGTGCCGAGCTACAAGCCGCAGGCGGAGATTTCCGGGTCTTACGGCAATTACAATTACTGGCAGCTGCAAGGCTATGCGAGCAGCGCGCTTTTTGGCAGCGATAAAGCCGCCGCCTCAATCTCCTTCCACGCCACGCAGCATAACGGCTACATAAAAAACACCAACCCGCCTGGCACCCCCAATAGCGGAAACACCTATGCCAACCAGGACGATAAAGGTGTGCGGACTCAGCTGTTGCTGCAGCCGAATGACCGGCTCACGGTTCGTGTCATCGCCAATTACGATCATTCCGACGCGAATTGCTGCATCACGACGCCGCTTGGGATCGTCAACAATTATTCCAACGGCGCGGCTTATAACTCAGTACCCGGAAAGATCAGCGTCACCAATCGCCTGGCTGCAGCCGGCTACACGCTGCCGACCATCAATCCATACGGACGGACCACCGATATCAACAGCTTCAATCATTATGCGATGGAGACTGGCGCGCTTTCCGTGCTCGCCGATTATGACCTCAACGGGTTTACGCTCTCCTCCATCACCGGCGGCAGTTACTATAACTGGTACCCGCATCTCGACGGTGATGGGATCGGCGCCAATATTCTAACCGCAGCCAACAATACGACGGATCAGCGGCAGTTCAGCCAGGAATTTCGGTTGACCTCACCGGTCGGTACCCATTTCGATTATACGCTGGGGGCGTTTGGCTTTTATCAGCAGCTGAATGATCAGGCGACGGCGGGGTATGGCAATCAGGCTGCGGCGGATTTCGTCGGCTCGAGTACCAGCAAGACCTACACCGTAACGCAAGCCGCATTGAACGGTCTGACCTCGGCGGCAACAGATATTCCAAGCACCTACAGCACTGCATTCTACGGCCAGGGGACCTACCATATTACCCCGAAACTGGACCTGACCGGCGGCGCGCGTTTTACCTATGAGGAGAAATTCGGCAATTATTACACGGCCCGCCATGGTGGCGCGGTCTTGGCGACCGATCCCTCACTGGCCGGCATTCCCGGCGGCGTGGCGGCCGCGGTGGTGACGCGCAATGCTTATGCGCCAATTACCTCTTATGAATTACGGCATATGGACATGTTGCCGGGGGGGTTGGTAACGCTTTCATACAAGCCGGAAGAGAATATTCTCTCTTATGCGACCTATTCGCATGGAGAAAAATCCGTCGGGTTGAATTTCGTAAATTCCCCGTTGATTCCGAAGATCGTTCCACCCGAGAAAATCGACAACTATGAACTCGGTGTGAAAACGACGTTATTGAACGGCAATCTGCTGCTGAACGGCGACGCGTTCTGGGATAACGATACAGACTATCAGAGCACCATTCTGGGAGTCGTGAATAATCAGCTCACGGCCTACCTCGCCAGTGTTCCAAAAGTTATATCGCGCGGGTTGGAAACCGACATTCGTGCACAGGTGACGCCCAATCTCAGCCTGTTCAGCTCGGCTATTTATGACGAGGCATATAACGAGTCCAACCCGAGCGGCGTCTGCCCGATTGAGGTGACCAATATCCATAAAGGCGCCAACGCCTCCTGCGACCTAACCGGTAGTCCGCTGGCCGGCGCGTCCAAGTGGAACGCGAGTTTCGGCGGTGAATATGATTACCCGCTGCCGGAGATCGGCCATACCGAGACCACCGCCTATTTTGGCGGCAACCTTGAGCTACGCAGCTTCTTCTACTCCACCGCCGACGACGGTCAGTATTCTAAAGTTCCAGGATACGGCCTAGGGAATATCGATTTCGGCATTCGTCAGGCAAATGGCAGGTGGGACCTCTCGGGCTGGATCCACAACGTGACCAATGAGCATTATTATTTGTTTCGGGAGGTCACTGGGTCGTTGCCGGTGTACAACTTGGTCGTCGGCGAAGTTGGCGATCCGATTACCTTTGGCATCACGCTGCGCGCGAAATTTGAATAATCGAAAGGAGATACCCAATGTCAGTTGAGTTTATCGGAATGCTCGGCACCCAGGCCGGTTCGGAGATCCATCCGCCCTCCGGACCGCTGGTCGATAAAACCTATATCCGCGCCATGGCGCAGGCGCACGAAGCATCCGGTTTCGACCGGGTGCTGATTGGCTACGGCAGCGTCGCTCCGGACGGCTTTCTGCTTGCCTCCTATGTCACCCAGGTGACGCAGGCGTTGAAAATTCTGCTCGCCCACCGGCCAGGTTTCATGGCGCCCACGCTGGCCGCGCGCAAACTCGCCACGCTGGATCATTTCAGCGATGGCCGCGCAGCGGTGCATATCATCACTGGCGGCAGCGATGCGGAACAGCAGCGCGATGGCGATTACCTCAACCACGATCAGCGCTATGGGCGCACGGATGAATATCTGGACGTGGTGAAGAAAGTCTGGAACGCCTCGGCGCCGTTGGACCATGAGGGCCCGCACTATAAATTCCAGGGACTCTTCTCCGTCGTCAAACCGCTGCATACGCCGCAAATTCCAATCTATTTCGGCGGCTCCTCCGATGCCGCCATCGAGGTTGCCGGCAAGCATGCGGATGTTTACGCATTATGGGGCGAATCCCTGGCGCAGGTGAAAGAAACGCTGGACAAGGTGCGCGCCGCAGCCGCGCGGCATGGCCGGGCGGATAAAATCCGCTTCAGCCTCTCGCTTCGTCCGGTGCTGGCGGCAACCGAGGAAAAGGCCTGGGCGCGCGCAGATTCCATTCTTGAACGCGCCAAAGCCAATCACCAAAAACTCTTCCGCTTCAGCGCCAATGGCGGACCGGAAAATGTCGGATCCAAGCGCCTTCTTGAAGCCGCCGCGAATGGCCGCGTGCTGGACAAACGCCTATGGACGGAAATCGCCGCGGTCACCGGCGCCCAAGGCAACTCCACCGGCCTGGTCGGCACGCCCGAACAAGTGGCGGAAGCCCTGCTCGAATACCACAACATCGGAATTACGACCTTCCTGATCCGTGGCTTCGACCCGCTGGAAGACGCCACCGATTACGGCCGCGAACTCATCCCGCTGGTCCGCCGGGAAATCGCCCGCCGGGAAAGTGCAAGCCTAGCGGCCGAATAAGGCAAGCGGTTCTTCTTTGAAAAAAGAACCAAAAACCTTTTTTTATCTGGGGCATGGGCGGTGGCAGTGACAACGCCCATGCCCCAGATTCGCAAAGTCTTTTGCTTCTTTTTCTTCAGAAAAAGAAGTGCTTACTTTAACTGCCTAAAATAATTTCCTTGGCTACTGCATGCTGCTGCGTTTCATCCTCCGCTTCCACGCCTAGCTGTTCCAGGAAGTAGCGGCGCAGTGCCGCGAATCCGGGTTGGCCGGGTTGGCGTTTGCGGGGCAGGTCGACGCGTCTTTCGACGATCAGTTTTCCTTCGGCCAGAATCAGCACCCGGTCCGCCAGGGCAATGGCTTCGTCCACGTCGTGGGTGACCATCAACACTGCTGGCTTATGCGCCTGCCAGAGCGATGCCACGAGGGCGTGCATTTTAATCCGCGTCAGAGCGTCCAGGGACGCGAACGGTTCGTCCAGGAGCAGGAGTTTCGGCTCCCGCACCAATGCACGCGCCAGTGCGGCGCGCTGCGCCTCGCCGCCTGAGAGTGTGCTTGGCCAGGCATCGGCGCGGTGGTCCAAACCTACTTCGCTCAGCGCTTTCTGTGCTAAGGTGCGGGCGGCTTTGGCGCCGCCCAGCGCTTTCGGCTCCAGTCCCAGCAGCACATTGTTCCATACCCGCTTCCAGGGCAGCAGCCGCGGCTCCTGAAAGACCACGGCGCGCGCCGAGGGTAGTTTGACTTCGCCCTCGCTCACCGTATCCAGCCCGGCCAATGTGCGCAGGATGGTCGTCTTGCCGGAGCCGCTGCGACCAAGCAAGGCGACAAACTCGCCTTCGCCGATTTCAAGATCGATGCTGTCGAGTACCGTGTTATTACTAAATCGCCGGGTGAACGCGCGCAATTGTACAACCGGTTTTGGCGCCGGGCTGCCGGATGGGTTTGCAGGATCTAGCGCCTTAAATGCGAACAGCGTCTGGTTTTGCATGGCTAAAACCTTTTCAGGTGACGTTGATAAAGGACGGCCGCCAGGCCAGCGCGAAGCGCTCGAGTGTGCGGACGATGAAATCTGTGGTCAGGCCAAGCACCGAATAGATCAGCAGGCAGACCACGATGATATCGGTTCGCATGTAGTCCCGCGCATTATTGATCAGATAGCCGATGCCGGCCGTAGCGTTGACCTGCTCGGCTACCACCAGAGAGAGCCAGGAAATGCCAAGAGCATAGCGCAGTCCAACCAGAAAGGACGGCAATGCGCCCGGTAGGATCACGTGTTTTATCAAGGCCGCGTTGTTCAATCCAAAGCAGTTGCCGGCTTCGACGAGTTTTTTATCGACGGCACGGATGCCGGAGAACAGATTTAGATAGATCGGAAATGTGCCGCCCAGGGCGATCAGCGCGATTTTCGGGGTTTCACCAATGCCGAACCACAAAATAAACAAGGGCACCAATGCGAGAAATGGCATGGTCCGCAGCATTTGCATGGGCGCGTCCACCGCCATTTCGCCGGTCCGCGACAGCCCGGCGATCAATGCCAGCGAGCTGCCGGTGACGATGGCGATGGAAAGCCCGGTCAGTACCCGGCCGAGTGACACCAGGAGATTGGATTCGAGCTCGCCGGACGCCAGCATGTCCCAGAACGTCCCGGCCACCGCAGAAGGCGCGGCCAGAATTCGCGCCGGTATCAATCCTGCTTTCGACGCGGCTTCCCACGCCAGCAACAGCGCAACCGTCGTTGCGAAGCGCTGCGCCCAGACGGGAATGCGGAAGTTCACGGGCTTGATTGTGGCTGACACGGAACGCCTCTTCAAATAGGGATTGTCTTAAAAGACTATAAAACGAGTAGAAAATAAAGAGTAACGTGGGAGAATTAATCGTCAATGTTGTTGCACAGCGATATGTGAGATTTCCTAATCAGAGCTGCGATGATCTTGGCGCATTGCAAACCACGGCATAATAAACTATCGAACTAATATACTTATTATCGGCGTTTGATCATCAATGACGGAAACTCATTCAACATGGCGGTAAACCTGCCCATGGAATTGCTGCGCAGTTTCGTTGCCATCAACGAAACAGGCTCGATGGTGCAGGCAACGGAGCGCGTTTTCGTCACGCAATCCGCGCTCAGTCTGCAGATGCGGCGGCTTGAGGAAATTGTCCGGCAACCCTTATTCAACCGGCAAGGCCGCAGATTGCGTCTGGCGCCGGCTGGTGAGCATCTGCTCAGCACGGCCCGGCAAATCCTTGAGATGAACGATCGCGTTTTTTCCAGCCTGCAAGGACAGGCATTGTCGGGCAATATTCGCATCGGCTTCAATCAGGATTTTGCCGAGACATTTCTGCCGGGTGTGCTGAACGATTTTGTGATCACGCATCCGCTTATCCAGCTGCAGGCGAGGGTTGGGGGATCGCAGGAATTGCTGGATGCCCTGAAGGCCGGACAGATTGACGTCGTATCCTGCGTGCGTCCGGAAACCGAGCCGAACAATATCAAAACAACACCGATGCGTTGGATCGGCCAGCATCATCTGCTGGAGCGCGATGTCTTGCCGTTAGCGCTGCTGGAGGAGCCCTGCCTGTTTCGCGCCACGGCGTTGCGCTTGCTGGAAGAAGCGAGGCGGCCGTTTCGTATTGTGGTGGAAACCGCCAGCCTATCGGTGGTGCGTGCGGCGGTGCAGGCCGGCCTTGCCATCACCTGCCGCAACCAGCTTTTTATTGAATCCGGGTTGATGCCGGTTTTGCCGGAAGTCGGGTTGCCGGCGCTGCCGCGCCACGGCTATGCGCTGTTCACCGCCGAGCAGCCAACGCCCGCGGCTTTGCGCCTGGCGGATCTGGTTCGCCAATCCGTCTCGAAACTTGAATGAAAGAAGATCTTTGATGAGTAGCTCCGAAGGCACAGATGATTGGAAACATGGCGGCGTACGCGTCATCCCTGCCGATCAACTCGACGATAACACCGCCCAGACTGCCGGAATGAGCCGGGCCGCGGCAATCAATTTTGCGCGTGTCGGCGCGCAAAAAATCTGGGCTGGTACCGTTACCATTCACCCAAACGCCAAAACCGGCGCGCATCATCACGGTCATGTCGAAAGCGTGATTTATGTCGTCAAGGGCCGTGCCCGCATGCGTTGGGGCGCGGCGCTGGAGTATACCGCGGAGGCCGGACCCGGCGATTTCATCTACGTACCGCCTTACGTGCCGCATCAGGAGATCAATGCGTTGGAAGGTGAGGATCTGGAATGCGTGCTGGTTCGCAGCGATCAGGAGCCGGTTGTCGTGAATTTGGATATCACGCCGGCGGAAGCGCCGGAATCCGTATTCTGGGTAGATCACGGCCATCCGCATCCGCATAAAGCGTAAACACATGCCGAAGGGTCGCGCGGCGGAAGCGGCTTCGCACTGAGCAGACGGCCCTGTTCCACCGGCATCGCGTCGGTCCATATGTGACTTGCGCCTATTATGCGCTTATGCGACGGAACAGACTCCATGATCACCGCCCGCTTGCCGTATTTACCGCCCGAGGCGGCCCTGGCGGCTTTTGCGTCGGCAACGGGTCTGGTGTTTCTCGATAGTGCGACGAAAGGGGACGCCCGGTCGCGCTTAAGCTACCTCTGTCTTTCGCCGATCGCCGAAGTCTCGCTGACGGAGAATCCGTTCGGGGTTTTACGGCGCTGGATGGACGAACACCGACCGGTGGCGAGGCCGGCGGAATGGCCGTTCCCCTTTGCAGGCGGCGCCGTGGGTTGGATTGGATATGATCTTGCACGTGGCGCCGCCGGGGTCGCGAGCCGGTTTCCGCCGGTGCCGGGTTTGCCGGGCGGATGGTTCGGCCTCTACACGACGATCCTTGGCTTCGACATTGATCGCGAGGAAGTGTTCTATCTTGGCCCCGCCGAAGGGCTGCAAGATATCAAAGCCCGGCTCGGCGCCGCATCGCCTTTGCCGGCTGTGCCCCGGATATTCTGGGAACAGGAAATGCCGTTCCCCAGCTACCAAGAGCGCCACCAGCGGCTGCGGATTTATATTGCGGCCGGAGACATCTACCAGGCCAATCTTACGATGCGATTCAGCGCGCCAGTTCCGGCTGGGCTTAGCCTGCCGGCCTTGCATGCTGGCCTGCGCCGCCTGAGCCCGGCGCCGTTTTCAGCCTGCTTACAGGCCGAAAATTTTGGCCTGGTCTGCGCCTCTCCCGAGCGGTTCCTGCGGCTTTTCCCGGATGGCGCGGTGGAAGCCCGGCCGATCAAAGGCACTGCCGCCCGGCGCCCGGACCCTGTGGCTGACCAGCAGGCCGCCGCCGCGCTGCAGGCTGACCCTAAGGA
>JAMFSE010000074.1 GCA_026225115.1 Rhodovastum atsumiense
AACCGCCTTTCAGGCCGAGAAGGGCGATCTAATCTCGCTTGCGACCGCGGCCGCGCTTACTGGTGAGACCCGAACCGGCTTCGAGCTGCTCGTTCGTCGCCACCGGATCAAGCTCGTCAGCATGATACAGCGCGGCAGACCATGCCGTTTCATCGCGGTTGCGGATCTGGCTGCGCACGGCGTCCCATGCACCCAAGCCGCGATTGATGCCGCAGAAACAAAAGTCTGTATCATCGTCCAGGGCGCCAATGATCGGCGCCGGGCCAAACATCTCGCCGCACGCCGGGAAACAAGACATGACTAAAACAGCTTTCTCCGTCGCCCCTAGCCTGACCGGCACCAAAGTTTCCGCGATTGTTGCACAGCGTGTATTAGGCAAGCGCCGCTATCGGCGTGCGCTCGAAAATGTGTACGCGGCGGAGTAAAAGTAGGCCACTGGAGCGGCGGCGTGATGCGGTCGCGGGCGGAGTAAAACCCGGCCAGTGGTAGCGTTCTTCAAGGTTTTGGAGAGCGCTGAAGGATGTTCATTTTGGAGTCATATGCAGCGGTTCGACGTTTTGTTTTCGTGGAGGGGCGCAGCCGGCGCGAAGCGGCGCGGGTGTTTGGCCTGAGCCGAGATACGGTTGCCAAGATGTGCCGGTATTCGGTGCCGCCCGGCTATGTGCGGGCGAAGCCCGCGGATAAGCCGAAGCTGGGGTCACTGATGCCGGTGATCGAAGCGATCCTGGAATCGGATCGCACCGCGCCCGCCAAGCAGCAGCATACCGCCAAGCGGATTTTCGAGCGCCTGCGCGACGAACACGGCTACGGCGGTGGCTACACGGTGGTAAAGGATTATGTGCGGCGGCAGAGGCTCCACCGCCGCGAGACCTTCGTACCGCTGGCGCATCCGCCCGGCCACGCCCAGGTCGATTTTGGCGAGGCGGTCGCGGTGATCGGCGGCTTGCGTCAGAAGATCCATTTTTTCTGCCTGGATTTGCCGCAGTCGGACGCCTGCTTCGTCAAAGCCTATCCACGCGAGACGACCGAAGCCTTCCTTGATGGTCACGTCTCGTCTTTTGCTTTTTTCGCCGGCATTCCGCTGTCGATCCTCTACGACAACCTCAAGATCGCGGTCGCCAAGATCTGCGGCGACGGCAAGCGGGAACGTACCCGGGCCTTCACCGAGCTGGTTTCGCATTGCTTGTTCCAAGACCGCTTCGGCCGGCCCGGAAAGGGCAACGACAAGGGCAAGGTGGAAGGGTTGGTCAAGTTCTCGCGGGCCAATTTCATGACACCGGTGCCGATCGCCGTGAGCTTCGAGGCGCTCAACGCGATGTTGGCCGAGCGCTGCCGGCAGCGCCAGGGCGAGCATGCCGCCCGCCACACTCAGACCATTGGCGTACGCCTGGCGGCGGATTTGGCGGCGCTGCGACCGCTCCCGGCCGTGGCGCTGGAGCCCTGCGAGAAAATTGTCGGACGCGTGTCGTCGACGGCACTGGTTCGCTATCGGAACAACGATTACTCGGTTCCGACCAGGTATGGCTTCCAGGCAGTCCTGATAAAGGGCTTTGTCGATGAGGTGCTGATTTCATGCGACGGTGTAAAGATCGCCCGGCATACACGTTCCTACAACCAGGGTGAATTTATCTATGATCCGCTGCATTACCTGGCGCTGATCGAGACCAAGCCGGGTGCCCTGGATCAGGCCGCCGCATTGCAAGGATGGGACCTGCCGCCGGTGTTTCAGCATCTGCGCCACCTTCTGGAGGCGCGTATGCGCACCAAGGGCAAGCGCGAGTTCATCCAGGTGCTACGGTTGATGGAGATCACGTCCAAGGATGTGGTCGCCGCCGCGGTGACCGACGCCATAAGACTGGGGGCGATCGGCTTTGATGCGGTGAAACAGATCGTTCTGGCACGGATCGAGCAGCGTCCTGCCAAGCTGGACCTCGCCGCCTATCCGTTCTTGCCTGTCACCGCCGTACGCACAACGCGTGCCGCCGATTACGCCCTACTGGTCCGGGAGCAGGCGGCATGACCACGACAGATCCTATGCCGTCAGGCACGACCCAAGGCACACCTCAAGTTTTATTGGCCCACCACCTCAAACAACTCAAACTGCCGACCGTTCTGCGCGAGTATGACAAACTCGCTCGCGAGTGCGCCCGCGACGGTGTCGATCACCCTCGCTACCTGCTGCGGCTGGTGGAATTGGAGCTGATCGACCGTGAACGCCGCCTGGTGGAGCGCCGGATCCGCCAGGCTCGCTTCCCGGCAACCAAGAGCCTGGACAGCTTCATGTTCCCGGCGATTCCCAGCCTCAACAAGATGCTGGTGCTGGAATTGGCACGCTGCGAATACATCCTGCGCCGCGAAAACATCATCGCTCTGGGCAACAGCGGCACCGGCAAGACTCACATCGGGCTGAGCCTGGGGCTCGCTGCTTGCCAAAAGGGCTTCAGCGTCGCCTTCACCACGGCGGCGGGGCTGGTCCATCAGCTGATGGAGGCGCGCGACGAGAAGCGGCTGATCAAGCTTCAGCGCGAACTACAGGCGGTCAGGCTGCTGATCATCGACGAGCTTGGCTATGTGCCGCTATCGCCGACCGGGGCGGAGCTGCTGTTCGAGGTCTTCAGCCAGCGCTACGAGCACGGTTCGACCATCGTCACCTCCAATTTACCCTTTGAGGAGTGGACTTCGGTGTTCGGATCGGAACGTTTGACCGGCGCCTTGCTCGACCGGCTCACCCATCACGTCCACATTCTGTCCTTCAATGGCGAGAGCTACCGGTTGGCCCAGTCCACGGCACATCGGCGCCTCACCGTGCGGGCCGAACCGGTTGACGCCGGTGCTGCGGCTGAAGCGGCCAGTTAAGCCAAGAAAGCCGGTGCCACGATGCTCGATCGCATCAAACGGTGGCTCCTCGCCATGCTCGAAAATCGGCAAGCCGAAGTAAGCGCCGATTTTCTCCGCGTGGCTCCGGTGCCGCCGCTGATAGGCGCGGCGCGTTTGACCCGCTCTCCGCCCCGTGCCTTTTGGAACCCGTCGGGGCGAAGGGCGCCCCGCCAATACGACGCCAAGACGCCTCCGGCGGGCGTCGAACAAAGGGCGCCACAAGCTGTCCACAAAGCCGCGCCCACTGGCCTGGTTTTACACCGCCCCACTGGCCTGGTTTTGCTCCGCCGTTGACAACCGCTCTTCGCCCAACGCGAAAATCGCGTGTGGGTATTCTTCCAAGCACCGAAGCGCTCGGGCAGATCGCGCCACGGCGCACCCGACC
>JAMFSE010000075.1 GCA_026225115.1 Rhodovastum atsumiense
ATCAACTCGCCGACCGAACGCACCCGGCGGTTGCCGAGGTTGTCGATATCATCGATGGCGCCGCGGCCGTCCTTCAGTTCGCACATGATCTTCAGGGTGCGAATGATGTCTTCCTTGCGCAGGACGCGGATGGAATCTTCCGCGTCGATGCCAAGGCGCATGTTCATTTTCACGCGGCCGACGGCCGAGAGGTCGTAGCGGTCGGCGTCGAAAAACAGGCCTCGGAATAGGGTTTCGGCGGTCTCGGAGGTCGGCGGCTCGCCGGGGCGCATGACGCGATAGATATCGATCAGCGCGTCTTCACGGTTGCTGTTCTTATCCACGGCCAGCGTATTGCGGATCCAGGGTCCGTTGGACTGGTCGATGGCCAGCGTCGGCAGCTCGTCGATGCCCTTGGCCTCGAACAAAGCAAGCTTGGCTTCAATCAGCTCTTCGCCGGCTTCAGCATAGATCTCGCCGGTTTCCGGGTCGAACATATCGACCGCGACGAATTTGCCGAGCAGGTCGTTGCGGGCGACCAGGACGCGCTTGGTCTTCTCGGCGATTTTCTTGACCACGCGGGCGGTCAGCTTCTCGTCGGATTTGGCGACCACTTCGCCGGTATCGGCATCCACCAGATCCTCGATGAGTTTCTGGTTGCGGAAAGCCTCAGCCTCGAACGGGCGCGCCCATTGGCCCTTGGTGCAGGTGAACAGGACCTGGCCATAGAAATTGCCGAGAATTTCCTCGGCGTCCATGCCCTTCAGTTCGCCGAGCTCCACCGGCTCGCCTTTGGCTTCGCGCGCGACTTTCAGCACTTCGGTGCCAAGGCTGTCCAAAGCGTAAAGCAAAGTGGTGACGGGCAGCTTGCGCTTACGGTCGATGCGCACATAGACCAGATCCTTGGCGTCGAATTCGAAGTCGAGCCAGGAGCCGCGGTACGGGATGACGCGGGCGGTGAACAGATACTTGCCCGAGGAATGCGTTTTGCCCTTGTCGTGGTCGAAGAAAACGCCGGGGCTGCGGTGCATCTGCGACACGATCACGCGCTCGGTGCCGTTGACGACGAAAGTGCCGTTATCGGTCATCAGCGGCATGTCGCCCATGTAGACGGGCTGTTCTTTAATATCGCGGATGGATTTTGCGCCGGTGTCCTCGTCCAGATCCCAGACGATCAGACGGAGAATCACCTTCAGCGGGGCGGCATAGGTCATGCCGCGCTGGATGCATTCCTCAACGTCGTATTTCGGCTCTTCCAGCTCGTAATAGACGAATTCCAGCCGGCCGCGGCCGGCGAAATCGTCGATCGGGAAGACCGATTTGAAAACTTCCTGAATGCCGGAATTGGTACGGGCATCCGGCTTGGTGTGCATTTGCAGAAAGGAATCGTAGCTGGCGCGCTGCACATCGATCAGGTTCGGCATGGGTGCAACTTCGGGGATCCGCCCGAAGCTTTTACGAATGCGTTTCCGGCCAGTGAAAGAGCCTTTACCAAAACCATTCATTGCGTTCATCGGCGACCCCAATTCCAACATAAATTCAGCTTTTAAGCACGTAAACTTTTATGAGCGGCCCGATTCAGACTTTGCGGCTACGTCATCGGGACGCAAAAACAGCAGTGAGCGGGCGACTACCGCATGGTAATCGCCCGCCCTTTAGGCATGAGATCCGCAGTTAATCTGCGGCAGGAGCAAACCTTATTTGACTTCGACAGTCGCGCCCTGCTCTTCCAGTGTCTTCTTGATCGCGGCAGCCTCGTCCTTGGTCGCGCTTTCCTTGACCGTTTGCGGAGCGCCCTCAACCAGGTCCTTCGCCTCTTTCAGGCCGAGACCTGTAATCGTACGAATTTCCTTAATCACGTTGATCTTCTTCTCGCCGGCAGCAGCAAGAATAACCTTGAACTCGGTCTGTTCTTCAACCGGAGCAGCGGCAGCACCACCGCCAGCCGGAGCAGCCGCAGCAGCTACCGGAGCCGCAGCGGAAACGCCCCATTTTTCTTCCAGCAGCTTGGAGAGCTCAGCAGCCTCAAGCACCGTCAGTTTCGACAGCTCGTCGACGAGCTTTGATAAATCAGTCATTGATAACTATCCTCATTAAGTAGGCTTTGATTGGTTCCATGCAAGCCCGCACCATGCGGACCCGCAAAATTCAAGCTTGGAAGCGCCTTCAGGCCGCCTCGCTCTTGTCGGCATCGGCATACGCCGCAAAAACCCGTGCAAGCTGTCCGGCCGGCGCCTGTAGTACGCCTGCGATCCGTGTCGCGGGGGCGGCAAGCAGCCCCAGCAATTTGGCGCGCAGCGCATCCAGCGACGGCAGTTCGGCAAGTGCTTTTACCCCAGCGACATCGAGCAGCTGGGTGCCAAGCGCACCACCGATCAGAACAAACTTTTCATTGGTTTTGGCGAAGTCGACAGCAGCTTTTGCCACGGCAACCGGGTCGGTAGACCAGGAAATTGCCGTTGGCCCCTTCATCAGGGGTTTCAGCCCATCGAACCGGGTGCCGTCCAGAGCAAGGAGGGCCAGACGATTCTTCGCAACCTTGAAGCTCGCTCCCGCCGCACGCATCTTCCGGCGCAGATCCGTGACATCGGCAACGGTCATACCCTCGTTACGGGTAACAACCACCATCGACGTATCGGCAAACACCGTTGATAACTCTGCGACGAATTCACGCTTCTCTATGCGATCCACATCCGTCTCCAACTCAGCGATATTGCGGGAAACCCACAACATCTTCGTTACCCAAGGCGCTTAGAGACCATCTCCAAGCGCCAATCGCCTGTCCTTACGCGTCAGAACCACCAAAGCCTTCAAACCGAAGTTCACATTCGAGTCTAAAAGTCCTTGGCACCTCGTCTACCGTTTGCGGAATTGCTTCCATCAAACCCCGAAGGGTACACACGGTCTCGGACAGGGTTCGGAAGGATTTTCACCCCTCCTGCCCATAGCGGCCTAAACCGCTATGAATTCCCAGCGGCGGAGCCGCTTTTAATCAAACTAAACAGCCAGGCTGGCCACATCCACGCGAATGCCGGGGCCCATGGTCGAGCTGACGGCGATTTTCTGCAGATAGGTGCCCTTGGCGCCGGTCGGCTTGGCTTTCTGGACAGCGTCCACCAGCGCCTTCGCGTTCTCAACCAGCGCGCCTTCATCAAAGCTCGCCTTGCCGATGCCGGCATGGATGATCCCCGCCTTCTCGGCGCGGAACTCAACCTGGCCGGATTTGGCGGCGGTTACCGCACCCTTCACGTCCATGGTCACGGTGCCCAGCTTGGGATTGGGCATTAGGCCGCGCGGGCCTAAAATTTTACCGAGACGGCCAACCAGGGCCATCATATCCGGGGTCGCGATGCAGCGGTCGAACTGGATGTCGCCGGCCTGCACCTTTTCGGCCAGGTCTTCGGCGCCAACGACGTCGGCGCCGGCAGCCGTAGCCTCATCGGCCTTCGGGCCGCGGGCGAATACGCCGACCCGCAGGGTCTTGCCGGTGCCGTTGGGCAGCGAGATCAGGCCACGGACCATCTGGTCAGCGTGGCGCGGGTCGATGCCGAGGTTCAGCGAAATTTCGATGGTTTCATCGAACTTTGCCTTGGCATTGGTTTTCGCCAGCTTCACGGCTTCGGTCAGCGGATAGTTCTTGGTGCGGTCGAAAGTTTCGTAGGTTTTCGCCAAACGCTTGTCATGTGCCATCGGATCAGCCCTCCACCACGGTGACGCCCATCGAGCGCGCGGAGTCGATCAGCATCCGTACCGCGCCATCGACATCGTTGGCATTCATGTGAATCATTTTCGTCGCCGCGATTTCGCGTAGCTGGGTCATGGTGACCTTGCCGACAGCGGCACCCTTGCCGGGCGTGGTCGTGCCCTTGGAGATGCCGGCAGCCTTTTTGAGGAAATAGGTGTTCGGCGGGGTTTTGGTGACGAAGTTGAAGGTACGGTCGGCAAAGGCGGTGATGACCACCGGAACCGGCATGCCGGGTTCCATGCTTTGCGTCAGGGCATTGAATTCCTTGCAGAACTGCATGATGTTCAGGCCACGCTGGCCGAGTGCCGGGCCGACCGGCGGCGATGGGTTCGCCTTGCCCGCGGGTATTTGCAGCTTGATGTAGCCAACAATCTTCTTCGCCATTTCGGCTCCTAATCCTTTGGCGGTAACGCCAATGGACCGCGGTTCAAACGGCCGGGTGAACCTTCACCCAACCTCCCACGTTCCTTGAAGGGCGGAGCCTTACAGGATTCCCGCTCCCCTTGTCTATATGCAGGACGCAAATCACCTATACTGAGACCATGAACAAGAGCTCTGCGCTGCTGATTGTCGACGTCCAGAATGATTTCTGCCCCGGCGGCGCACTGGAAGTGGGCGATGGCAATGGGATCGTGCCGCTGGTCAACCGGCTTGCCGGCAAATTCGAGACCGTGGTGCTGAGCCAGGATTGGCATCCGGCGGACCATATTTCATTTGCTGCGCAACACCCCGGTACGTCGCCCTTCAGCCAGATCACCTTGCCTTATGGCGCGCAGACGCTTTGGCCCATTCATTGCGTCATGGCCTCGGCGGGGGCTGCGTTTCATAAGGATTTGGCGGTACCGCATGCCGGCCTGATCATCCGCAAAGGCTCGCACCGCGATATCGACAGCTATTCCACGTTTCTTGAAGCCGACCGGGAAACCAAAACCGGTTTGGACGGCTATCTTTCGGCGCGCGGCATTCATGAGGTTTATCTCTGCGGCCTGGCGACCGATTTCTGCGTTGCCTGGTCCGCCGAGGACGCCGCCGCGTTCGGTTTCAGAGCGACGGTCATCGAGGATGCGTGCCGGGCGATCGACCTGGATGGGTCGCTGGACGCCGCCTGGACCCGGCTGGCCAAAGCCGGGGTGGCGCGCAGCAATAGCGCCACGTTTTAATCTTCGCTGGGGGCAACTGCCGGCGGGGGATTCTCGGCCTCGGCGTCATCTGCCGGCGGCTGATTGGCTTCGGCCTTGCGGGCCTGCAGCTTGGCTTCTTTTTTTGCCTGCTTCTGGCGGTTCCGTTCGGCCCGCTCCAGACCGTAATTCACTTTAAATGCCATTTTTGCCTCCCGGCCGCGATCCGCAAATAAATAAGAGCGTAATTCGGACAGTGGCCGGATTACGCTCTTAAAAGCTTCGTCCAGCCGGTAAGGCTGGACGCATCGTAAAAGTTCAGCCGACGCTGATGGAGCTCACTTCCGGGCCCTTGGCGCCTTGAACAACGTTCATCCGCACGGATTGGCCTTCCTGCAGCGGCGGCAGGCCGGCATGCTCGAGGGCGGTTGCGTGGACAAACACGTCCTTGCCGCCGTCCTGCGGGCTGATGAAACCAAAGCCCTTGGTGGAATTATACCATTTGACGATTCCGGTCATTTCAACCGACGGGCCGCTTGGCTGCTGTCTCGCCGGGCGCGGGCCGGAGGGGCGCGGGCGGTCGAAGCCGCCGCCGCCGAAGCCGCCGCGCGATGCCGGTGCTTCACCAGTGCCTTCGGTGACAGAAATGACCTGGTCGACCTGCCGGCCTTTCTGGCCCTGGCCGACGCGGACCTGCAGGATGGAGCCCGGCGTTACCGCCTGGAAACCGGCATTCTGCAGGGAATTGGCGTGCAGGAACACGTCGCCCGAGCCATCCGCCATTTCGACAAAGCCGAAGCCTTTTTCGGAATTATACCATTTCACCGTGGCTTTAGCTTCCGGCGAGGACGAGGATGCACCAAACCCTGAAAAAGACGGTGGGGGCGGCGGCGTATTGCCGAAGAAATTATCGTCATCAAATCCGCGGCGGCGCGGTTGGCGCTGGCGGTCGTTTTTCGGGGGTCGCACTATAAAATCTGTCCTCTTTGAACGTTCAAAATACTCCGGTCTTTACCCGGAAGCATTTAACATACGGCAGCGGGCAGTTCCCTTCAATCCCAATCATGAGTCCCGGCCGAAGTTTCACAAAAGCGCGTTGCAAGCATACCAGCCGCGGGATGCCGTTACGCGTGGCGGCGCGTTGCTGTTCGCGAGTCGCCGGGCTAGGAGCCGCGGATGACCTTCCCTATTGCCAACCCGTCCCTGCAGCGCGCCTTGATCGAACGCGGCTATACCGAGCCGACTTCGGTGCAGTCCGCCGTGTTGCAGCCCGATGCCGATGACCGCGATCTGCTGGTCTCGGCGCAGACCGGTTCCGGCAAAACCGTTGCCTATGGGTTGGCTTTCGCCGCCACAATCCTGGGCGATGCGGAGCGGTTGCCACCCGCCGGGCTGCCTCTGGTGCTGGTGATTGCACCAACGCGGGAATTGGCGCTGCAGGTGCATGGCGAGCTCAGCTGGCTGTATGGGCCGGCCGGCGGCCGGGTTATTTCCTGCGTCGGCGGCATGGATGCGCGCCAGGAGCGGCAGGCGCTGAATGCCGGCTGCCATATCGTCGCCGGTACGCCGGGGCGGCTGCAGGACCATATCAAGCGCGGCAATCTGAAACTCTCCGAATGCCAGGTCGTGGTCCTGGATGAGGCCGATGAGATGCTGGATCTCGGCTTCAAGGAAGAGCTGGAGTTCATTTTGCAGGCGGCGCCGTCGACGCGGCGGACATTGTTGTTCTCGGCGACCATCGCGCATGAGATTGCGGCGCTGGCGCGGCAGTACCAGCAGGATGCGCTCAGGATCGATACCGTGGCGCGCAATCAGCCGCATGCGGATATTGAATACCGGGCGATCCGGGTGGCGGGGCATGAGATTGAGCGCGGGCTGGTGAATTTGCTGCGGTTTTATGAATCGCGCGGCAGCCTGGTGTTCTGCTCGACGCGGGATTCCGTGCGGCGCCTGCACGGCAGCCTGCTGGAGCGCGGCTTCGCGGCGGTGGCGCTTTCGGGCGAGCTTAGCCAGAATGAGCGCAATACCGCCTTGCAGTCGCTGCGCGACGGCCGGGCGCGGGTTTGCATTGCCACCGACGTTGCGGCGCGCGGGCTGGATCTACCGGATCTGGATCTGGTGGTGCATGCCGACCTGCCGACCAACAAGGCAACCTTGCTGCATCGCTCCGGGCGGACCGGGCGGGCGGGTCGCAAGGGATTATGCCTGCTGCTGGTGCCGAACAGCAAACGCCGGCGCGCCGAAGTCCTGCTGGGTTCGGCCAATATCAACGCCGCCTGGGCGGACCCGCCGACCGCCGCAGAAATCCGCGGCCGCGACCAGGAGCGAATGCTCGCCGACCCGCTGCTGACGGAGGCGCCGCTGGATGAAGATCTCGTGCTGGCCAGGGAGTTGCTGAGCCGGCAAAGCCCGGAATCAATTGCCGCCGCGCTGATCCGGCTGTATCGGGAAAAACTTCCCGACCCCGAAGAGGTGACGATTCAGGCTGCACCGCCGGAGACATTCGCCGCCCGCACTGCTCGCGCGCCGCGCGAGGCAGCGCCGTTTGAGCGGCGGCAGGACAGCGCGCCCATGGTTTGGTTCCGGGCCGGGGTGGGACGAAAGAATAATGCCGATCCGAAATGGCTGATCCCGCTGATTTGCCGGCTCGGCGGTATTACCAAGCAGGAAATTGGGGTTATCCGGATTTTTGACCGCGAGACGAAGATTGAGATTTTGGCTGACGCGGCTTCAAGGTTTGCCGCATCGGTGGCAGCGGCGCCGAATAATGATTTGATTTTGGAGCCAACCGATCCGCCGGGCGGCAGCAAATTCCACGATCCGGGACCGCGGCCGGCAAAGGTTAAGGTGAGGACGCCAAGGCCGGAGAATGCAAAGCCGAATGAGCAGGCGCGCAGGAAGAAGAACAGAGCTGGAAGAGTAGGTTAAGGAACTTCTTTTTCTGAAGAAAAAGAAGCAAAAAGACTTTATTAATCTGGGCCATAGGCGCGATGATGCCAACGTCCCAGACTTAGAGTAAAAAAAGTTTTTGCGCCGCTTTTTCAAAAAGCGGCTACTTGCTTAATACTTCCTTAACAGCGCGATCAGGCGGCCTTGGATGTTTACGCGTTCGGCTGGGAAGATTTTGGTTTCGTAGCGCTCGTTGGCCGGTTCCAAGGCGATCGAGTTGCCGCGGCGGCGGAGGCGTTTGAGGGTTACTTCGTTTTCGTCGATCAGCGCGACGATGATCTGGCCGTTTTCCGCCTGCTCGCCTTTGCGGATGACGACCGTATCGCCGTCGAGGATGCCGGCGTCCATCATGGAATCGCCTTCGACTTCGAGGGCGAAGTGATCCCCCTTCCCCATCAAGGCTACGGGTACTTCGATTTCGACCGTGTGTTCGTTCATGGCTTCGATGGGCAGGCCAGCGGCGATTTTGCCGTAGAGCGGGATGGACACCGCGCCGGCGATGTTGGCGGCGCGCACGCCGGGGAGTTTGCCGGAGAAATCGCCACGGATGACGTTGGGGGAGAAGCGCTGGGATTCGCGCTGCTGCTCGCGCATCGGCGTCATGTCGCCGGACAGGCGGAGAACCTCGAGGGCGCGGGCGCGGTGCTTGTGGCGGCGCAGGAAACCGCGTTCTTCCAGGGCTGAAATCAGGCGGTGGATGCCGGATTTGGAGCGCAGGTCGAGCGCGTCCTTCATTTCCTCGAAGCTCGGGGAGCAGCCGGTTTCGCGGAGATGTCTATCGATAAATACCAGCAGCTCGTGCTGTTTCGTGGTTAACATGGGTGCCTCGCGAAAAACTAAAAAGAACAAAGCGCTAACACGCGATGTTCTAGTTTGGTTCTCGTTGTCGCGTCAAGCGTTACGAATTTTCAGGGCTCCAGCCGGATAAATGGCACTTTTTGGCCGAAATCCAGCGCCGGGGCGTGGGGCGCGCGCAGGATGAGGGCATCGGCCCGGGCCAAAGTGCGGAGCATGCCGGAATCCTGCATTGGGAACGGGGTTGCGATCCAGCCGTTGTCATCCCGGGTGAGCGTGGCGCGGACATGGTCGGCGCGCTGGTCGTTGGTTTTCATGGCGGCGCCGAGGCGGGCGAAGTCCGGCTGCGGGGCAACGCCTGGCAAGCCGCTCAGGCGCTCGATGGCCGGGCGCAGGAAGAGCAAGGCGCAGACGAAGGCGGAGACCGGGTTGCCGGGCAGACCCAGCATCGGCAGAGCGCCGAGATGGCCGAACATCAACGGTTTTCCGGGGCGCATGGCGATTTTCCAGAAATCCAGTTTGAGGCCGCGGGATGCGAGGCCGGCCTGCACCAGGTCGTGGTCGCCGACGCTGGCGCCCCCGGTGGTGAGCAGCAGATCCGCACCTTTTGCGGCGTCGGCGCCGGCGGCGATGGCGGCGCGCTCGTCGCCGGCGATCGGCAGGATGAGGGCGTCGCCGCCGGATGCGGTGATGAGGGCGGCGAGCGCGTGGGCGTTGGAGCTGACGATGCCGCCGGCGCCGATCGCCTCGCCGGGCAGCGAGATTTCATCGCCGGTGGCGAGGATGGCGATGCGAGGGCGGCGGTGCACGTTGAGCCAGGGGTGGTTGCCGGCGGCGGCCAGGCCGATGTCGCGGGAGGTGAGGCGCCGGCCGGCGGGGATAAGGACGTCGCCGGTTGCGAAATCCTGGCCGGCGGGGCGGATATGTTTGCCCAGGATGCAGGTTTCATTGACGGTTATGGCGCCGCAGGCGGCAGTGGCGTCTTCCTGGATCAATACGCTGTCGGCACCCTGCGGCATGACGCTGCCGGTGAAGATGCGGACGGCTTCACCGGGGTTGACGCTGCCGGCGAAGGGGTGGCCGGCCGGCGCGGCGCCGATGATTTTTAAGGCAGCGCCTTTGGCTGCGTCGGCGGCGCGCAAGGCGTAACCGTCCATTGCCGAAAGGTCCGCCGGCGGCTGGGTCAGGCGGGCGATGACGGGCATTGCCAGCACCCTGCGAAAGCCATCCGCGAGCGAAACGGTTTCCCCTGCGACTGGCGTCAGCGTTGCGAGAATTCTGCCGCGGGCTTCCTCGACGCTGATCATTGTCTAGTTCTGCGTAAAATCGCCGGATTTGCCGCCGGACTTGGCGGTTACCCGGATGTTTTCAATCCGCATGCCGCGGTCCGCGGCTTTCACCATGTCGTAGACAGTCAAGGCTGCGATGCTGACGGCGGTCAGCGCTTCCATTTCCACACCGGTGCGGCCAGTGGTGCGCACAATGGCGGTGATGTCGATGGCGGAGTCGGCTGCATTCAGTTCCAGTTCGACCGCGACCGATGATACCGGCAAGGGATGGCAGAGCGGGATGAGTTCGGCGCAGCGTTTTGCAGCCATGATGCCGGCGATGCGGGCGGTGGCCAGCACATCGCCTTTGGGGGCGCTGCCGGCGCCGATCAGTTCGAGGGTTTGCGGCTGCATGGATACGCGGCCCTGCGCGGTGGCTTCACGAACCGTCTCATCCTTCGCCGAAATATCGACCATGCGGGCATGGCCGGCGGCGTCCAGATGCGTCAGCCGGGTCAAGCGGTTCCCAGCAAGGCGCGGACGGCCTGGGTGACGTCGGGCTCGCGCATCAGGGATTCGCCGACCAGAAAGCCCTGGACACAGACTTTTTGCAGCCGCTCGATATCGGCGGTGGCCTGGATGCCGGATTCCGAGACCAGGAAACGGTCCGGCGGGACGGATTTGCTCAGGCGCTCGGTGGTCTCGAGCGTCGTCTGCATGGTTTTCAAATTGCGGTTGTTGATGCCGAGCAGCGGTGTGCAGAGGCCAAGCGCGCGGTCGAGTTCGGCTTCGTCATGCACTTCGGCCAGCACGTCCATATCCAAGGCGCGGGCGAGTTCTTCCAGCTCGCGCGCCTGGGCGTCGCCGAGGGCTGCCATGATGAGCAGGATGCAGTCCGCGCCCATCGCCCGGCTCTCATAGATCTGCCAGGGCTCCAGCATGAAATCCTTGCGCAGGACCGGCAGTTTCACCGCGGCACGGGCGGCTTTCAAATCGGCGGGCTTGCCCTGGAAATAGGGTTCGTCCGTCAAGACCGAGAGGCAGACGGCGCCGCCATCGGCATAGGCTTTCGCCAGAGCGGCGGGGTCGAAATCTTCCCGGATCAGGCCGCGGGAGGGGGAGGCTTTTTTGATCTCGGTGATCAGCCCGGGCTTGCCGGCGGCGGTGGCGTCCATCAGCGCGCGGCCGAAGCCGCGGGGCTTGTCGGCGTCGCGGGCGTGCAGCTTCATTTCTTCCAGGCCGGTTCTGGCTTTGCGTCGCGCGACCTCGGCGCGGGTGTCGGCGCAGATTTTCGCCAGAATGTCTTCACTAAGTACCGATGCGCCGTCCATTTAAACTGAGCCCTCTTGAGATGCGCGGATCAGCGCGTCGAGCACTGCCTCCGCCTTCCCATCATCTATTGCTTGCGCCGCGATGGCGACGCCTGTCGTTAACGATATCGTCTTGCCGGAGACAATCAATGCCGCCGCGGCGTTCAGCAATATCGTATCACGATATGCGCCTTTCTCGCCGCCCAGCAATGCGCGCAGAGCGGCCGCGTTGGTTGCGGCGTCGCCGCCTTTGATTGCGGCGTGCGGGGCCGCCTGCAGCCCGGCCTCGGCGGCGTTCAGGGTAAATTCGGAGATTTCGCCGTCCTTCAGCGCGACCACCAGGTTTTCGCCGTCCAGGGTGAGTTCATCCAGCCCGTTGCCGTACACCACCCAAGCCGATTGCGAGCCGAGTTGGGCGAGCGTTTCGGCGACCGGCCGCGCCCATGCCGGGTCGTAGATGCCCATCAGCTGGTGTTTGACGCCGGCCGGATTCACCATCGGGCCGGTGAGGTTGAAAATGGTTCGGGTGCCGAGTTCGACCCGGGCGGCGGCGGCGAAACGCAAAGCCGGATGATGGCGGGGGGCGAACATGAAGACGCAGCCAGCTCGTTCCAGAATGGCGGGAAGGCGCTCGATGGGGGGCTCGAGATTGACGCCGAGGGCGGCCAGCACATCGGCACCGCCGGAGCGCGATGATAGAGCGCGGTTGCCGTGCTTGGCGACCGGCACGCCGCACGCCGCGACGACAAAAGCGACTGCGGTGGAGATATTGAGGCTGGCGGCGCCGTCGCCGCCGGTGCCGCAGACATCAATAGCGCCTGGTGGAATTTCGATATGCGCCATGCGGCGGCGGAGCGCGCTCACCGCACCGGTGAGTTCGCTTACGGATTCGCCGCGGGCACGCATCGCCATCAGCATGCCGCCGATTTGCGCAGGTGTTGCAAGACCATCCATGATTACACCGAAAGCTTCCTCAGCGTCGGCATGGTTTAGGCGTTCGCCGCGCGCGAGGCGCGCCAGCACCGGCTTCAGACCGTCGCTCATGCTGCCTGCTGAGGGGCGTTCCGGCCGCGCACGATGTTCAGAAAATTTTCGAGAATTTCGTGGCCGTGCGAGGTGGCGATGCTTTCGGGGTGAAATTGCACGCCGAAGATGGGCAGGGTTTTATGCCGCATTCCCATGATGATTTTATCATCCGTCCAGGCTGTCGCTTCAAGGGATTCGGGCAGTGTTTGGGCATCGACGATCAGGGAGTGATAGCGGGTGGCGGTGAACGGGTCCGGCAATCCTGCGAAGACGTCGGTGTTGGCGTGGTGCACCGGGCTGGTTTTGCCATGCACCGGGAAAGGTGCGCGGATGACGTCGCCGCCAAAGGCCTGGCCGATCGCTTGATGGCCGAGGCAGACGCCGAACAGGGGAATTTTGCCGGCGGCGGCGCTCACCAGGTCAAGACAGATGCCGGCTTCGTTCGGCGTGCAGGGGCCGGGTGAAAGCACGATGGCTTCCGGCTGCATGGCCAGAGCTTCGTTCGGGGTCAGCGCGTCGTTGCGGCGGACGACGCAGGTGGCGCCGAGATCGCCGAAGAAATGCACCAGGTTGAAGGTAAAACTGTCGTAATTGTCGATGAGCAGGATCATGGCGCGGTGTCCCTCACCGCGTAGCGTACGGCATCCTCGGCGGCGCGGAACAGTGCCCGGGCTTTCTGCACACTTTCGGCATATTCGGCTTCCGGGTCAGAATCCGCGACCACGCCGACGCCGGCCTGCACATACATCGTGCCGTCTTTCACCAAGGCGGTGCGCAGGCCGATGCAGGTGTCCATGGTGCCGTTGGCGGCAAAATAGCCGATGCAGCCGGCGTACAGGCCGCGGCGCGAGGGTTCCAGATCGTCGATGATTTCCATTGCCCGGACTTTCGGCGCACCCGAGAGCGTGCCGGCGGGAAAGCCCGCGACCAGCGCGTCCAGCGCGTCGAGTTCCGGTTTGATGCGGCCTTCGACGGTGGAGGAAATATGCATCACATGGCTGAAACGCTCGATGGCGAAGCTTTCCACCACGCGGACGGAGCCGATTTCCGCGACCCGGCCGACATCGTTGCGGCCGAGGTCGAGCAGCATGAGATGTTCGGCGCGTTCTTTCGGATCGGCCAGCAATTCGGCTTCCAATGCTTCGTCCTCGGCAGTGTCGGCGCCGCGTTTGCGGGTGCCGGCGAGCGGGCGGATGGTGACCACGCCTTCGCGCAGGCGCACCAGGATTTCCGGGCTGGAACCGACGGCGGTGAAATTGCCGAAGTCGAGATAGAACAGGAAGGGTGCTGGGTTGATGCGCCGCAGGCTGCGGTAGAGGGCGAAAGGCGGCATGACGAAGGGGGCTTCGAAACGCTGGCTCAGCACCACCTGGAACACGTCGCCGGCGGTGACATATTGCTTGGCGCGGTCGACCATGTTCAGGAAATCCGGCTTGCTCATGTTCGACTGTGCGAGCGGCTCCGGGATTACCGCGGGGGAGAAGAGTTTCGGCACTGGCCGGTCGAGGGCGATTGCGGCATCGCTCAGGCGCGCCGCCGCCGCCGCGTAGGCGCTGGCGGCGTCGACGCCGGGGCGCGGGTAGACCGGGGCAGCGAGGGTGAGTTCGTCGGTGATGCTGTCGAAAATCGCGAACAGGCTGGGGCGGACCAGGATGGCATCCGGAATGCCGAGCACATCCGGATTGGCGTCCTGGAGTTTTTCCATCAGCCGGACCATGTCGTAGCCGAGATAGCCGGAGAGGCCGCCGGTCATGGGCGGCAGGCCTTCCGGCACGTCCAGTTTCGTCTCGGCGATCAAAGCGCGGAGGCTGTCCAATGGGTTTTCGGCAATCGGGGTGAAGCGGTCCGGGGCGGTTTGCGCGTCGCGGTTGATGAAGGCCGTGCCGCGGTCGCAGCGCCAGATCAGATCCGGGGTCATGCCGATGACTGAATAACGGCCGCGGGCGGCGCCGCCCTCGACACTTTCCAGAAGGAAGGAGAACGGCTTGCCATGCGCCAGTTTCAGAAAGGCGGCGACCGGGGTCAGCAGGTCCGCGACATCGTGACGCCAGACCAATGCGCCGCGTCCTGCATCATAGGCAGCGCGAAACGCATCATAGCCGGGCGGCGAGGCAGCATTCATTTTGACAACGCGACTTTCAGTTACTGGTACACTTGAGCGAGCAGTTTGGTGTTGACGCTGACCTTATAGCGCTCCTGCAGGCCGGCGATGAAGCTCGCCACGATATCATCCTGCATGGATTTGGTCATGGCCTGGCTGACCTGGGCGAAATCGGCTGGGTCGTCCTGGGGCGACGGGCGCTTGATCTCGCTCAAAGCGGCGACCGTAAAGCCGTCGGGGCTTTGCAGCATGGTCGCCTGGCCCGGCTTCAGGCTGAACAGAATCTGCGCCATCTCGCTGGACATGCCGGCGGGCGGCGCGTTGCGGGTGACCGGCGGCAGGACGGTAGCGCTGTAGCCGCCGGCGGCTGAGGCCGCGTCCAGGCTCTGGCCGCCGCTCACCGCGGCCAGCAGGCTTGCCGCCTTGACTTCCGCCTCGCGCTGCATGGCGTCGTTGATCCAGGCCACCGCGACTTTTTGTTTCACATCGGCATAGGGCTGCACCGCGGGCGGCGTGATCTTGTCGATCGTAAAGGCGAAATAGCCTCCGGCGGGGCCGGTGATGAGCTGCGCCGGATCACCCTGATGGGCGGCGAAAATGGCGCTGATGATGGCGGTGCGAAGATCCTGACCGCCCGGGATCGGCGCCGGGTCGCCGTCAGGCGTGTTGCCCTTGGCATCCAGCGTGCCTTCAACCGCGGCCAGGCCGAGATTGCCGGGCAGCTGGTCCAGCGGCGTTTGGCCGGCCAGCGCGTCCTGCACGTTGTTGACGTCCTGATTGACCGCGGCCTGCGCCTTTTGCAGCTGGATCTGCTGTTTCAGCTGCGCCGAGACGCTAGCCAGCGGCGGCGGCCCGCCGGCCACCGCGTTGGTGACGGTGAACAGGAAAAAGCCGAGCGGGCCCTGGATGGGACCGGTGATGACATTGGGCGTTGCCCCGAAGACCGCATCGGCCAGGAGGGTGCCGGGGATCTGGTCATGCTGGGTATTGTCCATCTCGACCGCGGAATCGCCGGCTTTGGTGGCCGCCGCCTGCATTTTCTTCCAATCGGCGCCGGCGCGCCACAAAGCGGCCAGCTGGTTGGCGCTGGCGGCGTCGCCGGCGGAGATGACCTGGACGCTGCGGCTGGCGGGCACGCTCTGCTGGGCGCTGGTCTGCTGGTAGAGGGCGGCGATTTCGGCATCCGAGACCGGCTGCTGCGCCGCCAGAATCTGCGGCGAGAGGATGACGATTTTGACCGTGCGGTATTCCGGCGCGGTGAAGCTGGCCGGATGATTCTTCCAATAGCGCTGCAGTGCTGGGTCCAGCGGCAGCGGCGGCGGCTTTTGCGACGCGGCCGAAATATCCACCGATTGAGCGATGCGCTGTTCGGAGATGAAGGCAAAAATCTGGTTGTCGAGCTCGGCCGGGGCCGCCACGCCGCCGATGACCGCCTGCACCAGCTGGTTGTTGGTCATTTCGGTTTTGATCAGCGCCAGAAACGCGTCCGGCGACATGTTGTTCTGCTGCAGGAGGGCGGCGAACCTTGCCTTGTCGAAGACGCCGTTGGTCTGGAAGGCCTGCACGGCATAGACGCTTTGGCGGACCGCGCTGTCCGGCGCGGTGATGCCGAGCGCCTGTTCGGCGGCCGACAGCACCTGCTGGCGCAATACCGTCGTCATTGCCGCCTGCGCGATTTTTTGGCGGTCGGCGAGAGAAGGCTGGCCCGGGCTGTTCTGCTGGGCCTGGTTGAATTCTTTCTGGTATTCCGCCTGCAGCACCGAGATGTCGACCGGCTTGCCGTTGACATGGGCCACCGTGCTGCTGCTGCCGATCATGGTGAAGACGTTGGAGATGCCCCAGAAGACGAAGACACCGAACAGCAGCACGATGAAGACGCGCGCTATCCAGTTATCCAGTAATTTTCTTAGGCGGGACATCATCGCGGCTACTACTCCGAAAGCCGCGCCTCTATAGCCATGCCGCCCCCGCGGAGCAATTGAGGGCTGGGTGACGGCTTACGCGCGGCTCTGCCGCGGCAAGCCCGCCTTCAGGCGTTACTGCTGGCGGAGGAGAACGGCGGTAGGGTAGCTTACCGCGCCGGCCCGCTTATCCGCATTGCGACGCGTCCAGCGTTTCGGCATGGGCGCGTTGGCGCATTCGATGTCCAGTTTCTGGGCAACAACCACTGCAACGATGCCGGTTGCGAAACTAAGACCAAAAAACAACATGTTCCTACTCCTTCAACATGAATTTCAGAGACCCGATGGGTATCCGGAAATTCCTAACCAGTGATAAATATTATGTTGCGGCGCAGCATGAATAGTCAAGAAAATATGTTGCACCGCACCATGCGCATCGATATGGCCTGACATGCGCGCCGATCTGCATGGCAGAGGGCAGTATTTGCCAGGCCAGGGCGGGGCTGGCAGGCTGGCGCGGTTGCGGCAATCAAGGGGGCAAAATGCGGCAGGTTATTGCGGGAAACTGGAAGATGAACGGCAAATTCAGCGATATCACGCCGTTTGCGGCGGCGGTGCTGGAGGCTGATCTGGGGGCCGATCTGATTATCTGCCCGCCGTTTCCGCTGCTGCAGGGCTTTGCCGCGGCGCTGCCCGGCGCTCATGGCGCGATCGGCGGCCAGGACTGCCATGCCAACGGTTCCGGCGCCCATACCGGCGATGTTTCGGCCGCGCTGCTGGCCGAGGCCGGGGCGAAATATGTGATCCTCGGCCATTCCGAGCGGCGGGCGGACCATGGGGAGACCAATGCGGATGTGGCGGCGAAAGTGCTGGCGGCGCTGTCGGCCGGGCTGATTCCGATTGTCTGCGTGGGGGAAACCGAATCGGAACGGGATGCCGGCGAGGCCGAACACGTGGTCCGGACACAATTGACGCATAGCCTGCCGTCGAGCTTCGCCGGGCTGGTGGCCTATGAGCCGGTTTGGGCGATCGGCACCGGGCGCACCCCGTCTGAGGCGGATGTGACCGCCATGCATGCGCGGATCCGGGCGGTTCTGGTGGCGCAGTTCCCGGCTAGCGGCGCAAGTACGCCAATTCTGTACGGCGGCTCGTTCAAACCCGGCAATGCGGCAAGCCTGCTTTCGCTGCCGGAGGTTGGCGGCGCGCTGGTCGGCGGCGCCAGCCTGAATGCGGCTGACTTCCTTGCCATTGCTGCCAGCGCCCCGCGCGGCTAGAACGCCGCGGCAGCCCATATAGGGCAATCCCGCATTCCGCGGGATTCAGGGTAAGGTCTCGGATGATTAAGGTTCTTCTCGTTCTGCATGTCTTTATCACGATCGCGTTGATCGGCGTGGTGTTGATACAGCGGAGCGAAGGCGGCGGCCTTGGCCTCGGTGGCGGCCAGGGCATGGGCAATTTCATGTCCGGCCGCGGCACCGCCAATTTGCTGACGCGCACCACCGCCATTCTCGGCACGGCGTTCTTCGTCTTGTCGCTGGTTCTGGCCATTCTTTATAAAGGCGCAAGCGGGGATAATGCGGCCGCCATCCTAAATTCGCCGCTGCCGAACAACCCGGCCGCCATCCCCGGCCCGGCCGTGCCCGGAATGGCGCCGCTGCCGCAGACCCCGGCCGATGCCCGGCCGGCAACGCCGGCGCCAGCGGCGGCCGTCCCTGCGCCTGCGGTGCCGATGCCGGGAGCGCCGTTCCCGGTTGCGCCCTCGCCCGTACCTGCGCCTGCCGCAGCTGGGACCCCCAAAACTAACTGATCTGAAACCTCTCGCTTTTCCCGCGACTCATGTATGATCGGATTCCATGACGCGGTTTGTATTCATCACCGGCGGCGTGGTCTCCTCTTTAGGCAAAGGAATCGCATCGGCCGCGCTCGGCGCCCTGCTGCAGGCCCGCGGCTATTCGGTCTGCCTTCGCAAGCTTGACCCCTATCTGAACGTCGATCCCGGTACGATGAGTCCCTACCAGCATGGTGAGGTGTTCGTGACCGATGACGGCGCCGAGACCGACCTCGACCTTGGGCATTACGAGCGCTTCACCGGCGTGCATGCGAGCAAGCTGGATAATGCGACCACGGGCAAGATCTATTCCGAGGTGATCGCGAAAGAACGGCGCGGCGATTATCTGGGTGCGACCGTGCAGGTGATCCCGCATATTACCGATGCGATCAAGGACGTGGTTCTGCGCGAGAGCTCCGGCTTTGACTTCGTGCTGGTGGAAATCGGCGGCACCGTCGGCGATATCGAGAGCCTGCCGTTTCTGGAAGCGATACGCCAGCTTGGCAATGAGCTGACGTATGAACGGGCGATGTTCGTGCACCTGACCTTGGTGCCATATATTTCTTCGGCCGGAGAGCTGAAAACCAAACCGACGCAGCATTCGGTTAAGGAATTGCAGAATGTCGGGATTCAGCCGCAGATGCTGATCTGCCGTTGCGACCGGCCGATACCGGATAACGAGCGGCGCAAGATCGCATCGTTCTGCAATGTGCGGACCGAGGCGGTGATCCCGGCGCTGGATATCGATACCATCTACGCCGTGCCGATCTCCTATCATGAGGCGGGGATGGACCGCGAAGTGCTGCGGCATTTCGGGCTGCCGCACGACAGTGAGCCGGATTTGACGCGCTGGCATAAAATCGTCGACGTGGTGCGCGCGCCCGAAGGCGAGGTGCGGATTGCGGTGGTGGGCAAATATACCAATCTGCTGGACAGCTATAAATCGCTCGCCGAGGCGCTGGCGCATGGCGGGATCGCCAACAAGGTGAAGGTGCATCTGGACTGGATCGACGCGCAGGTGTTCGAGCAGCCGGATTCCGTGCAGGCGCTGGATGGCGTGCACGGAATTTTGGTGCCGGGCGGATTTGGCGAACGCGGGACCGCCGGCAAAATCGCCGCGGTGCGGTTTGCGCGTGAACATAAGGTGCCGTTTTTCGGGATCTGCTTTGGCATGCAGATGGCGGTGATCGAGGCGGCGCGCAACCTGGCCGGCATGGCGAGCGCGTCATCCACCGAATTCGGGCCATGCGACGTGCCGGTGGTCGGACTGCTGACCGAATGGGCGCGCGGCAATGATATCGAACGCCGGCGCGCCGGCGGCGATCTGGGCGGCACCATGCGGCTGGGCGCATTCGATGCGACGCTGGAGCCTGACACGCTGGTTCGGCAGATCTATGGCGGGGCGGCGCATATTTCGGAGCGGCATCGGCACCGCTATGAGGTGAATATTCATTATCGCGACGAGCTGGAAGCGACCGGGTTGAAATTCTCGGGGCTGTCGCCGGATGGCGTGCTGCCGGAGATTGTCGAATATCCGGACCACCCCTGGTTTATCGGCGTGCAATATCACCCGGAACTGAAATCCAAGCCGTTCGCGCCGCATCCGCTGTTTGAGGGTTTCATCGCCGCGGCGTTGAGGCAATCTAGATTGGTATGAAGCGAAGCGCTTCTTTTTGTGAACAAAAAGAAGCAAAAAAACTTTTTATTCTGGGCCACGGGCGTTTTTACCACCTCGCCCTGCCCTGACCAGCGAGCAAACCCATGACCCATGTCACCATCGGCAATCTGACCATCGGCAACGACCTCCCCTTCACGCTGATCGCGGGGCCGTGCCAGATTGAATCAGAAGCGCATACGATGGAAGTGGCGTCGGCGCTGGCGGAAATTTCGAAATCGCTTGGCATCGGGATTATTTATAAATCCAGCTACGATAAGGCCAATCGTACTTCCGCCTCGGCCGAGCGGGGTATTGGCATGGATAAGGGGCTGGAAATACTGGCAAGGGTGCGGGAGAAATTCGGCATGCCGGTGCTGACCGATGTGCATGATGCCGGACATTGCGCGCCGGCGGCGGAAGCCGTGGACGTGCTGCAGATCCCGGCGTTTTTGTGCCGGCAGACCGATTTGCTGCTGGCCGCGGGCAATACGGGCCGTGCCGTCAATGTGAAGAAGGGACAGTTTCTCGCACCCTGGGATATGGCCAATGTCGCCGCGAAAATTGCCGGCACCGGGAATGAGAAAATACTGCTGACCGAGCGCGGCGCCAGCTTTGGCTATAATACGCTGGTGAGCGATATGCGGTCGCTGCCGATTATGGCGCAGACTGGCTATCCGGTGGTGTTCGATGCAACCCATTCCGTGCAGCAGCCAGGCGGGCAAGGCACATCATCAGGCGGCGAACGGAAATATGCGCCGGTGCTGGCGCGCGCCGCATTGGCGGTGGGTTGCGCCGCGGTGTTTATCGAATGCCACCCGGATCCGGACCACGCGCCATCCGACGGGCCGAATATGATTGCCCTGCGGGATATGCCGGCATTGATAAAAAGGCTGATGGCGTTTGATGGACTGGCAAAGAGCTTCTGACAGGACAGTTACCGCATGCACGCTACCCACGCCCACGACGCAGCCGCGGCGCCATTGATCGCATTCGATGATTTTCTCGCTGTCGACATTCGCGTCGGCACCGTCATTGCTGCGGAGCATTGGCGGGCGATGCAGGCCGGAAGCGGTTTCCAGCCCCTCGATGGTGGTGATTTGCTTGCCCTGGGCCTGGGTTGCGAGCGTCAGACAGGAGAGCGTCGCCATGCCGTCAATAAGGACGGTGCAGGCGCCGCATTGACCCTGGTCGCAACCTTTTTTGCTGCCGGTGAGAAGGAAATGTTCTCGCAGCGCGTTCAGCAGACTGGTGCGCGCATCGAGCGCTTTGAGAGCTGCGCGCCGTTTACCGTGAGTGAGACGGGTATCTTTGCATGGTCCTGCATTGGAGCTCCCGGCAGTGTTGCCAGGACCAGGAATTCAATCAATAAGCTTTAGCAATCGAAGGCGGTAAGATGAGATCGGCTTAATGCCGCGAGCGCTGCCTCTACCTGGGGCTTCATCCAATCGGGTGACGTGACTGCGGCAGAGACGTCGGCATGCGTCGAATGGCAGCTTCAGGTTCGAAGTCTTACCCAAAATTTCGTACCGCGATATTGCCCTTCGGCGCCGGCATTTGGCCGGACCTTGCTTGCCCATGTCAGGACGTCAAAAGTTCTCGCGCCGGCAAATGTCCTGGAGTCCAGCAGGATCGGTCCATGCGCGTCATGAGAATTATAGGCCGGCACGGCATATAGGAAGACGGCTGCGACGGCATTGATATTAAGTCGTAATAATATATCGCAGTAATCGGCGCCGTTTATTTTCCGGCTCTGCTGCGGAAGCGGCAGGATGAAGCCGCCAAGCCGGGCGATCGTCATTTCCCGGTTTTCGCCGGCGCCTAATGTTTCACTGTAACTTTCACTGCCGTTATCGAGAACGATCGATTCGTTTACGTAAGGTCTTGCATTACGCCTTGCGAAATCCTGGATGTCCTCAAAAATATTTGTTTCGTTTTCCGAAATAGGAAGCGTGACCGGGCTCAACTCGGCCCATTGCCGCGCCATGTCGCGGTGCCGGGCATAAAGGGTGGCGCCATGCAGCTCGATCGGACGGGAGGCCGACAACCGTAATTTCAGCCGGAATTTCGAGTAGCTCAACTGCCTGTAACCGGAGGTTGTTATATTTCGGTTATTGATCGCGGCAGGCGTGTGAAAGAAGGATTCGGCGCCTTGCCCCAAAAAATCTATCGATACGCGCGCGTAGAAAAGATATCTGATCGCCCTAAAGGCAATGAAAATGGCGAGCAGCAGACCCAGAAATTCTGCGGCGCTTTTTGAGGCGACTAGAATAAGCAATCCATCTCCCCGGTACCGTTACAGTTGATTTGCCATATTTAGAATTTGATTTCGTAACAAATGCAAGGGGCGAAGGTTCATTACGAATAATTTGTCAAATCCGGAATTTTCGAAAAGTGTAACAGTTAAGGCTGACAGCTACCAATTGAAGCGGTGCATAATTGCGACCGGGGCGATGCCTGCGAGCGCGGCCTCACTCGGGGCTTCGTCCGGGTGGGTGGCGTGGATGCCGGAGAGGACCCAGCAGGCGTCAATTCCCGCGGCCTTGGCACCTTGCATGTCGGTGCGGAGCGAATCGCCGATGGCCAAACTCCGGGATTTTCCGGTGCCGAGCATTGCCAGGGTCGGGGTGTAGATGGCGGGGTCGGGCTTGCCGCGGTTGATGACTTTGCCGCCCAGGCCCGCGTAGTTTTCGGCGAGCAGGCCGGCGCAGATGATGCGCTTGCCGTCCCGGACAACTTCAAGGTCGGGGTTGGCGCAGATCATGGTGAGGCCGGCGGATAAGGCCGCTTGCAGGGTTGGGGCGTAGGGAGAAGAATCCTCAGGGCCGAGGAGGTCGTCCGGGCCGGTGTTGAGGAGGAAGTCCGCCTCGGCCGGAGTGGCGGTTTCGGTGAAAGGGAGCGTGTCGAAGATGTCGCGGTCGCGCTCCGGGCCCAAATGGTAGAGGCTGCTGCCCAAGGTTGCGAAATCGGGCTCCGTGCGGTCGCGGAGTGCGGTGTGGACCGCCTCGCCGCTCGACATAATGCCGTCGTAGAGTTTTGGGACGATGCCCATGGCGGCCAAACCGCGGCTGATGGCGGCGGCGCGGCGCGGCGCGTTGGAGAGGAATACGACGCGCTTGTTGCGCATGCGGAGCTGGGCCAGGCAGTCGATGACGCCGGGATAGGGGTGCACGCCGTTATGCACGACGCCCCAGAGGTCGACGATAAAGCCGTCATATTTTTCGGCCAGGGCTTTAAGGCCGGTCATGCGCCGGTGCCGATGGCTTCGGTGATGGAGGTGAAACCGCGTTGGCGGAGGCGTGCGGCAAGGCCGGTTTTGAGGCGGGGGATGATGGCCGGTCCGTGATAGGCGAAGGCGGTGTAGAGCTGCACGAGCGCGGCGCCGGCGAGGATTTTGGCCAGCGCGTCGGAGGCGGTGGAGACGCCGCCGGCGCCGATGAGCATGAGGCGGCCCCGGGAAAGCCTGTGGGTTTTTGCGAGCATTCTGGTGGAGGGTTCGAAAAGCGGGGCACCGGAGAGGCCGCCGGTTTCGGATTTTTGCGGGCTTTGCAGCGATGCCGGGCGGGCGATGGTGGTGTTGGAGATGATGAGGCCGGTGACGCCGCGGGTCAGGCAGGTTTCCACCACGGCCTCGAGTCCGGCGTCTGACAGATCCGGGGCGATTTTCACGAATAGCGGGGTGGTTGTGGTGATGGCATCCAGGATGGCGGCCAGGCGCTGTTCGCTTTGCAGGTCGCGCAGGCCCGGGGTGTTGGGAGAAGAGATGTTGATGGTGATGTAGTCGGCATCGGCGCCGACGGCTTTGACGAGCGCGGGGTAGTCGGATTCCGGGATGGCGTTTTCCTTGTTGATGCCGAGATTGGCGCCGATGGCGATGTGACGGCGGTCGGCCTGTTGCAGGCGCGGCAAAAGGGCGCCGATGCCGGCGTTGTTGAATCCCATGCGGTTGATGACGGCGTTGTCCTGCGCCAGGCGGAACAGGCGGGGGCGCGGATTGCCGGGCTGCGGGCGGGGGGTGATGGTGCCGGCCTCGACGAAGCCGAAACCGAGGCGACCGAGCGCGTTGATGGCGGCGCCGTTTTTATCGAAGCCGGCGGCGAGGCCGATGGGGTTGCGCAAAGTGCGGCCGAAGGCGGGGGTGGCGAGGATTGGGTCGTCGGGGGTTTTGTCCTGGCCGGCGAGGCGAAGGCGGAGCGCCCGGAGGGAGAGGTTATGGGCGGTTTCCGGATCCAGCCTGCGCATCAACGGCATTGCGGCCGTGACCAGAAAACTCATTTTACATAGACGAGGATATTGGAATCCAACCCGGCGGATTTGGCGGTGAGGGTGACATTGGCCGGGGCGACGCCGTCGGCGACGATGGCCTTGGCGACGGCGGCGGCGGTGCTGGAGAGGGCGGCCAAAGTGGCGGCGCTGGCATCGGGCGTAGCGGAGGCGGGGCTGACGGCCGAGACTTCGAATTTGGCGTTGGGTTTGATGGCGAGGGCCTGGTGGACGGCAGAGGATACGGGGCCGGCGAAATCACTGGTGCCGGGCAGGATGGTGATGAGCGCGATGCGGTCCGAGAAGGCTTTGGTGGCGGCAACGCTATAGGTGTCGGCGCCCACCGGTGCGGGGGCGAAGCTGTTGCGGCCGGGCGGGGCGCAGGTGGCCAAAGCGGTCAGGAGCAGGATCGGGCCGAGGTGAGTGAATCGCATGC
>JAMFSE010000076.1 GCA_026225115.1 Rhodovastum atsumiense
AAGCCAGGGCTCCGTAGGTCAACTAAGCCAGGGCTCCGCCCTGCGACCCGCCGGGGCCTGCAGGCCCCGGACCCCCGTTAATTTTGTCTACGAGCTAAAAACAAACACCGGCTAGCTGACGCAAGGGTTTTATGCTGGGGCATGGGCGTTGGCCCGCCAACGCCCATGCCCCAGCATAACAAAGTTTTTTTGCTTCTTTTTGTTCACAAAAAGAAGTCCTTGCCTAAAAGCTGGGCGGACTATTTGCGCTTACCAAAATGCATGGCGCCGCATGGGGGTTTCTAAACCGATGCGGAATATCGCTCCGGAAATAATAGGCATCGCCGGCGGCCAATTCCTTCTCCTGCGCGCCGACGGTGACGATCAGGCTGCCGCTGATGACGATGCCACATTCCTCGCCGTGGTGGCGCAGCATGGCTTCCCCGGTATCGGCGCCCGGCTGGTACGTCTCGTACAGCATTTGCAAAGCGCGGTCTTTGATGCTGCGGCCGACCATGCGCAGCGAGATGTTCTGCCCGAAAGCAATCTCCGTCAGTTCGGAGGCGGCGTAAAAAACGTTTTCCGAGGGCGAGAAGTTGAGGGTGAAGAAATCCGCCAGCGAAAGCGGGATGCCGTCGAGGATTTTCTTTAAGGACGAGATCGAGGGGCTGACGCGGTTCTGTTCGATCAGCGAGATGGCGCCGTTGGTGACGCCGGCGCGGCGCGCCAGCTCCCGCTGGGTGAGGCCGTAGATTTGCCGCACCATGCGCAGGCGGGTGCCGATATCTTCGCTCAGGGCCTCATCGGCCTGTTCCAATGCGGCCATCAGCCGTCCTGGATCGCCTGTTCGGCAGGGTACAGGGTCTCGCCCAGCGCATCGGCAACCGCGGGATGAATGATGCGTCCCTCGGCGACGTTGAGGCCGGCGCGCAGATGCTTGTCTTCCGTCAGTGCGGCTTTCCAACCCTGGTCAGCCAGTTTCAGCGTGTAGGGGATGGTTGCCTGGGTCAGCGCGAAGGTTGAGGTTCTGGGCACAGCCCCCGGCATGTTGGCCACGCAGTAATGCACCACGTCGTCGATGATATAGGTGGGGTCGGAATGGGTTGTGGCGTGGCTGCTCTCAAAACAGCCGCCCTGGTCGATTGCCACGTCCACCAGCACGCTGCCTTTGCGCATATGCGGCAGCATTGCGCGGGTGACGAGCTTGGGGGCCGCGGCGCCGGGCACGAGCACCGCGCCGATGACGAGATCCGCGTGGAATACGGCGTCCTCAACGGCTTCGGCGGTCGAATAGGCGGTTTTCAGATGCGGGCCGTACAGATCGTCCAGCTGCGCCAGCCGGGGCAGCGAACGGTCGAAAATCGTTACATCGGCGCCCATGCCAAGGGCGATGCGGGCCGCATTGGCGCCGACCACGCCGCCGCCGAGCACGACCACGCGGCCGGGCGGCACGCCAGGCACGCCGGCCAGCAGCACGCCAAGGCCGCCATGGGCCTTTTGCAGGCTGACGGCGCCGACCTGGATGGCCATGCGGCCGGCTACTTCGCTCATCGGCGCCAATAGCGGCAGGCGGCCGAAATTATCCGTCACGGTTTCATAGGCAATGGCAATCGCCCCGGATTCCTGGATCAGCTTCGCCTGCTCCGGGTCCGGCGCCAGATGCAGATAGGTGAACAGAATCTGCCCCGGCCGCAGCATTTTGCACTCCGCCGGCTGCGGTTCCTTCACCTTCACGATCATATCGGCTGTGGCGAAAACCTCCGCGGCGCTGGCGGTGATTTCGGCGCCGGCTTTCATATAAGCCGCGTCATTCATGCCGATGCCGATGCCGGCGCCGGCTTCCACCAGCACGCGATGGCCATGGGCTTTCAGTTCCCGCACCGATGCCGGCGTCAGGCCCACGCGGTATTCGTTATTCTTGATTTCCTTCGGAAGACCGACGAGCATGATATTGCCTTTATGCAGATGAGAGAGCCGACCAACGGCACGATGCGTTTAGAATTATCAACACTCTTACAATTTTTGCTATTCTCTTGCCAACCGAAAAACACCGTTTCGATGCCGTCTATTGCAGGAGACCCGCTATGCATTGCCCGAATGCCGAAACAAAGCGCCCTATTTGAAATGAGCCGCGTGCCTGAAAGCGTTGAAACTCTTATGAATCGTCCCGCCGCACGTGAAGTTAAGAAAAAATTTGAAAACCGTCGTTAATTATTCTTGACGGCCTTTGCCTGATTGGCGACACTCGTAAGCGCCTAGAGAAAAGCACGCCTGGAAATCATCCGGCCCCGACGGGCGCCGGATACGACATTGCTTACTCAGAACGGGGAATTGTGTGCCATTAAAACGAAATGCTGAACCACGCTCGTCCATAAAGCCCTCACCCGGGCCTGACCGCCAGTCCACCCGCGATGCGAGCGCATAAGATGCTCGAAACCGTCGCGAACCCGCCTTCGTCCCCAACCCCCAATGACACAAAACGCGGCGCCATCGGCCTCTCCGGCATTACCCGCATTTTCGCAGGCACCATCCCCGCAGTCGACGGCATCGATCTCGATATCGAAGCCGGGGAGTTTTTTACCCTGCTCGGCCCATCCGGCTGCGGCAAAACTACATTGCTGCGGATGATCGCCGGCTTCGAGGCGCCGGATAAGGGCCGCATTCTCATCAGCGGCCGTGAGATGCAGAATGTGCCGGCGCATAAACGCGCAGTGAATACGGTGTTCCAGTCCTACGCCTTGTTTCCGCATCTCAACGTCGCCGATAATATCGGCTTTGGCCTGCGCATGCGCGGCATTAAAGGGCCGGAGCGCACAAGGCGCGTTAATAACATCATGGAGCTGATGCAGATCAGCCCGTTCGCCAAACGCAGCGCCGCTCAGCTCTCCGGCGGCCAGCGCCAGCGCGTCGCCCTCGCCCGCGCTTTGGTCAACGAACCGGAAGTGGTGCTGCTGGATGAACCGCTTTCCGCACTCGATGCGAAACTACGCAACGAATTGCAGATCGAATTGCTGCGCATGCAAAAACGCCTCGGCATGACCTTCATCTTCGTCACCCATGACCAGCACGAAGCCTTGGTGATGTCCGACCGCATCGGGGTGATGTCGAAAGGCAAATTGCAACAGGTCGGCCCGGTGCTGGATGTGTACGAAAAACCCCGCAACATTTTCGTTGCCGAATTCCTTGGCCTCTCCAATATCTGGCCGATCCAACCCTCCGGCGGCGGCATCGCCGATACCCCCATCGGCCGGCTGCAGATCTCCTCGCCAATCGGGTCCGAGCGCATGGCAATGATCCGTCCTGAAAAAATCTGGATCTATAACGATTCCCAAACGCCGGAAGACCGGCCGAACGTCTTCCGCGGCACCGTCACCGAGGCAATCTATATGGGCGCGTCCACCCAATACCGCATCGAGACCGCCGGCGGCCACACCATCCTCGCCCTCGACACCAACAACGCCGCCGCCGAACGCAGCTGGCGGCAAGGCGAAGCCGTGAGCGTCGAACTGAAGCCCGATAATATCATGCTGATCGAGGGCTGAAGAATGAAAAAGGCAAGCACTTCTTTTTGTGAACAAAAAGAAGCAAAAAAACTTTTCTTTGCTGGGGTATGGGCTGTGGCCGCGCCAATGCCCATACCCCAGAGTAATAGGAGTCTTTTTGGTTCTTGTTCTTCAGAAAAAGAACTGCTTTGCTTGGCTTTTTCCTTATGAGCGCTTCTTCGCTTCCGCAAACAGCCGTGCAGACCGAAAGCCGGGCCAGGGCGTTCCGGCTTTGGATTACGGCAGGGCCTGGGCTGTTCTGGATCATTCTGTTTCTGCTGATTCCGAGCGCGGTTTTGCTGGGCATCGGTTTTTTATCTTCGAATGATTACGGCTCGCCGGTCATGCCGATCACCTCGCAGCCGTTTCAGCAGGTTGCCGGGTTTTCAATGCTGGGCTGGGATGATGGCAACATCATTATTTTCCTGCGCTCGCTGGAGCAGGCCGGCATTGCCACCGTGGTTACCGCGCTGCTGGCCTATCCGCTGGTGTTTTTTATCATGACGCGGCCGGAATCGGTGCGCCCGCTATTGATGCTGTTCATTGTGCTGCCGTCCTGGACCAACCAGGTGGTGCGGACCTATGCTTGGCTGGAACTGCTTGGGCCGAATGCGCCGCTCACCTGGGTCGCGCATGCGCTGCATATCGTGCCGCCGGATCTTGGCATCGCCCCGGGTAGTTTCGCGGTCACGACCGGGCTTGCCTATAATTATCTGCCCTACATGATCGTGCCGCTATACGCCTCGGCGGAGCGGCTGGATTGGACGTTGGTGGAAGCCGGGCGCGATTTATACGCTTCCGGATTCAAATTGTTCTGGCATACCGTGTTTCCGCAAACCATTCCGGGATTGCTTTCCGGGATTATTTTCGTCGCAATCCCCGCGTTCGGCGATTACGTTGTGCCGCAATTGCTGGGTGGCGACCGCGCGTTGATGATCGGCTCGCTGATCGCCAACCAATTCACGGAAACGCCGGACTGGCCCTATGGGGCGGCGCTCACCATCATCATGCTGGTGTTCACCGCAGCCGGGCTGATCGCGTTCAGAATCCTCAGCCGTAGACTCGGCGGCTCCGGGGAGGCAACCATTTGAGTAACGTCGTCCCCCGCAGCGTGCGCACCATGCTATCGGCCATTTCCTGGCCGGTTTATATTTTGCTTTACACGCCGCTGGCATTGGTGGCGCTGTATTCCTTCGCACCGGCGCCAAACCAGACCGGCCATTCGCTGCACGCATATTCGGTGCTGTTTGCCGATGGCGATGTGGGGGCGGCACTCCGGCGTTCGCTTATTCTGGCCTTTGGCTCCGCCATCGTTTCCACCTCGCTGGGCACGCTGCTGGGTTACGGGCTGTGCCGGTTTCGGGCGCCCAATGCGCGCGGCATCGCCGCCAATCTGCCGAGCCTGATCATCTACACGCCGATCATCATGCCAAGCCTGGTCTTCGGCATTTCCGAGCTGATTTTCTTCAACTTCGTGCATTCCACCACCGGCCTGCTGAATGCCGGCCTCGGCACCATGGTGATCGCCCATATCACCTTTCAGGTGCCCTATGTGGCGCTAACGGTCTTCGCGCGTCTTGCCGGGCTCGACCCCAATCTGTTCGAAGCCTCGCATGATCTCTACGCTGACGGCATCAAGAGCTTTTTCTATCTGACCGTTCCGGTCGTGCGTCCGGCCATCATCGGCGGCTTTCTGCTCGGCATCACCCTATCGATTGACGATTTCACCATCAGCTTCTTCACCTCCGGCCCCGGCAGCGTTACCTTGCCGATCTATATTTACGGCGCGATTGCGCGCAAGGGTATCTCGCCGGAGATCAACGCGCTGGGCACATTGATGATCGCCGTGATCATCGTTCTCGCCGTCGCGCATTTCTTTATCAATCGGCATCGCGAACGCGCGAGCCAGCTACCCGTATAAGGAGCCCAACCATGATAAAAATGAGAATACTGCTTGCAGGCTGTCTACTCGCGATGGGAATGTCCTCCCCGCGCATCGCGCAGGCGGCCGAAACGCCGGTGCTAAACCTGTTCATCTGGTCGAGCTATATCGACCCTGCATTGATCACGGCCTTCGAGAAAAAATATAACGTCAAGGTCGTTGAGACCGATTACGCCAGCAACGCCGAAATGTCGGCCAAGCTGAAAGCCGGCGGCGATGCGCAATATGACGTCACGGTGCCGTCCAGCTATTACGTGCCGGAACTTGCCGCCGAAGGGCTGATCCAGCCGATCGACCATTCCCAGGTTCCGAACTACAAAAACCTGATCGCGAAATTCCAGAACCCGAGCTACGACCCGGGCGATAAATACTCGATGCCCTATCAAACCGGCACCACCGGTATTGTGTACGACCCCGCCAAGATCAAAAATCCGCCGCAAAGCTGGGCGGCTCTGTATGACCCGAAGGTCAACCCAAATTTCCCCTTCGTGCTGCCGAAGGGTGAAGGCCGGGACCAGATCGCCTCGGCCTGTGCCTATCTTGGCCTGGGCTTCACCTGCTCGACCAAGGAAGATTGGCTGAAGGCCGCGAAGCTGATTGTCGCGACCAAAAAGCGGGCGAACTTCGCCGGCTTCGTCGATGAAACGCCGGCGCGCGACCAGATGAAGAGCGGCCTGATCGCCATTTCCACCGCTTATAACGGCGATATCGGCCAATGCTATGCAGACGGCAGCTGCAAGACGTTGAAATATTTCCTGCCAAAGGAAGGCACCGAGCAATGGGTTGATACGATGGCGATTCCCGCCCATGCGCCGAACCCGAAGCTGGCGCTTGAATTCATCAACTTCATTCTCGATGGCGCGAATGGTGCGGATCTGTCGAACTGGAACCAGTATGCCAGTCCGAACCAGGCCTCGCAGAGTGCATTAACGGGTATTCTGCAGACGGAAATGTTCACGCCGTCGGCGGCCGACGAGAAAATTCTGTACTTCCTGCCACCGCTTGAAGGTGCGCAATACAAGCTTTTCAACTCTATCTGGACCAGCGTGCTGCAATAAGCGATGCGCCCAGATTTCACGTAAAATGAAAGCGGGCACCCGGAAATCCGAGTGCCCCATTTGAGGGTAAAATGAGTAAAATCGATCTTCACGAATGGTTCGACGAACATCGGATCACGGAAGTTGAATGCCTGGTGCCGGACATAACTGGCATTCCGCGCGGAAAAATCATGCCGGCGCAAAAATTCTTCCAGGGCGGGGCGCCGCGTTTGCCCGAAGCCATTTTCATCCAGTCGGTGACGGGCGAATATCCGGACGACCCTGACGATTCCCTGACCGACCCGGCCATCATCGACATCAAGCTGATTCCGGATGCCAACACCGTGCGTCTGGTGCCCTGGGCGCATGAGCCCACCGCGCAGATCATCCATGATTGCGAATACGCAAACGGTACGCCGGTACCGATGGCGCCGCGGCAGGTATTGCAAAAAGTCCTGGCGCTGTATGAGGCAAAAGGCTGGAAACCGGTGCTGGCGCCGGAACTGGAATTCTACCTCGTCGGCCGCAATACCGACCCGGATTATCCGTTGGTTCCTCCCATCGGCCGCTCCGGCCGGCAGGAAACCGGCCGGCAATCCTACTCGATCGACGCGGTCAATGAGTTCGATCCGCTGTTCGAGGAGATGTATGATTTCTGCGACCAGCAGGAACTCGACCTCGATACGCTGATCCATGAAGAAGGCGCGGCGCAGGTCGAGATCAACTTCCTGCACGGCAATCCGTTGAACCTTGCCGATCAGGTGTTTCTGTTCAAGCGGACGGTGCGCGAGGTGGCGTTGCGGCATAATATCTACGCCACCTTCATGTCCAAACCGATGGGCACGGAGCCGGGCAGCGCCATGCATGTGCATCAGAGCATCGTCGATCCGGTTTCCGGTAAAAATCTGTTCGCCGGCGAGGACGGCCTCGCCAGCCCGCTTTTCCTTTCCTATATCGCGGGCCTGCAGAAATACATTCCGGCCGCCATGCCGATTTACGCGCCGAACGTGAATTCCTACCGCCGGCTGACGCGGTTTTCCAATGCGCCGATCAATCTGCAATGGGGGTATGACAACCGCACCTGCGGCCTGCGCGTGCCTTTTGGCGACCCATCCGCGATGCGCGTTGAAAACCGCGTGCCAGGGGCCGATGCGAATCCCTATCTTGCCTTCGCCGCCACTTTGGCCTGCGGCTATCTCGGCATGATCGAAAATCTCGAGCCCACCGCGGCGCAGATCGGTTCCGCCTATTCCGGTGAATACACGCTGCCGCGGGAGCTGTCTCATGCGCTGGATGTGATGGATAACTCGCAGCCCATTCGGGATATCCTCGGTGAAAAACTGGTCGATGTTCTGGTCGCGGTGAAGCGTCTCGAATACGAAACGTATTTGCGGGTTATCAGTTCATGGGAACGTGAGCATCTGCTGCTGAACGTTTAGTACCCGCCACCCACCCCTGTCGTCATTGCGAGCGTCACGCGAAGGCGTGCACTCGCACGACGCGAAGCAATCCATCTGCTTTGTTCCGCCAGTAAAAGATGGATTGCCGGGCGGCGGCCCCGCTTCGCTCCGCTCGCAATGCGTGGATGGGGCGAAGCCCTGGCGGATGCGTATAAAAAACTGCTCGGATAGACATGCACGGAAATTACTACGAAGCCACCAAAAGGCTTGAGATCATAACCGAACCCTTAGCCGGCGACCTCAGCGTCGATGTCGCCATTATCGGTGGCGGCATAACCGGCGTTTCGGCAGCGCTGCACCTGGCCGAGCGCGGCTATCAAGTTGCGCTGCTGGAGGCTGAGCATATCGGCTGGGGCGCGTCGGGCCGCAATGGCGGACAGGCGCTGCCGGGGTTCGGGGCGGCCCAGACCAAGATCAAATCCCTGGTCGGGGCGGAGGCGAGCCGAAAACTTTGGGATATGTCGATGGAGGCCGTGGATCTTCTGCACGGCCAGATCCAACGTTTCAACATCCCGTGCGATCCGGTGCGCGGTTACTTCCATGCGGCCATCAAGCCGCGGCAAGTCCGGGAGCTGGAGGAAACCCAGGCCGAGCTTGCCGAACTCGGAGCGCCTGTCGGAAAGTTGCTGACAGGTGCGGATCTGCGCGCCCGGCTCGACACCGGAAAATATCTCGCGATCCTCGAAGATAATATTTCCGGGCATATTCATCCGTTGAATTATACGCTGGGCTTAGGTCTCGCGGCACAAGCGGCGGGCGCAAAACTGTTCTCGCAGACCCGCGTCACCAAAGTCGAACCCGGTGCCGTCATCAAGCTGCACACGGCGCGCGGAAAAATCTCCGCCAAATTCCTCCTGGTTGCCGGCGGCGCTTATCTCGGCGCGCTGATGCGGCCGATCGCCGGCTACATCATGCCGGCCGGCACCTATATCATGGCAACCGAGCCCAGGCCTGACATAGCCGCACTGATCCCCGGCAATGAGGCGGTCTGCGATCTTAATTTCGTCCTGAACTATTTCCGCCGCTCGCCCGATAACCGCATGCTGTTCGGCGGCCGCGTTTCTTATTCCACTTTGCCCCCGCCCAGCCTCGGCGCCTCGATGCTGAGACGCGCTCAGTCGGTATTCCCGCAATTGCAGGATGCCCGGGTCGAATATCTGTGGGGCGGCAATGTCGACATCACACAGAACCGCGCACCGCATTTCGGCAGGCTGGCGCCAAATATGCTGTTCACCCAGGGCTTCTCCGGCCACGGCGTGGCGCTGACCGGCCTCGCTGGCAAAGTCGCCGCCGAAGCCATCGCCGGCCAGGCCGAGCGCTTCGATATCTTCACCAAAATCCCGCATGCGCGCTTCCCCGGCGGCCGGCGCTTTCGCGTTCCCGCATTGCTTCTGGCGACCACCTATTTCCGGCTGCGCGACATGCTGTAGACTGACGGTGTTCGAGAGGGCGATTCACGTTTAATGTTGAACCATGAATGGTTCAACATTAAACGATCGCGCTCTATGACTGGAGCAGTTCTCATCACCGGCGGCGCCCGCCGCCTCGGCGCCGCCATCGCCCGTGCCGTCGCCGGCGCCGGCTATATCCCGGTCATCCATGCCAATCGCTCAGCCGCCGAGGCGAACGCGCTGGCCGCCGAACTCGGCGGCCACGCCATCCTGGCCGATTTGTCAGACCCGGCCGCACCCGAAAAACTGATCGCCGAGGCCATCGCCAAAGCCGGCCCGCTGTTCGGCCTGGTCAACAACGCCTCGCGCTTCGAATTCGACCAGGCCGGCAGCGTCACCGCCGATGCCATCACCGCCCATGCCGGCCCCAACCTCACCGCCCCGGTGCTGCTCACCCGCCACTTCGCCGCCAGCCTGACGCTGCCGCACGGCGTCGTCATCAACATGCTGGACCAGAAACTCGCAAACCTGAACCCGGATTTCTTCTCCTATACCTTGAGCAAGGCGGCACTGGCCGCGGCCACCGAAATGTTCGCCATGGCGCTCGCGCCTAAAATCCGCGTCTGCGGCATCGCCCCCGGCATTAGCGTCCCCTCGCCCAACCAAACCCAGGAAAAATTCGAAAAAGCCTGGCGCGCCAACCCCCTGCAACGCGGCAGCACGCCGGAAGACATCGCCAGCGCCGCATTGTTCATTCTGAAAACCCCCAGCATCACCGGCACCACGCTATTCATCGACGGCGGAGAACATCTGACGCGAAGGTCGCGGGATGTAGGAATGCTTTAGGACTTCTTTTTCTGAAGAAAAAGAAGCAAAAAGACTTCCATTTACCAGGGCCAAGGGTGTTGGAGCGGCCAAAGCCATGGCCCAAAGTAGCAGAAGTTTTTTGGTTCTTTTTTTCAAAAAAGACCTGCTTTGCCTATAATAACAAAAACGGAGGCCTTCATGTCTGTTCGAAAATTTTTATTGCCGCTCAGCAGCCCCGTCTCCGGCGAGGTCGCACTGCATACGGCTCTACTGCTTACCAAAACTTGGAATGCGCATTTGCAGGTGCTTTATATCCGCACCGACACCCGCGACATCGCGCCGCTCGCCAGTGAGGGCATGTCCGGCGCGATGATCCAGGACATGATTACCGCCGCCGAGAAAGACAGCACGTCGCGCACGCGCAGCCTGCAGACATTATTCACCACCGCCGCCGAGGAGCATGAGGTGCGGATTGGCACCCCGGAATTCGGAAGCCCGAGTTCCAGCGCCAGCTTTGAAGCTATTTCCGGCCGCGATGACGAGATCATTGCCCATCACGCCCGCCTGGCCGATCTCACGATCGTTCCGCACCCAGGCGCCGGCGAGGATGTGGCCAATGCCGATGCCCTGCATGCGGTGTTGTTCGATAGCGGTCGGCCGGTGCTACTCGCCCCCTTCACCCGGCCGGTCAGCATCGGCAAGCGCATCGCGGTGGCCTGGAATGGCTTGTCGAATTCGGCGGCGGCCCTTGGCTCCGCCATACCGCTGATCCGCGGGGCCGAGGCCGTAAGGGTGCTGACCTCGCCGGAATATTCCCGCCGCGGACCGGGAGCCGAAGAGGTGATCGAATATATCGCGCATCAGGGGATAACCGCGGATATTGCCATTTTCAATTCAATCGACCGTGAGGTTGGCGCTGGGTTGTTGCGCGCGGCCGAGGATTTCCGGGCGGATCTGATGTCGATGGGCGCCTATTCCACGTCGCGCCTGCGGCAGCTGATCCTGGGCGGCGTCACCCGCTATGTGCTGGAAAATGCCGATCTGCCGGTGATCATGAACAGGTGATGTTCGGCGTCGATAACCCTCAAACGATCGCCGCCGTCCGCGCTTACGTGAAGCTTTCGCGGGCCAGCCGCGCCGTCAACGCCGCCACCGAGGCGCGGCTGACCGCCGCCGGCCTCACCCATACGCAGCTCGGCGTATTGGAGGCCTTGCTGCATCTCGGGCCCCTTACCCAACGCGCCTTGATCAACAAGGTGCTCACCAGCCCCGGCAACATGACGGATGTGATCGATAAGCTGGAAAAGCGCGGCTATGTGGCCCGCTGCCGCCCGGCTGCCGACCGCCGGAATGTCGAAGTTGGGCTGACGGAGGCCGGAACAGCTTTCATCAGCGGGCTTTTCCCCGCCCATGCCGCAGACATCGCCGCCGCCATGGGCGGCCTGACCGATGCCGAAATCGCAACCCTGGACGGGCTTCTGCGCCGGCTCGGACACGGCGTTTCTGCTTGAAATGACGGTCGAAAAGCTTTAATCATTCGATATCGAACGAATTGAGCGCTCAGGAGCGCGTATTAGGAGAGTTCAAATGATCGACATTCGACCCTTCAACAGTCTTGGCGCTTTCCGCAATGACTGGCTGAACGCCAAGCATCATTTCAGCTTCAGCGGCTATCATGACCCCAAGCGGATGGGCGTCGGCGCATTGCGCGTCTGGAACGACGATGAGATCGCGCCGCATACCGGCTTTGGCGCGCATCCGCACCGGGACATGGAAATCATCACCTTTGTTCGCCAGGGCGCCATCACGCATAAGGATAGCCTGGGCAATATCGGCGCAACGCGCGCCGGTGACGTTCAGGTGATGCATGCCGGCACCGGGATCACCCATGCCGAGATGAACCAGGAGGATGAGGCGACCCGGCTGTTCCAGATCTGGATCATCCCGGATGAGTCCGGCGTGAAACCCGGCTGGGAAGCGCGCGAGTTTCCGCGCAATGCCGGCGAGGGGCTGCAGATACTGGCCAGCGGCCGGCCGGCGGATGCGGGGACCGGCGCGCTTGCCTTGCACGCCAATGCGGCGGTGCTGGCGGCCAAGCTCGCCGCCGGAGAAAAGGCAAGCTACAGCCTGAAATCCGGCCGCGCGGCTTACCTCGTCGCAGCGACCGGCGACATCAAGGTCAATGGGTCGCTGGCACACGCCCGCGACGGTGTGGCCTTGCAGGATGAGCCGGAGATTACGATTGAAGCGGTGAGCGATGCGGAGATCGTACTCGTCGACGTGCGCAGCTAGTCGTCAACTTCATTGCTTCAGCTTGAGCCAGACGGTCCAGGCTGAAGCTATGTTGATCTAGACCGCAACGATGAGCAGGTCCTGCATGTCGTTGGAATGATCTTCTTCGTCCTGCAGAATATCCCGCAAAATCCTGGAGGTTTCCGGGTCATGCTGGTCGAAGAAGGCGACGAGATGGCGATAATGCTCGATCACGCAGCGCTCGGCGGTGAGGTTCTGGGCAACCCGTATCGCGAAGCTGCCGTCGTTCCGGCCTAGCGCCGCGACGCCCGATACCACGCCAGGCGGGTTGAAATTCGGCGTCCCGCCCAATTCCTCAATCCGCTTGGCGATCATCATCATATGCCGGCGTTCATCATTCGCCTGGGCCTGGAACTCGGTGCCGAGCCAGTCATTGCGGAGCGCGTCCTGAGAGACCGAGATCATTGTGTAGCGAAGCACGCAGACAATTTCCGCCGCCAGCAAGGTCTGCAGCAGCTCGACCGATACGGTGACGGGCTTCTGGTCCGGCGCGTCCTCCAGGATACAGCGGCTGCTCTCCTGCAACGCCTTCACATCCCGGAGAAAAAAGTTCTCCACGACCACCGATTGTTCAAACATGGCGCTCCACCCCAGTAATTGCGACTTATTCTCAATTACAATACATGGCCCAACGCCGATCGCAAGGTCTATTTGCGGGCTTACCCTATGAAAACTAGGCCAAAGCTTCCGCCGCCGCCACGATCGGCCGGCTCTCGCGGGTCCCGCGCATGCGTTTATCCGGCTCGGTCGGGTCGTTCGGCGAGATCTCGATATAATCGTCGAACACCGCGAGGATGGTGCCGACAAACGGAAAATCCCCCAGCCCGTCCGGAACCCGGTAGCTTACCATGTCGCCGGCTTTGAAGGTCGCGGGATCAAAATTGAATTCAAACGGGCAGGATTCTCCCGCGGTTCCCATATTCTGCATCGAAAGGCCCTCCTTTGCCGGGAACTATATTCTTTTCGGTAAGCAGGGCAAATTTCAATTATCGAAGTTCCCGCGGTAGACGAACAGCGCGTGATAGGTCAGCAGCACCACCACGGCGCCGATGAGAGATATCAGCATGCTGTAAATATTGAAGCTGGCGAAAGGGATGTCACCAAAATTGTTGAACATTGCACCGCCGCCAGCAGCGCCGATTACGCCCAGCGTTAAATCCAGCAGAATTCCGCCACGGCGGCCTCCCGCTGCGTTATCGACTATTTTATTCGCGATGACGCCGGCAAGTAATCCAAATGCCAGCCAGCCAATGATCGACATACCAAAACGGCTCCCCGGCCTTCATGCAGAGTCAGGCGCCGGCCGGGGTTACCGGCCGGTGCCTGAGTTTTATCCGTTGCGAATGGTTATTTTTTAACGGCGTCCCGCGCCGCGTCTTTCACGCCGCCGACACTGTTCTGCAGCTTGCCGGCGGCTTTTTCCGCAACGCCCTCGGCTTGGGTTTTGCTGTCGCCGGTTACCTTGCCAACGGCTTCCTTAATGGAGCCCTTTACCTGCTTGGCGGCGCCATCGATACGATCCTTATCCATCGTCCACTCCCATAAATCTGCCGCGGACGCTGAAATTCACTTCGAAAATCGAAGCAATTCGTCCTCGGATGCGATTTACTTAGGATTCCGCAATGGTCGCCCACAGAGTGGAAAATACTAATTCGACTAGTGCAAACGCATGCAGTCAGCGGCGTTGGGCAGCCGCTTTTTTCGGCCCGGTAACGCCGCGTTCGCGCGCCCACACCACCGCGGCGCTGCGCCGGTGCACGTCGATCTTGCCGTATAACGTCGCCACATGATTTCGGATTGTATTGCGCGACAGGCCAAGCTTTTCGGAAATCTCGTTATCCGTCAGCCCCTCGCAGATCAATTCCAGAACCTCGCGTTCGCGCAGCGTCAGCGCCGACATTTCAGCCCGCGGTGCTGCCCGGTTGGGCTGCCGTAGATTTGCCAATTTCTCAATCACCGTCTGGCTGAACCAGGAGGTATCCTTCATCACCGCCTCGATCGCGGCGACCAGATCGGCTTCCGAGCGTTTACGCTCTGAAATATCCAGCATCACGCTCAGCACGCAATCCTGCGCCTGGATCGCCACCACCTCGGCTGAAATCAGGCTATCGATCGTCAAATTATCCTGCGCCTGCAGCCGCGCCTCGAAATTCCGGATGGTGCCGTTTTCGCGCAGGGATTTCTCGAAGAGTTTGCGCTGCGCGCTGTCTTCCCAAAGCTCCAGCGCGTCGGCGGTTTTGTCCCGCGCATCCGCCGTAGCAACCCCAAATGCCGCGGTGAAGGCGTCATTAACATCCAATATTTTCATACCCGTGAGGGTGGTCAGCATCATCGGCACCGGCGCCAGCCGGAATGCCTTGGCGAAGCGCTCCTCGCTCTGGCGCAGCAGGTTTTCCGCCTGCTTGCGCGGCTCCAGATCCATGAAGGTGAATAGCATGCAGCGTTCATCATTCAGGTCGATCGGCTGGCCCGCAACGATTACCGGCCTGCGACCGCCGCCGGGCAGCCGCAGCAGCGATTCCGTCTGAGATATCGTGCGCCATTCACTCAGCCGCTCGATCGCATCCTCGCGGTCGGCTGCGTCTTCCAGCACGTCGATTTCATAAACCGAACGGCCGATGACCGCTTCGCGCGTATATCCCGTCATTCCGAGGAAACCCTGGTTTACCTTGACGAAACGCAGATCATCTACCCCGCAGATGATCGCCGGCGCCGGGTTGGCGTTGAAGGTACGCTCGAACCTCTCCTCGGCGCTGAACCTGTCCGTTACATCGTTCACTACCAGCACGAGCGATTCCGGCTCACCGTTGGCATCGGTTAGAATCTGGCCACGCAGACTGTGCACGCGTTTTGCGGTTTCGGGATCGCCGGCGCGGGTCACCTCGACGATCAGATCGCTGAAGACCTTGCCCGCCAGTAGCCGGGCGATGGGAAAATCACCCGCCTGCAGCTCATGATGGTTGCGGTAATGCAGGTTGAAGCGCTCGAAAAATGCCGCTTCGTTCTTGCCCAAATCGGCGAATTGCCGCACGCCGTAGGCGGCGAGGCCGGCCTCATTGGCCCAGACGATATTGCCGCCGGTATCGAACAGCAGAACGCCTTCGCTCAGCCCGGCAATGATCTGCTGCAGCTGCCGCCGATCCGCCTGCGGCGGCTTTTTATCCGCGCTCATTGTGCCCTGGCGTCGTTCGACATGTTGCTCACCACAAATATGCCTAACGTGTTTTCGTGCTATCCACAATTATAAGCTTGGTTAACCAGCACCTCGGAGGCCGTTTGAATATACTCATCCTTGACGGCCATCCGGTGCCGCAACGGCTGACCAGCACGCTGCTGGCGCATTACGCTGCCTCGGTCGGTGCTGCATCCGTGCAAATGATGTCCGTGCGTGACCTGGCTTTCGATCCCAATTTGCAAAATGGATACGGCGCCGAGCAAGGCTGGGAGCCGGATTTGGAACGGGTCGCGGCCGCGATCGATGCCTGCGATCACCTGGTCGTGGGCTTTCCGCTTTGGTGGGGCGGCGAGCCGGCAATGTTGAAGGGGCTGCTCGACCGTATCCTGCTGCCTGGCTACGCCTTTCGCTATCACCGCGACAATGTGTTCTGGCAAAGGCTGCTCTGCGGCCGGTCCGCGGACGTCATTGTGACGATGGATACGCCGCCCTGGTACCTTCGCCTCATCTATGGCGATCCCATCGGGCGGCGCTGGAGGCATCAGGTGCTCGGATTTTGCGGGTTCAAGCCGGTGCGCATCCTCCGGCTTGGCCCCACGCGCCGCGGCGCCGCGGCGCGCAATCTGCCCCGATGGCTCGGTCAGGTGGAAAAAATGGCGGCGACGGCCGGTGGTTTGAAAAGGGCGCCGAAACAGATCAACCCGCCCCGCACCACATTTGCCGAAGCGGTAAATGAACGTAAATCCTGATGCATTGCACTCCGACTGAAGGTTTTTTCTAAATGATTATCTATGGCGTCCCGGTCTCGCCCTTCGTGCGCAAGGCGATGGTGTTCGCGCTTGAAAAAGGGCTCGACGTGAAACTGGTCTCGGCGCGGGACGATCCGGCAGGGTTTCGCGCTGCCAGCCCGTTCGGCAAAATTCCGGCGCTGCAGGATGGTGATTTCGGGGTCTCCGATTCCTCGGCAATCGTCGGCTATTTTGAAAAACTGCAGCCGGAGCCGAATTTAATCCCAAACGAACCCGGCCCGCATGCGCGCGCCATCTGGTTCGATGAGTTCGCGGATACGATCGTGCAGAGCTGTGTGGCAAAAATTTTTTATCACCGCGTCGCGGCGCCGATATTCTACGGCAAGCCCGGCAATGCCGAGATCGCCAACGCGGTGGAGCGCGAGGAGTTCCCGAAAATTTCCGGCTATCTTGAGTCGGTAATCCCGCCCTCAGGCTTTCTGGTCGAGGACCGCTTCACGCTGGCCGACATCGCGGTTGCTGGCGCGTTTGCTTCGCTTGATGAGGGGTCTTGCCGGCCCGATCCGGATATCTGCCCAAAGTCGGTCGCGTATCTGAAGGCGATCTGGGCGCGCCCATCCTTTGCCGAAATGCTGGCGCTGGACCGTGCGATTATCGGCCAATGATCAAAAAAGATGGGGAAAATGGCGCACCCGGAGAGACTCGAACTCCCAGCCCCCAGATTCGTAGTCTGGTGCTCTATCCAATTGAGCTACGGGTGCTTGGCCGAGGGCGGTTTAGCCGAACCGCCCTAATACGGCAATAGTTCAGGCTCGTTCCAGCTCCGCCAATAGCGCATCGCCCATTTCCGAGGTGCTGATCTGGGCGCGGCCAGGTGCGGCGATGTCCGCGGTGCGGCCGGCCGTTGCCAGCACGCGCTCAACGGCTTGTTCGATCAGCTTTGCGTCTTCTTCCATGTCGAAGGAGTAGCGCAGCAGCAGCGCCAGGCTGAGGATTTGCGCCAGCGGGTTGGCCAGGCCCTTGCCTGCGATATCCGGCGCGCTGCCGTGGATGGGTTCATAAAACGCATGCCGGCGGCCGGCCTCATCAGCGGCGCCCAGGGTGGCCGATGGGAGCATGCCGAGCGAGCCGGTGAGCATGGCCGCCAGGTCGGACAAAATATCGCCGAACAGATTGCCGGTGACGATGACGTCGAACTGCTTCGGGTTTCTGGCCAGTTGCATCGCGCAGTTGTCGGCATACATGTGGCTGAGTTCCACATCGGGGTATTCGGCGTTGCGGAGGGCCGTCATCACCTGGCGCCAGAGCAGGCCGCTCTCCATCACATTGGCTTTCTCGACGCTGCAAACTTTTTTACCGCGCTTGCGCGCCATGTCGAACGCCACCCTGCCGACCCGTTCAATTTCCGCGGTGGTGTAGACTTCGGTGTTGACGCCGCGCTTGCTGCCGTCCGGCAAAGTTTCGATGCCGCGCGGCTCGCCGAAATAAATACCGCCGATGAGCTCGCGCACGATGAGAATATCGAGCCCGCGCACCAGTTCCGGCTTCAACGAGCTGGCATCGACCAGCGCGTCGAATACTTTTGCGGGGCGCAGATTTGCGAAAACGCCGAGGTCTTTGCGAAGGCGCAGCAATGCTGCTTCCGGGCGAATATCGAAGGGAACGGAATCCCACTTTGGGCCGCCGACGGAACCGAACAGGACTGCATCCGCAGCCAGGGCGCGGACCATGGTCGCTTCCGTTACCGGCACGCCATGCGCGTCGATCGCAGCGCCGCCAACGAGATCCTCGGAGATCTCGAAGCTGACGCGATTGGTTTTTTGCAGCCAGTTCAATACGCGTTTTGCCTGCGCCATTACCTCGGGGCCGATGCCGTCGCCGGGGAGGAGAAGGAGCGTTTTGTTTGCGATCATGGTTTTGGACCTCGGAGAAAGGCGTGGATGGCCGGGTCAAGCCCGGCCATGACGCTGGGAATGTGTGTCGTTAGACTCCGGAAATTACCGGCTGCCAGGCGTGTTCCTGCTGCAGCCGCGCCTCGTATTTGTCGATCGCGGGGGCGTGTTCCAAGGTCAGGCCGATATCGTCCAGACCGTTCAGCAAACAATGTCTGCGAAACGCGTCCACTTCAAAGGCGATCTCCTGCCCGTCCGGCCGCACCACCACTTGGCGGGCCAGATCCACGGTGATCCGTGCATTGGTGCCGAGTGCCGCATCGGCCATCAGCTGCTCGCAAACATCCGCCGGCAGCACCACCGGCAAAATGCCGTTCTTGAAGCAATTGCCATGGAAAATATCGGCGAAGCTGGGGGCAATGATGCAGCGAATGCCAAAATCCAGCAGCGCCCAGGGCGCATGTTCGCGCGACGAACCGCAACCAAAATTATCGCCCGCAACCAGAATTTCCGCATGCCGGTATTTCGGCTGGTTCAATACGAAATCAGGCTTTTCGGAACCATCATCCTCATAGCGCATGGATGCGAACAAATGCACGCCAAGCCCGGTGCGCTTGATGGTTTTCAAAAACCGCGCCGGAATAATTTTGTCGGTATCGACGTTTTCCATGTTCAGCGGCGCCGCAACCCCGGTCAGAACTTCGAATTTTTCCATCACACCAGCTCCCGAACATCGGTAAGCTGGCCCGTCACCGCCGCGGCCGCAGCCATTGCCGGTGAGAGCAGATGCGTGCGCCCGCCCGGCCCCTGCCGGCCCTCAAAATTACGGTTGGATGTGCTCGCACAACGCTGCCCCGGCGTGAGTTTATCCGGGTTCATGCCCAGACACATCGAGCACCCGGCCTCCCGCCATTCAAACCCGGCATCCAGAAAAACCTTGTCCAGGCCTTCATCTTCCGCCTGCTGCTTGACCAGCCCGGAACCCGGAACCACCAAAGCCCGCACGCCGTCAGCCACATGCCGGCCGCCGGCAACCGCCGCCGCCGCGCGCAAATCCTCAATCCGCGAATTGGTGCAGGAGCCGATAAACACCACGTCAACCTTGGTGCCTGCGAGCTTCTGCCCCGGCGCCAGATCCATGTATTTCAGCATCTGCACCAATTGCGCGCGGCGCGCGTCATCGGGCTCTGCAGCCGGGTCCGGCACCACACCGGTAATCGGCAACACTGCCTCCGGATTCGTCCCCCAGGTCACTTGCGGCGTGATCTCGGCGGCATCCAGCACCACAACCTTGTCGTAATGGGCGCCCGCATCACTCGGCAAACTCCGCCAATAGGCAACGGCTTTATCAAAATCCTCGCCCTTCGGCGCATAAGGCCGGCCTTTAACATAGGCGAACGTCGTCTCATCCGGCGCAATCAACCCAGCCCGCGCCCCAGCCTCGATGCTCATATTGCAAACCGTCAAACGCCCCGCCATATCCAACGCGGCAATTGCCTCACCGGCATATTCAATCACATGCCCGGTGCCACCCGCAGTCCCAATCTTCCCAATAATAGCCAGGATAATATCCTTGGCCGTGCAGCCAGCCGGCAGTTTGCCATCGACCCGCACCAGCATGTTCAACGCCCGCTTCTGCTGCAACGTCTGCGTCGCCAGCACGTGCTCCACCTCAGACGTGCCAATCCCAAATGCCAAAGCGCCCATCGCCCCATGCGTGCTGGTATGCGAATCCCCGCAAACAATCGTCATCCCAGGCAGAGAAATCCCCTGCTCCGGCCCAATCACATGCACAATGCCCTGCCGCGCGTCAGAGATGGGAAAATAAGGCACCCCAAAATCCGCAACATTCTGCACCAACGTATCGATTTGAGTTTTGCTCTCAGGCTCGTTGATGCCATTCAAACGGTCGGCATCCGTCGGCACATTATGATCGGCCACCGCGATGGTCCCATCCACCCGCCGAACTTTCCGGCCGGCCATCCGCAACCCCTCAAAAGCCTGCGGCGACGTCACCTCATGCACAAGATGCCGGTCGATGTACAACACCGCCGTCCCATCCCCCATCTGATCCACAACATGCGCTTCCCAAATCTTGTCGAACAAAGTCCGTGGCGTCGGCATCCCGGTCTCCTCAGTTAAGGAAGGCCAGGGAGCTCTGCTCCCTGGACCCTCGCCAAAGGCTGAGCCTTTGGAATCCAATATGAGTTAGGGGCAGGCGGGGTGCGGGGGTTCCCAGTGGGAACCCCGCACCCCACCTGCCCCTAAGGCCTATTGGATTCCAAAGGCGCAGCCGTTGGCGGGGGGCCAGGGGGCCG
>JAMFSE010000010.1 GCA_026225115.1 Rhodovastum atsumiense
GACCTGGCTAGGTTTTCCGCTTCAATGTAAACTGCGGAATCAAATGGCCCATAATCATACGGCGTAAAGTTAAATCCTGGCCCTTCAGTAATCACTGAGGGAATGTTTTTGGAAACAAGAAAAAGGGATTTCTGAATTTGAGCAGGCGTGTATGGTCTGCCCTCCGCGCTGGCGAGCATGGCCAAAACCAAATCACTTCGATTCATTAGCGGTAGGTCTTCATGGTGTTTATGGCACGCTTCATTTGACCAAACCTCAGTTGCCAGAGTTCCAATTTCCCGCCAAATGGGGAATCGACTTAGTATAGCAAGATAATTAAAAAATATACTTGACACCTGATTAAAACAAGCTTCGAAGCGTAAGCAAGCTAATTTCAAAAAATGCTTACATTTCAATCAGCTATCAACTTCCGCTCCGCGGAACAAAAGGTATTGCTCCGACCTTATGTACTATTGAGACATCGCCTCTGGCACGATTGTCTTCACGATCGTCGCATCCAGCGCCTCGAACCCATCATAATCGATCGTCTTGTACAGGTCCTTCCGCGTCAGCATCTGGTCCACGCAATTATGCGCGCCGCCGTCCCTGGCGATTGCGGCGTAGAGTTTTTCCTGCGCCAGCGCTGCAACCCGCAGCGAGGTCACCGGCCAGATCATCATTTTGTAGCCGAAGCTTTCAAACTGTTCCTTGGTGTAGAACGGCGTGCGGCCGAATTCGGTCATGTTGGCGAGCAAGGGTACGCCCGGCATGCGACGGGCGAATTCGCGAAAATGCTCTTCGGTATTCAAGGCTTCCGGGAAAATCGCGTCCGCACCGGCTTCCATGTAAAGCTTTGCCCGCGCCACCGCACCGTCCATGCCCTCGCTCGCCGCGGCGTCGGTGCGGGCGATGATGTAGAGATGCCGGCGGGCGTGTGCGGCGGCCGAGACCTTCGCTGCCATGTCCTGCGCCGAGGCGAGTTTCTTATCATTCAGATGGCCGCATTTCTTTGGCAGAATCTGGTCTTCCAGATGCACGGCGGCGGCGCCCGCATCTTCGAAGGCGCGCACCATGGCCATTACGTTCAGCGCCTCGCCATAGCCGGTATCGCCATCCACCAGCACCGGCAGGCCCGAGGCCCGGGTGACCTGCTTGATGAAGAAGCAAACCTCATCGACCGTAATAATGCCGAGGTCCGGCAGGCCCATGGAAGCCGTCATGGCGGCGCCGGAAAGATAGCAGGCCTCAAACCCCGCGGCCTTCGCCTGTTGCGAGGCGATACCATTATGCGTTCCGGGAATGCCCAAAATCCCCGGCTTTTCCAGCAACGCCCGAAAACGGTCCCCGGCATATCCGGAAGGTAAATCAGTAGCGCGCAAGTAAGGCATAAAAGCTTCTCCTATTGAGGTCCGGGGCGTTGGCAACATCGCGCCCGTGTCCCGGATAAATAAAGTTTTTTTGGTCCTTTTTGTTCACAAAAAGAACTGCTTCCCTTCTCCTTACGGCCTTTCATCAATCGGCACGAACTTCAAATCCTCCGGTCCGGTGTAATTGGCGGATGGGCGGATGATTTTGCCGTCGATCCGTTGTTCGATGACATGCGCGCTCCAGCCGGAGGTACGGGCGATGACGAACAGGGGGGTGAACATGGCGGTTGGCACGCCCATCATGTGGTAGGAGACGGCCGAGAACCAATCGAGGTTGGGGAACATTTTCTTGACCTCAGCCATGACGCTTTCGAGGCGCTCGGCGATGGCGAACATTTTGGTGCTGCCGGCGTCTTCGCTGAGTTTTTTGGCAACGCCCTTGATGACGACATTGCGCGGGTCGGAGATGGTATAGACCGGGTGGCCGAAACCGATGACGACTTCCTTGGCTTCCACCCGCTTGCGGATATCGGCCTCGGCCTCATCGGGGGTATTGTAGCGTTTCTGGATCTCGAAGGCGACTTCATTGGCGCCGCCGTGTTTTGGCCCGCGCAGCGCGCCGATGCCGCCGGTGATGCAGGAATACATGTCCGAGCCGGTGCCGGCGATGACGCGGCAGGTGAAGGTGGAGGCGTTGAATTCATGCTCGGCGTACAGCACCAGCGAGGTGTTCATGGCGTGGACCCAGGATTTGGAGGGTTTTTCGCCGTGCAGCAGGTGCAGGAAATGACCGCCGATGCTGTCGTCATCGGTTTCCGTTTTGATGCGCTTGCCGTTGTTGGAATAGTGATACCAGTACAGCAGGGCTGAGCCCAGCGAGGCCATCAGGCGGTCGGCGATATCGGTTGCACCGGGTTGATTATGATCATGGGCTTCCGGTATCACGCAGCCCAAAGCGGAGACGTAGCTGCGCATCACGTCCATCGGGTGGGCGGCGGCGGGAATGGCTTCCAGCACGGCTTTGGTGGCGGCCGGCAGGCCCCGGAAGGCGCGCAATTTGGCCTTATACGCTGCGAGGTCCGATTTATTCGGCAAAGTGCCGTGCACCAGCAGATGCGCGATTTCCTCGAATTCGCAGGTTTCCGCAACGTCGAGAATGTCGTAGCCCCGGTAATGCAGATCGTTGCCGCTGCGGCCGACCGTGCAAAGTGCGGTGTTGCCGGCGGCGACGCCGGACAGAGCGACGGATTTTTTCGGTTTCGGAAGCGTGGTTTCACTCATTGCTGGTTTTCCTCAAAAATAACCCATAAATTGCGCCCTGGGCCGCCATTTCAGCGCGAGATTTGCACTTGGCCGGCCCCGTTTTGAGGTTCTTCTGCGCCCAAAGAGGCAGGAATTCCATAGAAGCGGTTGTAAAAAAGAGTGAAGAACCGGTCTAGCTTTGCAAACATTGCAAATTTCGGCATCGTCCGGGCATGAAAGAGAAAAAACTGCTGGCCGGCGACCGCCTTAAACGGGCGCGCGAGCAACTGGGCCTGAAGCAATCGGCCTTGGCCAAGCTGGCCGGTGTTTCGCCCAGCTACCTGAACCAGATCGAAAGCGACCAGCGGCCGCTGACGCCCACCCTGCTCACCCGCCTGGCTGGCATCCTGCGGGTGCCGGAAGTCACCTTTCTCGATAACGAAGACGTCCGCCGCGCCGGCGACCTGCGCGAGGCCTTGCGGGACCCGCTGTTCGGCCCAAAAGCCTTTCCGCCCGAGGAAGTGCAGGCGATTATCCGCGCCGCGCCAGAATTCAGCGACATGTTCATGGCGCTCTACCGTGACTACACCAGGCGGGAGGAACAGCACCAGGAGGAATTGATCCGCAGCGCCAACCAACCGGTCACAGGCACCGCCTCACGTTTTCCCTATGATGAGGTGCGGGACTGGGTGCAGGCGCACCACAATTATTTCGATTCACTGGACCGCGCGGCGGAACAGGTTTTCGAGGCGCATCAATTCAACAGCGCCACATTGCGCGACGATCTTTCGCGCTACCTGCTGGATGTGCATGGCATCTCCATCGCCAGCGGCGCCGAACTGCTCGGCCAGGGCACATTCTGGCGCCTGAACCGGGAAGAAAAACAGCTGGTGCTGGCGGAGGATTCCGCCGTGGAGAGCAAGATATTCTGGATGGCGCATGTCATCGGCCTGCTCGATCAGAAACATCGTATCGAGCGCGAGGTGCGGCGGGCCCGGTTTTCAACCGATGAGGCGCGCGGCCTGGCGCGCATTGCTTTGGCGAATTATTTCGCCGGCGCGCTGATGATGCCCTACCAGCGATTCAACGAATACGCGCGCGCTGTGCGCTACGACCTGCAGCGGCTGCAATATTATTTCGCCACCAGCTTCGAGCAGGTTTGCCACCGCCTGAGCACCATGCAGCGCGCGGAGTTGCGCGGCATCCCCTTCTACTTCGCAAAAACCGACATCGCCGGAAATATCCTCAAACGCAGCAGCGCCACCGCCTTCCAGTTCGCACAGTTCGGCGGCCCCTGCCCGGTCTGGAACGTCTACCGCGCCTTCGCGCATCCCGGCGAAATCCTGGTGCAGTTGGCAATCACGCCGGACCAGACAAGGTATTTGAATATCGCCCGAACCGTCGGCCGCAGCGGCGGCTCCTATCTCAGCCGGCCGCGCTCAGTCGCCGTGGTGCTGGGCTGCGAACTCCGCCACGCCGCGCAAACCGTCTACGCCGCCGGACTTGACCTGAACAACCCGGACGCGGCGGACCCAATCGGCCCCGGCTGCCGCGCCTGCGAGCGCGATTCCTGCCGGCACCGCTCCGTCCCGCCAATCGGCCGCGCGCTGGACGTGGGAACCGCGGAGCGCGGCGTCGTGCCGTATCGACTAGAAACGATTTAAGTAAAAGCACTTCTTTTTCTGAAGAAAAAGAAGCAAAAAGACTTTTGTCATCTGGGCCACGGGCGCTGGTAACTCCCCGCTCCGGAATAACAAAAGTTTTTTGCGCCGCTTTTTTTCAAAAAAGCGGCCTCTTGAGGGGAAAATAAAAAAAATGAAATCAATCGAGGAACGCCTACAGATCGTCGAAGACCGGCTGGAGATTTATAACGTTATTTCCGCCTACGGTCCGGCCGTGGATGGCTGCAATAATGAGGCGATGGGGCGGGTTTACGCGGTACACGGCGTGTATGATGTCCGTGACACCATGTATATGGATGGGCTGAAGGCGATCACGAACATGATGGATGGCGCTGCCCACCGGAAGCTTACCGGCAACGGTGCGGCACATATCGGCACGCTGCCGCATGTGGAGCTTGATGGCGACCGGGCGATTGCCACGAATTACAGCATCATCCTCTGCCGCAAGAACGGTGATCCGGCGTTCCTGCGTCTGAACATCTCGCGGATATACCTCTCCCGTGGGCCGGACGGCTGGCGCATCGACCGCCGCATCATCGACGCCTTGGACGGCAGACAGTCCTCGCGCGATCTCGCCGCCCGGGTGTTCGAGGGACCGTCGCAGGATCCGGGCGCCAAATCGGATGAATATTCGCTGACGCCCGGAGAGATGGGTGAGTGGTCGAAAAACCATCCGGAAATTTACGCCAAGTAATCTCACACCCCCTCGCCGTCATTGCGAGCGCAGCGAAGCAATCCATCTTTTTCTTATACAAGCGGCGGCTTCGCCGCTCTCCAATGACGGTTTTGATTATTTAATGCGGCGTTCAGCGCCGCATTATTGACATCGGCCATCGCTAGAACATACCATGAACATCCCTACCGAGGTGTTCTCATGGATGCTGCGCTCGTCACCAAACTCCGCATCCTGGCGGACGCCGCCAAATATGATGCTTCCTGCGCATCCTCCGGCGCGCCGAAGCGCTCGGCGGGCAAGGATGGCTTGGGGTCCACCACCGGCGCCGGCATCTGCCACGCCTATACGCCGGACGGCCGCTGCGTATCGCTGTTGAAGATTCTGCTGACGAATTTTTGCCTGTTCGATTGCGCCTATTGCATCAACCGCCGCTCCTCCAACGTGAAGCGGGCGCGGTTTACGGTCGAAGAGGTCGTCACCCTCACCGTCGAATTCTACAAACGCAACTACATCGAGGGACTTTTCCTGTCTTCCGGCATCATCCGCTCGCCGGATTATACCATGGAGCAGATGCTGCGCGTGGCGAAGGCGCTGCGGCAGGATCACGGTTTTGCGGGCTACATCCATCTGAAATCCATCCCCGAAGCCAATCCCTGGCTGATCGAGCAGGCCGGGCTTTTTGCAGACCGGCTCTCGATCAATCTCGAACTGCCGACCGTGGCGAGTCTTGAGCGGCTGGCGCCGGAAAAACATGCGCCGGCGATTGCCGCCGCCATGGGCCAGATGCATGAGCGCATCATCGAGGCAAAAGCCGAGCGGCGGCGTTTCTCGCCGACGGGGCAGTCGACCCAGATCATCGTCGGCGCGGATGAGACGACGGACGGATCACTGCTGACAACAACTGCAGCGCTGTACAAAAATTTCTCGCTGCGCCGGGTGTATTTTTCCGCCTTCAGCCCGCATGCCGAGGCAAGTTCCGCGCTGCCCGTGAAGGCGCCGCCATTGCAGCGGGAAAACCGGCTGTATCAGGCGGACTGGCTGCTGCGGTATTATGGTTTCAGCGCCGAGGAAATCGCATCGGGCGGCGAGGACGGCATGCTGGATCTGGAGATCGATCCGAAATTTGCTTGGGCTTTGAAAAATCGCGATCGCTTCCCGGTCGACGTCAACACCGCCGATCGCGAGATGCTGCTGCGCGTGCCGGGGCTGGGAAAACGCGCTGTCGACAAGATCATCGTCGGCCGTCGGCACACGCGGCTGCGTCTCGATGATATCGGCCGCCTGACCACAGGGCTGAAACGTATTCGCCCATTCCTGATCACCGCCGACCATCGTCCGGTACGGCTGACCGATCGCCTGGATTTACGCACCCAAATCACCGCGCCGCAACGGCAAATGCGGCTGTTCTGATGCAGCCGGTGCAGGTCATTTTGCATGAGGGCGCGGACGTGCAAGGCTTTCGCCGGGCCGCGCGCAGCCTGATCGCCAGGCGCATCGCGCCGCCGGACGTTTCATGGACTTGCGCGCAAATGCCTGAACTATTTGCAAATGATGAAGCCGAAGCCGCACGCCCGTTCACGCTGCCGCGCGCGGTAGCGGAGCTGATCGATCAGGCGCTCTGCCACCGCGATCCCGACCGTTACAGCTTGGCCTATACGCTGATCTGGCGGGTGCTGCATGGCGAGCGCGCGGTGCTCGAAGTGCAAAGCGATCCGCTGGTGCACCGGCTGGAAGTGCTGCGCAAGGCAATCGGCCGGGACCTGCATAAAATGCACGCATTCCTGCGCTTCCGCCAACTTGCGCGCGCCGACGGCCAGGAGCAATTCATCGCCTGGTTCGAGCCCGATCACTACATCGTCGAGGCAACCGCGGGCTTTTTTGTCGACCGGTTTCGCGGCCTGATCTGGTCCATCTTCACGCCGGTCGGCTCCCTGCACTGGGATCGCGAAAACCTGATCATCGGCCCGCCCGGCAGCAAAGCCGATCTTCCGGAAAGCGACAGTTTCGAGGCCGGATGGACGCAGTATTATGAAAGCACCTTCAATCCCGCGCGCCTCAACCCGGATTTGATGCGCAAGGAAATGCCCATGAAATACTGGCGTAACCTGCCGGAGGCTAAATCGATCGCCCGGCTAATCGAAGCCGCGCCGGCGCGTGTCGAGGAAATGATCCAGCAGGAGATGGCAGTGAGCGCCAAGCGAAATCCGGAAAAGGCCGTCGCGGAAATGGCGAACCAGAACCCGCAAAGCCTGGAGGCGCTGAACCGCATCATCGCCGCCGCCGAGCCTCTGGTTCCAGGTGCGACCCGCGCCGTGCTGGGCGAGGGGCCGATCGGCGCCATCGCCTTCGTCGGCGAGCAGCCCGGCGATCAGGAAGATTTGCAGGGCCGGCCCTTCATCGGGCCAGCCGGACAATTGCTGGATGCCGCGCTGGAAAAATCCGGCATCGACCGGCGCCGGGTCTACGTCACCAATGCCGTCAAGCATTTCAAGTTCGAGCAACGCGGCAAGCGGCGCATCCATCAAAAGCCGACGGCTGGCGAGGTGAAGCACTACCGCTGGTGGCTGATGAAGGAGCTTACCTTCGTAAAACCCCGGCTGGTCGTCGCCTTGGGCGCCACCGCGGCGCTGGCGCTGACGGGCAAGGCAGTTTCCATCGCCCAGGCCCGGGGCAGGACGCAATTCGAAGATTTCCCCGGCTTTATCACAGTACATCCCAGCTATCTGCTGCGGCTGCCGGACGAGGCGGCAAAACGCGCCGCCTACACCGCGTTTCTGGCCGATCTGAAGCAGATAGCCCGCCTTGCACAGGCCGAACCGGCCAAGGCCGCCGCCGCAGAGTGACCCTATATTGTTGACAATCTTAACCTTCGGAGGTACAAACCTGCAGGTTTAAGGCATCCGTTCGAATGATTGTCGACAGTAAACAAAAAACCCAGTCACTTAAAATCAGCAGCCCCGCGGTCAGCGAGACCCTGGCGGGCAATGTGCTGCGCCAGATCCAATCCGCCATCGTCAAGGGTGAAATCGCCCCAGGCAGCAAAATCTCGGAACCGGAATTGGCCCGTGCCTATGGCGTCAGCCGCGGTCCGCTCCGCGAGGCCTTGCACCAGCTGGAAGGCCAGAAACTATTGGTCCGCGTGCCCCATGTCGGCGCCCGCGTCGTCTCCCTCACCCGGCTCGAGCTGTGCGAGCTCTACCAGATCCGTGAATCGCTCGAGGGCCTGGCCTGCCGGCTCGCCGCCGAACGCATGCGGCCCGATCAGGTGGAGGAACTCCGGGAAGTGCTGCGCGAGCATGAGCGCGACGAAGCCTTCCAGGCAGGCCGCGGCTATTATCAGCAGGAGGGCGATTTCGACTTCCATTATCGCATCGTCCAGGCCAGCGATAACCAGATGCTGATCCGCCTGCTTTGCGATGAACTCTATCAACTCGCCCGCATGTACCGCATCCAGCACTCCTCCACGCCGAACCGGCCGGAACAGGCGTTCGCCGAGCATCACCGCATTCTGGACGCCATTGCCGATGGCGATGGCGAGCTCGCGGAAATGCTGATGCGCCGCCACATCCGCACCTCCCGAATCAACATCGAAACGCAGATTTCTTAAGGATACTCCACCATGAACAGCCAATACAAAAAACCCCTGCCCGGCACCGAGCTCGCGTATTACGACGCCCGTGCCGCCGTCGAGGCAATCGCCCCCGGCGCCTATGACGGCCTGCCCTATACCTCGCGCGTGCTGGCCGAGAACCTGGTGCGCCGCGCCGATCCCGCGCAACTCACGGATTTCCTGAAACAGCTGATCGAACGCAAAACCGAGCTCGACTTCCCCTGGTACCCGGCCCGCGTCGTCTGCCACGACATCCTCGGCCAGACCGCGCTGGTCGACCTCGCCGGCCTGCGCGACGCCATCGCCGACATGGGCGGCGATCCAGCCAAGGTGAACCCGGTGGTGCCGGTGCAGCTGATCGTCGACCATTCGCTCGCCGTCGAGCATGCCGGCTTCGAGACAAACGCCTTCGCCATGAAC
>JAMFSE010000077.1 GCA_026225115.1 Rhodovastum atsumiense
GGCACTGGCAGGTATGGGACTCACCTGTTTGCCTGAGGCGGCCGTCGAGCCCCATATCGCGAGCGGGGCGCTCGTCCGTGTTCTAGAGGGCTGGTGCAAGCCCTTTCCGGACTTCTACCTTTACCATCCCAGCCGGCATCGAACCCCGCCAACGCTGCGCGCGCTGATCTCGTTTCTTCAGGTGGAGAACCCGCAACCGGCGTAGCAGGACGGTTATCCGCCGATTGTTGCGCTTTCCCAATATACCCGCCTTTTTGGGAAAGGCAGCTAACGCCACATGCCTCCCCGAAAGCCGCCTGTCCGCAGTCCACGAAGGTCAGGCATTCGGGTCCGATCCCGCTTAGCGTAGGATTTCGTCCCTTCCCGCAAACGCCCCCGATAAGCCCAACGCACCAAAATTCCTTGTGACCGGTTCTTACACGTATCCTGCTCCTACCCCCGCTTAAGCAATGTCAAAGCATCGCTCGTCTGTCTTGGGGTAACTGACGCGCGCGACGCGATCGCTGGCGACACTCAGCTTGCAAGACGCCCCGATAACAACTTCAAAGGATATCGTTCCCTAATAGCTTGAGGCGAAGGCAAGTACTGAATTTACGAGAAGCCCCGCAGGAGAACTAGGAAGACAAGCGCATAGCGTCGCCGATATGCCAGGGCCGGTATTCGCAACACCGATTGCGAGCTCCGCGACACATAATGAGAAATAAAACAGCAGACCGTGGTCCAATCGCAATGCATCCGCGGCAGCTGATCGGTTAGGTCTACTTAATCTGCTGGTCGTGGCTGTTTTCTTGGCATTCGCTTGCCACTGACGGGTTCAGCATCCACTCGGGCCCTGACATTGGCCGTTTTAGCTGCGCCGGCTATGGAAAAGCGGCGGCGGCCAAACGCCCGGCCCAGATTAACAGCAGTCTTTTTGCTTCTTTTTCTTCAGAAAAAGAAGTGCTTCCTTCATCCGTCTGCCGACCGATTCACCTATCGAAACCACGGCGGTATTCTGAACGGCGCGACATCGTAGGGATGTGGGGCGATGGCGGTATGGCGGAGGTCGCGGCCCTGGATCTGAAAGAACAAATGCGGCAGCCCGAGCGAGGGATCGTTTGTGGAATTCGGATAGGATGTCGCCGCCTGGTTCGAGTCGTAGTTCACGCTGCCGATCACGCTGCGGTAGATCGTGCTCCGCAGCCTGGCGGCCACAACACGATTTTGCTGATGCCCGCCGGGCGGAGCGGTGCCCCCCGCGAGGGCGGCGGCGATGGCATAATGATGCATGGCGGCGTGCACCTGCCCGGCGATGCGCGCCGTTGAATCATCTCTGAAGCGGGCGCGATAGCGTTCCTCGAAGGCCTGGCCGATCGCATCCGGCAGCAGGCCCACAACGGTGCCGACGATGGCGCCCTCCGATGCGGCGCCGGCCAGCCGCACGAAGGAGTCATGCATCGCGCCGTATTGCAGATAGATCAGGGCATTGATTGGATTTTCCAGAAACTGCATCTGGAAATGCGCGAGATCGCCGGCATAGAAATGCGTGTTCGCAATGACTGCCGGGTCGGCGGCCCGAACCTCCGCCAGGGCTTCTTGCCAGGATGTTGTTGGCGTCTGCACGATTCTTGGCCCGCAGACGACCTGCCATCCGAACATATGGGCGATCTTTTCTATCGCGCGGGCGATGACGATGCTATATGGTTTCGATCCAGAAATGATAGCCAGGCGCTCGTTACGCGGCGTCCATTGCCGCGTATCTCGCAGCCAGGAGATGAATTTTATAAAGCCCTGGCCATACCAGTAATCGGCCGGATCACCCATGAAGCAGCCGAAATAGCGTTCTCGATCGCTGCTGATGGTATCATGATGCTGTAGCAGCGTGTTCTGATGGATATAGATGATGCCGGCATCGGCAATCGGTTCGTACTCGGCGTTTTGCGGACCGATGTTGTAACCGTTGATGATGGCGTGGACCTTGTGCCGATGGATCAGCATGTTTGCCGCGGCGATTACGCTGGCGGCGTTCTGTGGGCCGGTGTCTACAAAATAAGGATGCAGCTTGCGGCCAAGAATCCCGCCGCTGGCGTTGATCTCTTCAATGGCGATGATGGCGCCATTACGAAAGGCGATGCCGTCATCGGCAATCGCGCCGGTGAGCGGCACCATGCTGCCGATTGGGATCTCCGTGCTTTCCTCGTGTGCCATCACCAGCCGGCTTGCGCATAACGGGTACAGGTTGTCGTCGCGCCTTCACGCATCTTTGGATCACCTCGCGCCAAACGAACAAATGAAAACATCTGATAACAAGCAAGAAATACGCCAAATTCAATGCGTCATATCGGATCGGGAAGGTCAGGCTCATAAAGCAGATGGTGCATCAGCGCGCGGAGCTGCGGCGGGCTGACCGGTTTTATCAGGTAACGCAAGCCCGCAGCAGTGATTTCGCTTAAAGGTTGCACATCTGTATCGCCTGTTACAACAATGCATGGCAACTCGGCGCCGAAATTTCTGCGCAGAAGCTGGCAAACCTCGGTACCCCGCAACCCGCCAGGCAGGCGGTAATCCGTAATGGCGAGATCCGGTTTCGTGCCGCGGGCGAGGAACGCTTCGACGGCTTCTTCCGGTTCGATCGAAGCGGTCACGAGGATACCCCAGCGCTGCAGCAAGTTGCTCAAGGCATCGCGCAGAAGCTGGTCATCTTCCACCAGCAGAACCTCCAGACCGGCGAACTGACCCGCAAGAAATTCAGAGACAGCCGTCTCCGCCACCGCGGCGCGCCAGACTTCGCCGATCGGCACCCGGATGGAAAAACAACTGCCGCGGCCGGGGTTGCTTTGCACAGAGATCGTAGCACCTATCAACTCCGCAAAACGTTTGGCGATGTTCAACCCGAGCCCGAGCCCTTTTTGCCCGGGCTCGGGCCGGTCTACGACACGATAGAACTCATCGAAAATCCGGCTCTGGTTTTCCGCCGAAATACCCCGCCCGGTATCGGCCACCATGATTTGAATATGATCCCTGCCGCGCCTGCAGCCGACAAGAATGCGGCCGACATCGGTGTAGCGTATCGCGTTGCTGACGAAGTTCGACAGGACCCGCTCCAGCAGAATGCGGTCCGACGAGGCGACCAGGCTTGAGGAAACAACGGTGAGCTTCAAGCCCTTCTGCTCGGCCTGATGCTTGAACTGGATGAAGACCCGGTCGAGGATTGCGGAGATGGGTACGCTATCGATATGCGCAACGATGCCGCCGCCATCGAGTTGGCCGATATTGAGAAGCGCGCCGAGCAGATCCTCAATGACGCTGACGGATACATCCATCGCCCGTAGCGTTTCCGGCCGCGCCAACTCCTCGAGATTTCCCTGACAGGTGTAGATGAGAATTTTCAGGGTCGCGAGCGGTTGGCGAAGGTCGTGGCTGGCGGCGCGCAGAAACCGCGATTTGGACTGGTTCGCCCGATCCGCAATGTCCCGTGCTTCGCGAAGTGCTGCATCGCCGCGTTTGAGCGTTGTGACGTCCTGTACGGTGAGGGCTATGCCGGCTGGAACCACATGCGGTGCAATCTCATAACTGCGGCCGCTCAGCAGATCATGCCGTATCGGGATCATCCCCCGTAGCGAGGACAAAGCGGCGGTGACCCAGCTTGCGGAAGCGCCGGCGTTGATTTGATTTCGGGTCGCCAGGGTATCCAGCAAAGCTTCCAGCGAGATGCCTGGTTTAATGACGTCCACCATGCTGCCGTACAGCGCGTCAAACCCGGCATTGCTGCCCAGCAGATGTTCGTCAGGATCAAAGATCGCAATGCCAAGACTGATATCGCGCAGCACCTCCCAAGGAGAAAAGCTACTCGCGGGCTCCGCGTCAGGCATCTTTACGCCGGTTGATCGCGTAATGCAGGAGTGAAGCGCGATCGCCGAAGCCAAGACGGCGCATCATGTTGGAGATATGCACGCGGACGGTATGCGGGCTGAGCTGCAGCTTCTCGGCGATCCGCGAGACCGAGCTACCCTCCCCAAGCAGCAGCAGGACATCGCTCTCCCGATCGGTAAGCCTGGCAGCGGCAGGCCCGCTTGGCGCCCGCCGGACGGCAGCCTGTTCGCTGGTTTGCTGTAGGATGTGCCGCGGATACGAGACATGGCCGTCCATGACCAGCCGCAAGGCTTCCAGAAGCTCGCTTGGCGGCGCGGTTTTTGGAATGTAGCCGATCACGCCAAGGCTGATTGCCTGCAATACGTGCTCGCGATTTTCATGTACGGAGACGACGACCAGGGGCACCTGTGGCACGCGGCGGCGCAAAGCCTTCAGGCCGTCGAAGGCTTCAAAATCCGGCATGACCAAATCCACCAGAATCAGCCCGATATCCGGCGAATTGTCGATGACCTGAAGCATCTCGCCGAAGCTGGAGGCTTCCACGATTTCGTCCGTGCGGCCGAGTTGCTTGAGGACCTGGCGCAGGGTTTCGCGAACGATCCAATGGTCATCGGCGATAAGAATTTTCATCGCGCGATGTGAACTTTCTGAATTGAGGACTCGGGGTTTATTAGCAGCATTGTTTGTTTCCGCCTACCTGCGCGTGCAGGGCGCGTCAAGAAACGATTAGTCAAATCGTTTATCTAATCCGCATACCACTAAGTGTTGTCTAAGTGTTGTCGCCGAGCCTAAATAAAAAACAGTTCGAGTATAAGCTGCTTAATTTATTTGCATATTCTGTACAGGAATAAAAGTTAACAGATGAGCAAGATTTTTGTTGACGCATTCTGAGGCGGTGATTAGCATTCATAACTAGATAACGTAGTCGTTTTAACTAGTTCTTTTTTATTCAGGAGGGACGAGCTTAATCCGTTTAGTTCGTCCCGACTAGCGATTTCATGTCCGGTTTCATGATTCCCGTAGCTGCCTTCTCCTTTCGCCATCTCATGAGGAAATTTGCAATGAAGACAACGCGTCGAAGTTTTAGTGTGGGTGCGGCTTCAACCCTCGCGGCCATCGCTTCCCCCCATATCTGGAGCAAAAAAAGCGGCGAGGCCTGGGGCGCCACGCTGAAACAGGGCGAGCCGATCAAGGTTGGCGTGCTGTTCTCGCTCACCGGCGACCTCGCGGTGCCGGAAGCAGATTCCACCTACGTGCTGCAATACGCCTTCGATGAGATCAACAAGGCGGGTGGCATTGCCGGCCAGCCGGTGCAACCGGTGATCATCGATGCGAAATCCGACTTCAACGTCTATTCGCAGAAGATGAAAGAGCTGATCCTGCGCGACAAGGTGATCGCGGTATTCGGCTGCTACACCTCCGCCAGCCGCAAGGCGGTGCTGCCCACCGTGATCGAGTTTGATTCGCTGCTATATTATCCAACATGTTATGAGGGCGCTGAATGCGTGCAGAACGATATCTGCACCGGCCCGCTGCCGAACCAGCATTCCCGCGACCTGATCCCCTTCATGGTGAAGCATTTCGGCAAGAAGGTCTTCTTCGTCGGTTCCAACTATGTCTGGCCGAAGGAATCCAACAAGGACGCCAAGGTCTGGCTCAACGGCGTCGGCGGCGAACTCGTGGGCGAGGAATATGTTCCGCTCGGCGGCGCCGATTTCTCCGGGGTGCTGAACAAGATCCGCGAGGCCAAGCCGAATTTCATTTTCTCCACCGTCGTTGGCGCCTCCACCATCGCGTTCTACAAGCAGTTCAAACAGGCCGGCTTCTCCTCCAGCTCCATGCCGATTGCGGCGCTCACCACCGGCGAGATCGAAACCCGCGCGATGGGTGCAGAATTCGGCGCCGGTCATTTCCTCTCGGCGCCCTATTTCATGGCGCTGGATACGCCCACAAACCATAAATTCGTCAACGGCTTCCTCTCCAGCCCCTACAACCACAGCAGCGTCACCCATTACAACATGGAAGAGACCTACAACTCGGCTTATGTCTTCAAGCTGGGCCTGGAAAAAGCCATCGCGCAATATGGTGTCGAGGACGTCACCTCGCGCAAGCTGCGCGATATCTCTGGCGGCGTAACGCTGGATGACAGCATTTCGCCGGAAGGCAAGATCTGGATCGATTCCGATAATTTCAACACCTGGCTTACGCCGAAGATCGGCCAGTGCCAGTCGGATGGCAGCTTCAAGATCGTCGCGCAGTCGCCGACGCAGATCCAACCCCTTCCGTATTTCATCTACCCCGCTCTTGGGGTGTGCACCGCGGATGGGCTGAAGGCGCCGAACGGCACGATCCAGAAGAACGTGCTGTAAGCAGAGATCAGGGCATATGGAGCATATGATCTTCTCCGCAGGGTTCGCCGATGCGCTGCTGCTGGGCCTTTCCGTCGCCAGCACCTGGCTGATTGCAGCCCTCGGGCTCACCATCGTCTACGGCACGATCGGCGTGATCAACATGGCGCATGGCGAGTTCATCATGCTGGGCGCCTATGCAACCTATGTGTTGGAGAGCAAGCTCCATGTGCCCTTTCTGCTCTGCCTGCCGCTGAGCTTTCTCATCGTGGCGGTGATCGGCCTGCTGATCGAACGGCTTCTCATCCGATATCTCTACGATCGGCCGCTCGATACGCTGCTCGCCACCTGGGGGGTCTCGATCGTCCTCATCCAGGCGGTGCGTCTGATCTTCGGCAGCGATCCGCTATATCTTTCCGTCCCCAACGCGCTGAACCAGAACTGGCAGCTGGGCTTCTTTTCCATCTCGGTCTTCCGCGTCTTCATCCTGGCCGTAACGCTCGCGGTCTCAGCGGCGGTATGGCTCTTCATGCAGCGCACCCGCTTTGGCATGCAGATCCGTGCCGTCACGCAAAACCGCGCCATGGCCGCCTCCTTCGGCATCAATCAGAAGCGCGTTTATGCCGGCGCCTTCGCGCTTGGCAGCGGGCTCGCGGGCCTCGCCGGCTGCATGTTCGGGGTGCTCAACATCGTTCTGCCGAACATGGGCAGCGGCTACGTGGTGCAGGCCTTCCTGGTGGTCGTCTCCGGCGGCGGCTCGCTGGTCGGCTCGGTGATTTCCGGTGGCGCGGTGGGGGAGCTGCAATCCATCTTCTCCTATTTCGCCGATGATACGCTGGCGCTCTGCATCATCTTCACCCTCATCGTCATCTTTCTGCGCTTCCGCCCGCAAGGGCTGATCGCACCATCCGCCTCGCGGCGCTGAGGCCCTGATGACAAGCTCCAATCTCTACCATAATTCAAAAGCCCAATGGGCCGTCTACGCGGTGTTCTTCATCATCGTGCTGGCGGTGCCGGCGGTGATCGATGACAGCTACACGCTGAACCTGCTAGCCACCTTCGGCGTTTTCGCCATGCTGGCGCTCTCCGTCTCGCTGGTCTGGGGCGCCGGCGGCGTGCTCACTTTGGGCCAGGGCGTGCCCTTCGGCCTGGCGGCCTATTGCATGGCGATGACCATGCAGATGCAGGCACAGACACCGGACAGCCCGATGCCGCCCTTCATGGCCAATAACAGCCTCACCCAGTTGCCGCTGATGTGGGAGCCGTTCAAAAGCACCACGACCGGGCTGCTGATCGCGTTATTCTTCCCCACCGTTCTATGGACATTGTTCGGCGGCCTGATGTTCGCGGCGCGTGTCCATGGCGGCTTCGTCGCGGTGATGACCTTGGCGATGCTCAGCGCGATCGGCCTGCTGGTCCTCGACATCCAGCCCTATACCGACGGCGCCAATGGCATCACGCCGCCCAACGCGCTGCTGATCGCCGGCCACAGCATCGATCCCTATAGCCCCACCGCCTATATCATCGTCGCGGTAGCCCTGGTCGTCCTCGCCGCCCTCTCCAAGGCGCTGCTGGCCGGAAAATTCGGCCTGGTGACGCATGCGATCCGCACCGACTCCGAACGCACGCGCTTCCTCGGCTATAATGTCTTTCTCTATCAGACGCTGCTGTTCGGCATTGCCGGGTTTATCGCCTCCATCGCCGGCTGCCTGTTCGTGATGCTGGAGCAATACGTCTCGCCGGCGCAGCTGGATGTCTCATTCAGCGTCGGCATGGTGATCTGGACCGGTGTGGGTGGTCGCGCCTCGCTGCTCTGGGCCATGCTGGGGGCGTTGCTGATCAATGCCGGGCAGACCGTGGTGGGCGATACGCTGCTCAACACCTGGCTGCTGTTTCTTGGGATATTCTTCATCCTGGTGGTTCGTTTCCTGCCCAAGGGGCTGGCAGGCGTCGCCGAATGGCTGGTCGGATTTTTTCTCCGCCGCCGTGGACCTGCCCAACATCAAGCGGTTGCACCCGCGCATGAGGGTGGCTGACTCATGGGCCTGCTGAAAATCACCGGACTGTCCAAAAAATACGGCGCCGTCACCGTGCTGGATGGGTTCAACCTGGACGTTACCGAATGCACCTTGCGCTGCCTGCTCGGCCCCAACGGCGCCGGCAAAACCACCGCGATGGACATGATCACCGGGCGGCAGCGCGCCGATACCGGCAGCATCCTGTTCGATGGCCACGAAATCCGCGGATTGCGGGAGGACAAGATCGCCCGCCGCGGCATCGGGCGTAAATTCCAGATCCCCTCGGTGATCCGCGACCTCACGGTGCAGGAAAATCTGTTTCTCGCCGCCGCGGACGAGGTCAACCCGCTGCGCAACATGTTCCGCTTCGGCATCGGCCGGGCGCGCGGCCGGATCGATTATGTGGCCGAGCTGGTGGGATTGAAAACCCGCCTGGCTGCGGCTGCGGGCTTTCTCTCCCATGGGGAGACGCAATGGCTCGAAATCGGCATCGTGCTGATGCAGGACCCCAAATTGCTGCTGATGGACGAACCCGCCGCTGGGATGACCGAGCATGAGGCGGAGAAGACCGTGGAAATTTTCAACATGCTGAAAAAAACGCACACCTTGCTGGTGGTGGAGCACGACATGGCCTTCGTGCGCGGGGTCGCCGATGCGGTCACCGTGATGCATCTGGGCTCGGTTCTGGCCGAAGGCACCATGGCGGAAATCGAGAAGAACGACGAAGTCCGTCACGTCTATCTCGGCACCGGGGATGTCGCCGATGCTGCTTAAGCTGGACAATGTCTCCTCCTTCTACGGCCGTACGCCGACGCTAAAGAACGTCTCCTTTACGCTGGATCGCGGCGAATGCCTCTGCGTGCTGGGCCGTAACGGCGTCGGCAAGACCACTTTGGTGAAAACCCTGATGGGCCTCACCGATGGCGCGGATGGCAAGATACAGCTCGGCGGCAAGGACATCATCAAATTGCCGACGCATCTGCGCGCCGCCGCCGGCTTCGGCTATGTGCCGCAGGGCCGCCAGATCCTGGGCGCCTTCACGGTCAAGGAAAACATCCAGCTCGGCACCTTCGCCGGGCGCGGCAAGGGCTCGGAAATCCCACCGGAATGCCTGGAGCTGTTTCCCTACTTAAAGGAAAATCTGGATCGCCGCGGCGGCCTGCTCTCTGGCGGCCAGCAGCAGCAGCTCGCCATTGCCCGCGCGCTGGCGCTGAAGCCCGAAGTGCTGCTGCTGGACGAACCCACTGACGGCATCCAGCCCAATATCGTGAGCGAAATCGGCGCGATGCTGCTGCATCTCAACCGCGAAAAAGGTCTCACCATGATCCTGACCGAGCAGCACATCAAGGTCGCGCGCATGATCGCCCATGCCTTCATCATGATGGACAACGGCAGAATCGCTGCACAGGGCAGGATCGAAGAGCTGACTGACGAAGTCGTATCGCGGCATGTGGCCCTTTAGGGGGCGCAACCCTTAACGAAAGGATCAACATGATATCGATTCCCAAAAAAGGCACGCCGGAGCGGCAACGCCTGATCGACGAATATAAAAAATGCATGGATTCCATGAAGGGAGTCGCTGGCAATTCGACGCTGGTCTGCCCCACGCCCGGCGACGTGACGGATGTCACCGGCGGCATTCACGAGGATTTCCTCCTCAACCGCGTCCTCATCCGCATGCGCGCCCAGCCGGTCAAAGGCAAACTCATCGTCATCTGCACCAAGGTGGAAAAGGAATGGCGTATCGGCCGGCTTTCCGGCATTCGCGGCGTCCCGCCGGTCTTCGTCGCCGACCAGGTCTATGACGACGAACAGATGATTCAATTCGATATCTTCCTGATGCGGCTTGATGAAATGGAAGAACGCGACGGCTACCCCGAACATTACAGCGAAGGCTGGAAGCGCCGGGACGATAATTGGGCGGTGACCTGAAGCAACGGGCGAGAGTAGGAGCAAATCGATGACCGCGATGAAACTGACCGGATATGCTGACAAATTCAGCGTGCATCCCGGAGACAAAATCAAATTCTACGTCAACTGCAACGGGCCGAAGGACTACACGGCCCAGATCGTGCATATGATCAATGGCGACACCAACCCGCGCGGGCCGGGGGTGATCGAGCCGCCGGTGAAGGCCGATGTCAATAAAACCTATCCTGGCCGCAGGCAGATCATCCATGGCGGCTCCTACGGCTACGTGCCGGACAGCAAGTTCTTCCACACCGATAGCTTCACGTTGCAGATGTGGATCTGGCCGACCATTCCGAAGACCGATAAGCGCTATTGGAAGCATGGCGCGCAAGGCCTGATCACCCATTGGTCCGGCGGCAAGGGCTACGGCCTATTCATCAACGAAACAGGTGCTTTGGAACTTCGCATCGATGGGGTTACCATCAGCAACGGCCTGAAACTGCGCGACCATGCCTGGCATTTCATCGCGGCCAGCTATGATGCCGCCACCGGCAAGGCCGTCCTCTATCACGAACCGCAGGTCGTCTACGCGTTGGACCCGGTGATCGAACCGGTGGAAGCCCTGGTCACCGGCATCACCCATCCCGCCGTCCCGCTCGCCTTCGGCGGCTATGTCGCGGAGGAAGACGGCGCGCCGAAAAAAACAGCGCAGACCGAACATGGCTACTGGATCACCGGCCATTACAACGGCAAGATCGACAGTCCCCGTCTCTGCAAGGGCGCGCTCTCGCGCCTCGAGATCGAGATGATGAAGGCCGGCTCCCAGCCGGCAATGTCCGAACGCCGCCATGCCGGCCCCACCAACGCGCTGGCCGATGCCATCGTCGGCGCCTGGGATTTTTCGGACGGCATCAATACCCTGGAAGCGCGCGACCACGGTCCCTATCTGCTGAACGGCCGCTTCGTGAATTGCCCCACCCGCGCGATGACCGGCTATAACTGGGCCGGCCATAATTTCGACTGGAAGCATGCCGCCGGCGAATATGGCGCGGTGCATCTGCATGACGATGACCTCGACGACGCGCGTTGGGAAGTTGATTTCGAATGGACGGTACCGGAAGACATCAAAAGCCGCTTCTACGCCGCCAAGCTGACGACCTCCGATGGCGACGAAGACTACATCCCCTTCTGGGTGGTGCCCAAACTTGGCGCGCCTACGGCGAAGATTGCGGTGATGGTGCCGACCATCAGCTACATGGCCTATGCGAATGAACACGTGGCCTCCAATGCGGGCGCCGCGGAGGTGTTCATCTACCGCACACCGATCATGCAGCATCAGAACATGTACCTCTCGGAGCACCGGGAATATGGCGGCTCGATCTACGACACCCATACCGATGGCAGCGGCCTGTGCCTGTCCTCGCGTCTGCGTCCGATCCTCAGCATCCGGCCGAAATACGATCACTTTCTGGCGCAGGCGCCCTGGCAATATCCTGCAGACCTGCATTTGATCTGTTGGCTTGAGCAGATGGGATATGATTACGACGTCTTCACCGATGAGGATGCGACCTATGACGGTCTCGCCAGGCTCTCGCCCTACAACGTCATCATTACCGGATCGCATCCGGAACATAATTCTGGGCCGCAGCTGGATGCGCTGCATAACTATACCCAGCGCGGCGGCCGCCTGATGTATATGGGCGCGGATGGCTGGTACTGGGTGCATTCCTACCACCCGGCCTATGAGGATAAAGGCCGTGGCGTCGTCACCGAAATGCGGCGCTGCGAATCCGGCATCCGCACCTGGCGCGCCAACCCTGGCGAGTATTACCACCAGGGCACCGGTGAACTCGGCGGCATGTGGCGCTATCGCGGCCGCTATCTGCACACGGTGGCCGGCACCGGCATGTCCTCCGAAGGCTTCGACATCTCGTCCTATTTCTCCCGCACGCCGGAGAGTCTGGATCCGCGCGTCTCCTGGGCCTTCGAAGGCATCACCTATGACGAAAAGCTCGGCAATTTCGGGCTAGTCGGCGGCGGTGCCGCCGGGCTGGAACTCGATATCGTCGATACCATGCTGGGCTCCCCCCCGCATGTGCTCACGGTGGCAAGCTCGGCCGGCCGACACACGGAATCCTATCTGCTCGTCATGGAGGATTACGGGTTCAGCCAGCAGGGCATCGATGGCACGCAGCACCCGCGCGTGCGCGCTGATATCGCCTTCCACGAAACGCCGAATGGCGGCGGCTGCTTTGCCTTCAGCTCCATCGCCTTCTGCGGCGCGCTGCCGTGGAACAACTGCGACAACAACATCTCGCGGCTGGTGGGCAACGTGCTGAACCGCTTCATGGCGGACGGCCCGTTACCGGCGGCCCCGGCGGAGGCAACCATGCCACGCGGCCGCGCGGATTGGGAATCTCCCGCAATCCAGCTGGCAGGTTGATGATCGGGCCCGGCGTCAAACTCGGGCCCCGCCTTCAGGAGAAACGAATGGATATCGGCGAAACCGGGCAAATCGCACGCACACTGCCGCCGCCGGATGGCGAGGGATATTCCGCAACCGGTCTGCCGTTGCACGCGATCCGCTCCCCGCGCTACGCGCAAGCCGAGGACCGAGCGATCTGGACTTCCGGCTGGGTCTGCCTCGGCAACGCGAGCACGATTCCCGGCCAGGGGGATATTCTGCCGTACACGCTCGGTAATCAGGGCATTCACGTCCAGCATCTGGGTGACGGCAGGCTTGCCGCCCGCTTCAACAAGGTGCCGCATGGCGGCTGCCGTTTCGTGCCTTTGCAATGCCAGACCGGCACCAAGACCAAATGCGCCTTCACCGCCTGCGGCTATAGCCGCGATCGCGGGGTGCTGCATGAAGATGACGATGCCGCCCATCAATATCTCGGCCTGCGCTCCGAACGGCTGCTGCATTTTCCGGTTAAAACCTGCGGTCAGCTGATCTTCGTAAATCTGGGTGAGGACACCGAACTTCCCGAAATTCCCACGATAGGCGGCGATTTTCAGAACGAAATCTGGGCGGAATACGGCGAGAACTGGAAGGAGTTTTCCGCCCGCCTGTTCGGCCACGCGCAAGCCGAAGCCAAACCCGGCCGGCTCACGGCCGAGATCGATTTTGAAGGCGAATGCTTGACGCTGCACTGGGCCTTTCCGAATCTTGTCGTAATTCAGGGCAGGAATTCACAGTGCGCGATCATCGTGCAGCCCACCGCCTTGCGGCTCACCCTGGCACGCATATCCGCCTTTGGCGCAAAGCGCGACTGGCACCGGATGATCCGCAGCCTTCTGGCGCAAAACATCGATCCGCAGACGGACGCCGCGCGTTTTCTCCGCGGCATCGTCGACACCAAAATGGATGGAGCCGACTCATGAGCATCTCCCGCGAAGCGGTGTTCACCGCCTGCCGTCAGGGCAAGTTCGAAAACGTTCGGTCCTTCCTGGATGCGCAAGCCAATGCCGGCGATGCGGAAGCACAATTCTGGCTCGGCGCCCTCTATACCGAAGGTCAAAGTGCCGAGCCGCAGACCGCCTTTGTCTGGTGCCAATTGGCCGCCCAGCAGGGCCTGCCGCTCGCCCAGGCCAATCTCGCCAGCATGTATCTGCGCGGCTACGGCACGCAGAAGGATCTCGCGGCGGCAGCCGAATGGTATGAAAAGGCGGCATTGCAGAACGATGCAATCTCCCAGTTCGAACGGGCCAATCTGTATTTTCGTGGCGAGGGCGGTGCCCAGGATCACGAAAAATCCGCCGAATGGTATAAGCGCGCCGCCCAGCAGGGCCATTATCCGGCGCAGGCCCGGCTCGGTTATTGCTACGCCAACGGGCTCGGTGTCGAGAAAAACCGCGTCCAGGCCTTTCTCTGGCTCTCGCTCGCGGCGCGGCACGGCGTCGGCACCGCGCTGAAGGCGCTGGAGGAAGTCGGTGCCCAGATGTCGCTCGAAGAAAAGCGCGAAGGCAGCGCTTTGCTCGCCGGCTTCGGCCAAAGACCCACACAGGAGCGGGTGATCCTGAACCCGGTCCTGGCATGAGCGGGCAAAGTAGCGCCCATAATGCGGCCAGCGTCCAGCAGATCAAATATGATTGTCTGGCCTATTTGAAGGAATTCGGTGCCGCTGCCGGCTGGGTCATCAACGTCGCCAGCGCGCCGGAGGAAACGGTCCGCAAGGCCGGCCTCGATCTCGATCGAGACCCCTGGCTTTGGCGCGCCGCCATGACGGAACGCGCCGCCCGCACGGTCGCGGAATTTCTCTGCGGCCATTTCGCCGGCGATGTCCGTCTCGGCGATGATGCAGCTCCAGGCCCCTATATCGTCCTCTACCGGCGCAAAGCGTAATCGATGCCGCACGACCATCAGCACCGGCTCCGCGTCACCGCCATTCTCGGCCACGCCACCGATCCGCATCTCGCCGAGCCCTTGCATGCGCTGGAACATCGCGACGCGGTCGACACCATTTTCCTGGACCCGGAAGATCTGCCGCGCCGCCGCCTGCAGGTGCAAAGCGCGCAAGGCCGGCTGGTGCAGATCAGCCTGCCACGCGAGCAGCAATTGGCGGATGGCGCAGTGCTCTTCCTGCATCCGAATCTCGCTTTGAAAGTCCGCGTCGGCGCGCAGCGCATCCTCCGCCTTATTCCGGATAGCAAGGCAGATGCGCTCGTTCTGGGCTATCATGCCGGCAATCTGCACTGGAAGGTCGATTTCCGTGAGAACGCGCTGCTGGTCACGCTCACCGGTGAGCCCGAGACCTATCTGCAGCGCCTTTACACGCTCGGCCTCACCGGCCATTTCATGGCGGAGCTGCTGTGAGCGATTTTCTAACCGCCCTACAGCAAAGCGATAACATGTTCCCCAATGGCAGCTTCGCCTTTTCCAACGGCGTGGAAGGTATGGCGGCACTTGGGCAGGAATTCGACGCCGAAAATCTTGCCGGAATTTTTGAAGCAGTGCTGCTGCATCGCTGGGCGGAATGCGATCGCATTGCACTGGTGCATGCCTGGCGCGCAGCGTCAGTGGCAGAACTGGCGCAAGCGGATCGCGCGCTGGAAGCCGCGACATTGCCAGAAACCTTGCGCAAAGGTTCGAAAAACAACGGCGCCGCTTTGGTGGAAGCCCATTTCCGTATAGGCTCAGGCGATGCGTCACGGCTAAAATCCGCGCTGCAAGCGGGCATCCTGCTCGGCCATCTGCCGGTCATGCAGGGCGCCCTCTGGCGCGTTCTTGGCATGGATGAAGAGAAGGCCATTCTTACCTCCGGCTACCTCACCGTCACAGGTCTCGGCTCGGCCGCAATCCGGCTAGGGGAGGCCGGGGCGATCACGGTGCAAAAGGCGCTGCACAAAATCCTGCCTTTGATCGCCGAACTCGCTTGGCATCCGGTCCGGCCGCTCGATGCGATCGCCGGCGCGCTGCCTTGGCTGGATCTTGCCTGCGCCCGCCAGGAAGCAGCACCTTTGCGGCTGTTCGCGAACTAACCCCTCGGAGGCCCGTATGTATCTCACCCCCACCGAACTCGAGCGCCTCACCATCTTCTCTGCCGCCGAACTCGCCCGCAAGCGCCGCGCCCGCGGCCTGCGATTGAACTATCCGGAAGCGGTCGCGCTCATCAGCGATGAGCTTCTGGAAGCGGCCCGCGACGGCAGAACCGTGGCGGAACTGATGGGTTTCGGCTCGGAGATTCTCATCGCCGCCGACGTCCTCCCTGGCATCCCTGCGATGCTGCATATCCTGCAGGTGGAATGCGTCTTTCCGGACGGTACCAAGCTCGTCACCGTGCACGACCCCATCCGCCCCGCGGCCGGCGACGAATCCCTCCCGGAAACCCCGGGCGAGGTCATCCCCGCGGAAGGCGTTATTGAACTTTTTCCTGGCCGCTCGCGTCAAAAGATCGAGGTCGTCAACACCGGCGACCGCCCGGTGCAGATCGGCTCGCATTTCCATTTCTTCGAGGTCAACCGCGCTCTGGAATTCGATCGCGATGCCGCTTTCGGCCAGAAATTGGATATTCCCGCCGGCACCGCCGTGCGTTTCGAACCCGGCCAGCGGCGCGAGGTAACATTGGTCCCCTTCGGCGGATCAAGAATCGTCTCCGGCCTCAACAGCCTCACCGACGGCCCCACGGACGCTGCCGCCAAGCCGGCGGCACTCGCCCGCGCCCGCGCCCGCGGCTTCAAGGGCGCCTGAGCCATGGCCAGCATGACCCGCGCGGAATACGCCGCACTCTACGGACCCACCACCGGGGACGGCATTCGCCTTGGCGACACCAATCTGATCGCGGTCATCGAGCATGACCACGCCGTCTATGGTGATGAATGCCTGCATGGCGGCGGCAAGACCCTGCGGGACGGTATCGGCCTCGTCGCGGGTATCACCAACGCAGCCGGCGCGCTGGACATGCTGCTTTGCAATGTCGTCGTCATCGATCCCGTACTTGGCATCGTCAAAGGCGATCTCGGCATCAAAGACGGCCGCATCGTCGGTTTCGGCAAGGCCGGCAACCCGGAAATCATGGATGGCGTCGATCCGCGGCTGATCCCTTCCGCCGGCACCACGGTGCGCGATTGCGAAGGCCTTATTGCCACCGCGGGCGGAATTGATGTGCATGTCCATTTCGACAGCGCCGCTTTGCCGGATCACGCCATCGCCTCCGGTATTACCACATTATTCGGTGGCTCGCTCGGGCCGATCACCGTCGGTATCGATTCCGGCGGCCCGTTCAATACCGCCCGCATGTTGCAGGCGGCGGAAGCCTGGCCGCTGAATTTCGGTTTTCTCGGGCGCGGCAACACCCATAAACCGGATGCGCTGCTGGAACAGCTTCAAACCGGCTGCGTCGGCCTGAAAATCCATGAAGATTGGGGCGCCATGCCCGCCGCCATCGATGCCTGTCTCGGCTTCGCCGACCGTCATGATTTCCAGGTCCAACTGCATACCGACACGCTGAACGAAAGCGGCTTCGTCGAGGACACCTTGGCCGCGATCGGTGGCCGAACCGTCCATATGTACCATACCGAGGGCGCCGGCGGCGGCCACGCCCCGGATATCATCCGCGTCGCCGGCATCGCCAATTGCCTGCCCAGCTCCACCAACCCAACCAACCCCTATACCATCAACACCTTCGACGAACACCTCGACATGACGATGACCTGCCATCATCTCAATCCGCGCGGACCGGAAGATGTGGCCTTCGCCGAAAGCCGCATCCGTGCGCAGACCATCGCGGCGGAAGACATCCTCCATGATATCGGCGCCATTTCCATGCTGGGCTCGGACAGCCAAGGCATGGGCCGTATTCACGAGGTGATCTGCCGTGTTTGGCAGCTCGCCAGCAAGATGAAAGACCAGCGCGGCACGCTGCCGGAAGAAAATCCGGGGCAGGGGGATAATGCCCGCATCAAGCGCTACATCGCCAAATACACCATCAACGCCGCGCGCGCCTTCGGCGTGGCGCAACAGATCGGGTCATTGGAAGACGGCAAGCTTGCCGACATCGTCATCTGGCGCCCGGCATTTTTTGGCATCAAACCGGAGTTGGTGATTAAAGGCGGCTTCATCGCCTGGGGCGTGATGGGGGACAGCGCCGCATCGCTGATGACTTGCGAGCCGCTTTTGCTGCGCCCGCAATGGGGCGCCTTCGGACTCGCGAAACAAGCGCTCTCCGCCTGCTTCGTGCACCCTTATGCCATCGAAGCTGAGGTCGGCAAGGCTCTGGGTTTACGAAAAATGCAGCTCCCCGCCAAAGGCACGCGAAACCTGAAGAAATCCGACATGCTGCATAACAACGCCTTGCCCGACATCACCGTCGATGCGGAAACGTTTGAAGTCTTCGTCGATGGCGTACTCGCCACCTGCGAACCGATGCGGGAGGTGCCCCTTGCCCGGCGCTACATGCTGCGATGACGGCAGCCCGTATCGGCATTGGCGGTCCAGTTGGTTCCGGCAAAACCGCCATCATCGAAGCCTTGATTCCGGTGCTGACGCGCCGTGGCGTCAACCTCGCCGTTATCACCAACGATCTTGTCACCGCCGAGGACGCCGAACGCCTCCGCCGCTCTGGCCTGATCGAAGCCGAGCGGGTCGGCGCGGTGGAAGCCGGCGCCTGCCCGCATACCGTGATCCGCGAGGACCCCACGCTGAATATCCTCGCCGGTGACCGGATGGAGGCAAAATTCTCTGGGCTGGAATTGATTATTTACGAATCCGGCGGCGACAACCTGGCCTCAACGTTTTCGCTCGATCTGGTGGATTGGTGGATTTTTGTCATCGATGTCGCGGGGGGAGACGATATTCCACGCAAACGCGGCCCTGGCGTTCTGCGCTGCGATCTGCTGGTGGTGAACAAGATCGATCTTGCCCCCTATGTAGGTGTCGATCTGAAACAGATGCTGGCGGAAGCAAAAGCCGTCCGTTCCGGCCGGCCCTTGATCGCTACCGATGCGCGCCGCGGTACGAATGTCGTAGAACTTGCCGAGATGATCGTCCATGCTGTCCTCTTCCAGCACGCTGGAGCATGATTGCCTTACGTCAATTACGCTCCGGGTTAATGTGCGCGATCAATTACATTGGTTTGGATCGAACCTTGCGCTCCGATCCAAATCAATATTGATCTAGATGGCTACGGCAAAACTGCAATTTGGGTACGCCCAGGGCAAAACCCGGCTCACCCGGCAATATGTTCCGTATCCGTTCCATATTACCCGGCCGTTCTACATTGATACCGTACGGCCCGATTTCGCCACGCTCTACCTGCAATCCTGCTCGGGCGGCCTCTATAGTGGGGAGCGCCTCAGCCTTGAAATCGAGACCGCTTCACGGGCTGCGGTCGAAATCACCACCCAGGCCGCCACTTTGGTGCGCAATGCCAGAGGCGATCACGCCGCGCTGGAAACCCGGCTGAATCTCGCCGCGGGCAGCCTCGCGATCTATTCGCCCGACCCGCTGGTCCTGTTCCCCGATGCCAGCGTCAAATCGAAACTCGGCGTCACTTTGGCGCCCCATGCCCGCGCGTTGTGCCAGGAAGCTTTTGCCCTGTCTTCGGAAGCGTTGACCCAAGCGCTCATCGGATCCTACACATTCGCATTCAGTGTCAGGGATTCCAACGGAGTGCCGCTGGTGCTGGAACGCGGCACCATCGACCTTGCCACGATCGGCACGCCGGCCTCTCCTTTGGGTCCCTACCGCGCCGCCGCCTCTGTCTATCTCATCGGGGCGACGCTGGATAAGGCAGCACTGGATGCGTTCACCGATCATCCTGGCTGCCCCATCGGTGCATCCGCACTTCCGAACAATGCCGGCATCGTCATCCGAATTCTTGCCATGGATGGAGGAAGCCTAAGCGCCGCAATGCAGCGGATACGCAAAACCTGCTTTCGTGCGGTCGCAGGCTTCGATGCCGCCTTGCGGCGCAAATAAAGCCTCGAACGTTCTTGATTAAAGCCGAAACTCTTCCCAAGAGGGAGCATTTCCTGCGATACGGAAAGTTTTGCTTAGCTAAACGTAATCCTTCATCAGTTTTCACTTCACTAAAGCTAACACCTCACGAAAACGCGGGTGCTCGGCGCTCTCTACCCATTCGAAGAGAACCATTTCCGTAGATACTAATTCCGCTCCATGGTCGGCCATACGGCGGAGTGCGGTGGCTTTATTTTTTGGATCGCGCGAGCCAATGGCGTCTTCCACAACATAGACGCTCCGGCCGAGATCAAGAAGACCCAGTACGGTTTGTAGCACGCAAACATGCGCTTCGCAGCCCGCGACGATGATGGCGCGCTTATCTGGTAGCTTACCAATATCCAGAGACCGGCAGGCATCAAATGTCATTTTGTGGATAATTGGCACGCCACGCGGTTTTAAACCTTCTATCGTGTGTCCCAGGCCAGCCGGGTTGTGCTCGGTAAATAGCCTAGGAACATCCAAAATTGTGGAACCGGCAATTAAAGAAGCTGCATTCTTCACGATCTTTTTAACATCGTTGATAGCTGGAATCATCCGCGTTTGGAGGTCGATTAAGAGAAGTGCGGAGACGTTGCGACCGATTATAGGCAATTTCTGGGCTTTCAAAAAAACATGATACGCGTTCTAAACCTTCTTGGCAGCAGGACAAAGGGCTTGCCCGTAACACCTAATCCTGGTTCACTCTGAATCCAAATCGGCTGATGGACTTTGTTTCCAGCCGCTGCCTGCTAACCAGCAAATGGGGAGGTTGATTTGTATCACGGCGATATTTCCAGCAGCAACGACACGGTAGGAATAGCCGTCGTCAATTACAAAATGCCGCGTCTCCATAGCCGGAGCGAAGTCATCGCCAATGCCCATAAAATTGCGGAGATGCTGATTGGCATGAAACGTGGTCTGCCGGGTATGGATATCGTCGTCTTCCCCGAATATTCTACACATGGGATTATGTATGATTTCAGTGAAATGCTGGAAACGGCCTCGGTGATTCCGGGCGAGGAAACCGAAATCTTCAGCGCGGCCTGCCGCGAGGCGAAAGTCTGGGGTGTCTTCTCGCTTACCGGCGAACGGCATGAAGGACATCCTGAAAAGGTTCCGTATAACACGCTCGTGCTGATCAATGATCAGGGGGAGATCGTGCAGAAATACCGCAAGATCATGCCCTGGGTTCCGGTAGAGGGCTGGTATCCGGGCGGCTGCACTTACGTGTCCGAAGGTCCGAAAGGCATGAAGCTCAGCCTCATCATTTGCGATGACGGTAATTACCCCGAAATCTGGCGCGATTGCGCGATGAAGGGCGCGGAGCTCATCATCCGTTGCCAAGGCTACATGTATCCCGCCAAAGACCAGCAGGTGATGATGTCGAAATCGATGGCCTGGGCCAACAACGTCTATGTCGCGGTTGCCAACGCCGCCGGCTTTGACGGCGTCTATTCCTATTTCGGCCACTCCGCGATTATTGGCTTCGATGGCCGTACGCTGGGCGAATGCGGTGAGGAGGAATATGGCATCCAATACGCGGCACTATCGAAATCGTTGATCCGCGATGCACGTAAAAACATGCAGTCTCAGAACCATTTATTCAAACTGCTGCATCGCGGCTATACGGGCTTGCTCAACAGCCGCGACAACCAGCCAGGTTTGGCTGTCTGCCCCTTCGATTTCTACCGCGATTGGGTGAACGATCCAGAAGGGACGCGCCTCAAGGTGGAAGCGCTTACGCGAAGCAGTCTTGGTACGGATGAATGTCCGATTGAGGGCATTCCAAGTCGCTAAGAAGCACCTCTCTGAGGCGGCGGCTTCAGGTAGTCAGTGCATATTTTCTGTTCGCTGAAAGTAGCCTCCTGTGGGCGCAGGAAAGGACTGCCTGCCAGACCGCGATAGACCTCGTCGACAACCTTAAAAGCAAACGCCCGGCGGTAGGGAGGGAGGCGCAAATCAAATGGACCGGCAGAAGGCGCAAAACGGAATTGAAGAAAGGATGGCATTTCTAAGAGCAAAGGGCTCAGTTGCTGTAGAAAACTGCGCTAACAGATACGCTATCGCAAGAGTTACACGTATTTGTACACGTTAATATTCTAAATTGCGAATTAAGCTTTACTTTCAACGCGTACGACGTTTCGCGGTCAGGCTCATAACCTGAAGGTCGTTGGTTCAAATCCAACTCCCGCAACCA
>JAMFSE010000078.1 GCA_026225115.1 Rhodovastum atsumiense
GGGATAGGCTGGACCGATTGCGCCGTTCCGCTATCGCGCAACAGCAAAATGCGCTGCAGGTCGTTAGGTGGAGTCCAGCCGTCATCGGGCGCGGCCAGCAGCCCGGTATCGGTGACCGGCTGCACCAGATAGGGGGTAACGGTGATCACCAACTCCTGTTGCTGGCGTTGAAAACTGTCGCCGCGGAACAGTGCGCCCAGCACCGGAATTTCACCGATGCCCGGCACCGCATTGGTGGTGTCGTTCGACTGGTCAGCCAGCAGCCCGGCAATCGCCATCCCCTGCCCGCTCCCAAGGATCACGGTGGTGGACGCCTGCTGCACGATCAGCGACGGCACGGTAATCGCCGCCGACGCACCGGCGGAGGATTCCGTCACCGAATTGGCGTTGCTGAGCTGGCTGAGCGTCGGCGAGACCTGTAGCGAAATCCGGCCGTCGGAGAAAACCGTCGGGGTGAAGACCAGCTGGATGCCGTAGCTTTTGAACTCGATCGTTATCTCGTCATTCTGCTCGGCCACGGGTACCGGGAATTGTCCGCCCACCAGGAAGCTGCCCTGGGTACCGCTCAGCGCCGTCAGGGTCGGTTCCGCCACGATATGCGCCAGATTGTCGGAGGCCAGCGCATCGACAATGCCTTCGAACGTGCCGCCCGGAAATGTGACGCCAAGGCTGCCCGCCACCGAGCCGGAAACCGAGGGTGCCTCGGTCGCGGTGGCGCCGTGCAGCAGGAATTTGCCGATCGTGAAGCCGCTGCCGATGGATCCCCAATTGATGCCGAGCTGCCGGGTGATATCGCGCGACATATAGGCGATGCGAACCTTCAGCTCGACCTGGATCGGCTCGCTGACCTGCAGTTCGTTGATATTAGTGCCGGTTGGCGAAATCGCCTTTGCCTGGTTCATGACGTTATTCGCGTCCTCGGCTGTCGGGACGGTTCCCCGCACAATCATGCCGCCGGACTCGCTCTGCGCCGACACATTCGCGCCCGGCAGATTATTTCCAACTTGCCCCATGACGCGGTTGGCGGCGTATTGCGAGGGCGTGACCAGTACATCGTACTGGGCGATTTGTTTCCCGTTCGCATCGGTTGCGACCAGCGTCGTCTGCCCCACACCCTTGCCGAACACGAACAGCGAAGTGGGACTGGCGGGACGCACCTCAATCACGGTCGGGTCAGATGCGAAAATACTGGAAACCGGCTGCCGCAAAGTGATCATCCTGCCGCTGCCTTGGGATAGCTGTAGCGAGCCGTAGAAGGGTTTCGACTGCGCGGCCGGCAACGCCGTGCCGTCGGGCGCCGGCGTTTGCTGCGCCCAGGCATATGCCCCCGGGCAGACTGTCAATCCGAAACAGAATGCCATTGCCTGCAGACATCGTCTCATAATTTTTGCGCGGCCGGTTTTGTGGCGCATACCCCTCTCCATCAGAATTTGAAGTCCTCATCCCCCGCGTTGCCGTTGAAAACATGGACCGTTGAGACGACACCCGGTGTTGGGTGGATGTTGGAGAGCGCCGGCGATACTTCATCGGCCCAGACCGGCGCCGGCAGTGCGGCGGTGGTCTGCGGTGATGAAAATTCGGCGGAATGCACGACCAGCGACAATGGCCCCAGATGCGTCGCCACCTCACACCGTTCCGCCTGATCGGGAGTCACTTCCAACGTCACCGTCGTCGCCGGCGGCGGCGCTTTGCTGGGATCTGCAGATGCGACCGATCCCTGCACCAATTGCTGGCCGGTCGCGATAACCCGGACATTCACGAGCACCAGTTCCGCGGCAATGCGCTGGCCCAGCGGGACCGTCGGGTCGTCGATCGTCTGGGTCAACAGAACATCCACGTGGTCACCAGGCCAGATCAACCCGGCCGCGCCGGATACCGCATCGACCCCCACGGTAACCGCCCGCATGCCCGGCGCCAGCACCGCGGCCAGGAAACCATGATCGCCAGGATGGATAATGGCGTTGAAGAGAATGGGCGCGCCGGGGCTGATCGGCGAGCGGATCATCGAGCCGATCAGCTCCGAACGGTTGGCGGGCGTGTCGAGTGTCGCGCCTGCCGGCTGCGCGTTTACCGTCACCACGCCGGCCGCCAGATCTCCGGGCTGCAGCAGGCTTCCCGCCTGCAGCAGATCATTGGCCACCAGAATCTGCACAGTGGCCGGCACTGCGGCCTGCTGCCTGTGACTGGATTTATTGAGAACCGAAATACCGAAGATCGAAACCGCGATCAGGGCCACGATCAACACCAGAAACAGCCCAAGGCGAAAAACCATTTTTACCTCAGAGCCGCAAAAGTGACGGGCAGCAGGCTAAGGATTGCGCCGCCAGCGATGGCAAAGGCGTAAGGCAGCGGACCCCGGCGATAGATCCGCCAGGCCTCCGCCCGCAAGACACGCTTGAACAGGGAGCCCGGCCGCGGCGCGCGCGGCCGGCGGATGATAAGACGCAGCAAAAGATACAGGATCGCAAGGAGGCCCCCGCTCAACAGCACCCGACAGGTGAACGATAGTTCCGCCTGCCAAGGCGGGGGGACCAGCAACACGGTCGCGGTCCATAATTTGACATCGCCGCCTCCCACCACGCCGGCGAGCCAGACCGGAAACAGCAGCACGAAACAGACCAGGGTAGCTGCCAGACTAGGCAGTAGCGAATGGTCCATGATGCGCAGCAACAGGCCCACAACCATAATGCTGCCGGAAAGCAGATTTGGGACGGTTCGCGCGGCCAGATCATGCAACGCCGCCCAGGTCAGCAGCGCAATCGCGACGCCGGTGAGACAATAGGATGAAATCGCCCAGGAAATGATGATTGATCCTCTCCGAACCGAACCTCCCGAAACGGCCTGCGCCGCGGTGCCGGGGCCTTCACACCCAATCTGCAGGCGCCAGCCGGCAGCTTGCCGATTAAAGCTCGGTGCTGACGCGGTTGAACGTGTTGGTCAGATTGGTGCCCATGGTGGACACGGCGACGATGATCACGACCGCCACCAAAGCGGCGATCAGCCCATATTCAATGGCCGTAACGGCCCGCCGATCGACGTTGAACTGATCCATCTTAAGCGCGAAGGCGGTACGAATATAATCTCTGATCATGGAAAATCCTTTCGTAAAAATTCAACACTGAAAGCAACGTAAAAAAGGTTTCGACAGCCGCTTGCGCGTGCTTCCGATGTCGCGCGAATAGGTTAACACCTGCTCACCAGGACAGATTTATTCTCACAATTGCCGGTCCGCGTTTGATATTGCGTGAAACGCTGAATCCCGGCGGTACAACTTTAACTTGTGGCCGCCCGCGCTATTGCCGGTGCCCCCGCTTTCTCGGTAAGTGACGAAAGCAATATTCCGGAGTTTCGCATCAATGCCTTGCCACGATGCTCTTTTCACCGCGACGGTCCTCGCATGAGCACTGAACCTAAGCCGTTCGGGTCGGATTTTCCCGCCTGGCAGCCCTTGGAATTCGGTAGCTTCGGTGAAACCGAACTGCGGCCGCTGCCGAAACTCCAAAAATATGTGAGCGCGACCCTGGCCCGCAACTGGGCCTCCATCCCGCATGTCACGCATCACGACGAGGCGGACATCACGGATTTGGAGATCGTTCGCAAGGCTGCCAACAAGGCGCATCCTGAGGTCAAAATCACCCCGCTGGCCTATTTCATCAAGGCCATGGTCAAGGCGCTGCAGGCCTATCCGCAATTCAACGCCTCGCTCGACCTTGCGAATAATGCGCTGATCTACAAGAAGTATTTCAACGTCGGCATCGCCGTGGATACACCGGGCGGCCTGCTGGTCCCGGTGGTCCGCAACTGCGACAGCAAATCGATCGTCGAGCTTTCAAGAGAGATCGCCGAACTATCCGAACGCGCCCGGACCAAGGGTCTGCCGATGAAGGAAATGATGGGCGGCTGCATCTCCATCAGCTCGCTGGGCGGCATTGGCGGCACCGCCTTCACGCCGATCATCAACGCCCCGGAACTCGCCATTCTCGGCGTTACCAAATCCCGTTGGGTTGCGCAGCGCGGTGCCGATGATGCGACCCTCTGGCGGCTGATGGTCCCGCTCGACCTCAGCTATGACCACCGCGCCATCAACGGCGCGGATGCCGCCCGCTTCACCGTCGCCATCGCCAAGGCGCTTGCGGACCCCGCCGGCCTGGTCTGAGCCGCCGCCGGGCCTGAAAGAAACGGGCTGGACAGGGCGCTTGTCTGGTTTTGGTTGGAATGCACAAATTCCGCATTAAATAAGGTTGACAGTTTCGTTATAGACCATTATGTAGTGATCGTTACATAAGTCTGGTTTCCATTGCTTGGGCCGCGCCACATGGGCGGCATCAGCCTGCCATCCGCCGCCGATGCAGGCGCGAGATCAAAATCTTTGCCGCCATTGCCAACGCAACCGAATTTTTGGGTAAGCATATGTCCGATACCGTCCAACGCCGGCCGCTCGAAAAATCCGTTAGACTCAGCTTATGGCTGGTACCCGTCTTGGTGCTGCTGGCGGTGCTTGTCACCCAGGGGTACAAGTTCTTGCCGGGCGGCGGCGCCCGTGCAGCCCTTGCCACCCCACCACCGCCGCTCGTCACTGTCAGCCCGCCGTTGACCAGCCACGCGGTCAACTGGATTTCCTTCACCGGCCAGTTCGCCGCCGTCGACGATGTCGAAATCCGCGCCCAGGTGAGCGGATACCTCACCGAAATCCATTTCACCGACGGCCAGATCGTCCACAAGGGCGATCTGTTGTTCGTCGTCGACCCGCGGCCCTACCAGATACAGCTTGAACAGGCGCAGGCCTCGGTCCTCACCGCCAAAGCGCAATTAATGCTGGCGAATAAAGAGGTGCATCGCGTCAGCAGCCTGCAAAACAGCGGCGCGGTGACCGTCGAGCAACTCGATGAACGGGTGCAACAGCAGGCCGCCGCGCAGGCCGCGGTTGATACGGCCAACGCCGCCGTACAGTCAGCCCAGCTCAACCTGGAATTCTGCCACATCACCGCCCCCTTCAGCGGCCGCATCAGCACGCATCGTGTTTCCATCGGGGCGCTGATCTCGGGCGGTGCATCGGCCGGGTCCTCCACCTTGCTCACCACGCTGGTTTCGCTCGACCCGATTTATGTGAATTTCCAGATGAGCGAGAGCGATTATCTCACCTATGAACATTATGTTCATAGCGCGACGGCCAGTCAGCCCGCATCCAACATCGTGCAGGCTGCCTTGAGCGACCAGACCGGCTTTCCGCTCAAGGGAACATTGGATTTCGTGGATAATCAGGTCGACCCGAGCAGTGGCACGATCCAGGCGCGCGCCACCTTCCCGAACCCGGACCTCTTCATCACCCCCGGCGAATTCGCCCAGCTGCGCCTGCCGGTTTCGAAATCAACGCCCGTGTTGCTGGTGCCCGACGCCGCCTTGCAAGCCGATCAGTCCAATCAGGTCGTCATGACCGTCGCGCCAAACGGCACAGTGGTTCCGAAAATCGTGCAAACCGGCGATCTGGTGAACGGGTTGCGCGAAATCCAGGGCGGCATCGGCCCGCAGGACAAGGTCATCATCAACGGCCTGATGCGCGCCTATCCCGGAATGAAAGTCAGCACCGAGCCTGGCGCCATTACCGCAAACGAAGGCAACTAAAAGGAAGGACTTCTTTTTGTGAACAAAAAGAAGCAAAAAAACTTTGCTTGGCTTCGCAAGGGCGTTGGCGGCGTCAAGGCCCATGCCCCAAATTAACAAAAGTCTTTAGTTCGCGCCGGGCGTCTCCGGTTTTTCTTCAGAAAAAGAACCAAAAAGACTTTTGTTAACTTGGGGCATGGGCTTTGGGCCGGCCAACGCCCATGCGAAGCAAATCAAAGTTTGCTTCTTTTTGTTCACAAAAAGAAGTCCTTCCGTCTAATTGCCTGGGTTTGCTGTGATGGCGCCGGCTTCCGTGCTGACTTTCATTCCGGGATAGGCGCGCATCAGGCCGTTGATGA
>JAMFSE010000079.1 GCA_026225115.1 Rhodovastum atsumiense
ACGACGGATCTCACGGCGGGCGGCGGGTAACGCCCGCCATCTACCCTGAACGGCGGGCATTTGCCGCAGTTTGTTTGCCGAGAATTTTAGAAGGCTGGCCGGTGAAAGGGATGGAACCCTAACATCATGGGAGTGTCACACGTGTGACAATTTTACTAACTTTATGTTAGATATCAATATCATGCGCCCGATACTTCCGGATATTCCCCAGATTCCCCGTTCATGCTTTCAGACGGTGGCGGCGTATCTGTTGGAATTTGGAATTCCGCTTTGCGCCTCAAGGCGGTCATTCTTGCTTCCTATCGAAGCTCCCGAAAGCGGACCTGATGCTGAAGGATGGTTGCAGCGCAGCGTAACCCGTCACCGGCGCACTCAGTGTCAAAACGATCATATCCGTTTATTATTATCCAAGGATGTGAAAAAATTGATGGGCTATGCGACGCTCCACCCATGCTAAGCTTGCTTAATAAGCATCATGAGAATGCGTCGGGACAGGAGGAAGCGGATCTTCTTCGTGAAAGAAAGAGAGAGAAGTCGTTTTTGCGTCTGGAGCACCATGAAATCTGACTATTGATCGTTCAAGTTTTTCTAATAGATTTTGTCCAGCAATTACCGCAATCAAAGATCCTAAGACGGTACTTAAGTCATTCGAAACTGCGATTACATTGCTCAGTATCTTCGAAAAAGCTTCATTGTCTTGAAGTTCTGATGCCGCACTTAAAGAACCATAGCCGACTGCTAACTCAGATATTAAGTATAAAGAGTTTGTGTCTTCAGGCGCAGCATACCAAGACCAATCTTCTTCATCTGGAACACTTGCTAATCCAGCCAAAATTTGATCCGGTTTTGGGAAATGAAATGCAAAATTATTGCGTAGATAATGGAGGATGTTGGGGCGTCCCCATAAAGCCTTCAACCGCGCGTAAGCAGACTTTGATTCTGTCGGAAGGTTCTCATGGTACTTCATCCCAATCAGCTTTTGTGTATCAGGACGTTTCATCCATTCAAGCGTCTCGCCGAGAGTTCCATAAAGAAGGCGAATTAAAATATGAGTTTGGGCCGCAGAGAGTTTGTTCGCAATTTCAGCCTCGGATGAGTAATTTGAACTGAGGTTGACAATTTTTATCAGTACATTGAGCTGGTTTGCAGCGTGACCAGCTAACAAAAGAAATGCAGTTTCCTCTTTACCGAGGGAAAGAATGTCTTCTTTTCGAATTTGAAATCGTTGAACCTCAATCATGGTTATGACATTTCTCTAGGTAGTGGGACACTTGAATACGAGTATCTTAAGACTGCAGCCGACTTAAGCCAATGTCTGCTATTTTGGATCGCACCCCTGGAGCAGACTTTCCGCTTTCGGCCAGTTCGGGAAATTTGAACTAGCCTGACATCGCGGGCCCGAAGGCAAGGCGTAGTCGCTGCCGCAGCCCTTGGCCCAACGTCCAAAAGTTTTTTGGTTCTTTTTTTCAAAAAAGAACTGCTTCCCTAACTTACCTTACTGGCCTTCTTATGCAGCGTGGCGTTCGTCACCGCTTCCTGGATTCCCGTTGAGGCTTCGCTGGCGGCGGCGGCGGCGACGTCGCCCCAGTGTGGGGTGATGTCGGCGGGGTTGAGGTCGTGGATCTGGAAGATCTTGCCGATGACGCGGTTATTGGAATCATGGATGGTCCAGGTCATCTGCACCAGAATCTGGTTATGGCTGTCGGGCTGGGTTTTGATGTCGCCGGTGATGACGAAATCGGCTTGGACCGGATTATCCACCATGACCGTGTCGCCGCCGGGCAGGTCGCGCGCCATGTTGAGGGACAGCGCGTCATCGCCATCGGTGGGCGCGCCGGTGACGGCGCCGAGATACAGCCGGGCGGGACGGTTTTCGAGTGATTTCGGGTTGCTTTGCTGGACGCTGGCGTTGACGTTGGTGAGCAGTTTGGTCAGCACCGGCGCGTCGGCATTGGCGGCGGCGGCGAGCGCCTGCGGGTTGCCGTTGGCCCAATCCTCGGCGGCGACCGGGTGGCCGGTATCCTTGCCGTAGGATTTTCCGTCCGGGCCGGTGATGGCGTAGCAGGGGGTGACGCTGTTGCCGCTCAGCGTCGCCGTGGTGGTCAGGCGCCAATCGGTTTTGGTTGCCGGACCGGCGATGCTGGGGACGTCGTGATTGACCAGCGCGGCCGCGAGGTCGCTGGCGTAGAGCTTTGCGGCGTCGTCGCCCAGCAGCGCCTGGCCGGGCGGCGGGATGATCAGAATCGGCGGCGGCGGTGTGGCGAGCCTGGCGCCTTCCACACCGGGATCGCCCCAGAAGGGTTGCGGCAGCGTGCCGCAGCCGGTGAGCAGCAGTGCCGCGAAGATCAGGCATTTGCGCATCAGCTGGCCCGGATGACGGAGATCTGGTGGCCGATGGCTGTTTCTCCACGCAGGGTCCGGCGGCGATGGGAGAAAAAAACCTGTTCTTCGGCGCAGGTGTCGCGGGGCAGGATGGTGACGGGCAGGTCGATTCTGGCGAGCCGCGCGGCGCAATAGGCCGGTAGGTCGAATTGCCATTTATCCGCGGTTTTACCGGGGGCGAAGAAGGCGGCGTGGTTGGCGTTGCGTTCCAGCACGGCGTTGCGCAAATCGGCGCCGACTTCGTAACTCGCCTGCTGAATGCAGGGGCCGATGACGGCGCGGATGCCGGTGGCACCTTTCGAGCGCATCGCCATGCCGGTTGCTTCCAGCACGCCGGCAACGGCGCCGCGCCAGCCGGCATGGGCGGCGCCGACGCAGGTACCGGTGTCGTCAGAGAACAGCACGGGCGCGCAATCGGCGGTGACGATGCTGATGGCGAGGTCGCGGCGCGACGTGATTATCGCATCGGCTGCCGGCCGGTCGTCTGGGACCCATGGGGTGGTCACCCAATGGACGGTTGCCTCGTGAACCTGTTTCAGGCCGAGCAGGCTTTTCCGTGCCACCCCCATCGCCTGCGCGACCAGCGTCAGGTTTTGCTCGACGTTTTCAGGGGCGTCGGCGCCGGAGATGCTGCAATTGAGGCTGGCATAGAGGCCGCCGGAGACGCCGCCGTTGCGGGTGAAAAATCCGTGCTGCGCCGGAAGAGCCCCGGTCAAAGGTTGCAAACTCATAACGTTTCAAATCCAGGCAAAGGCGGAAACCCCTTAGGGCATATTGCCATTGCTTTGAACAGGCTGCCCATGGCTTCGGGCGCGGTCAGGCGGCGGGCGGCGAGGCGCAGGTTTTCGGCCATTTCGGGAGACTTCCGCGCCAGCATGTCGGTGCGTTGGGGCAGGCCGAGGGCGGTGAGGAAGGCGTTTTGCTTGACCGGGCCTTGGCAATCGGCGCCGGCGCCGGTCGCAGCCGCGGCCAGGTTGGCGAAATCGACATGGGCGGTAAGGTCGGCGCTGCCGGGATTCTCCAGCGGGTTGGCATATTTACCTTGAGCGATGGCCTGCACGCTGGACCCCGGGGCGCTGGCCAGCGGGCCGTAATCGATCAGCAGGGCTATGGCGCCGCGGCGGGCGAGCTGCTCGACAAAGGCGAGGGCGGGTTCGTTAATTTCCCGTACTGAATTTTCAGGGTCGTCGGGCAGCGGAAACTCGGTTGCCTGTTCGACATATCCGCCATCGGCCACAAAACGCTCCATCCAGCCGGAGGATCGGCGGATGAACTGGCGAACCGGGAGCGCGTCCAGAAACTCGTTGGCGATCAGGATCATCGGGCCGGCGGGCACCGCCTCCAGCGAGTCGCACCAGATGGCGTTTGGGACGCGCAGGGCCTGCTCGGCCCGCAGCCGCGGGGAGGTTTCGATGAAATGGACCTGGGCCGGACCGAAGACGCGGAGTGCGTCGGCCATCAGCACGCCGCGGCCGGGTCCGGCTTCGGCGAGGATGAGGTTTTCGGGCGACCCCAGCATTTGCCGGACGATGCGGGCCCAGGCGCCCAGGATTTCGCCGAAGACCTGGGTCAGTTCCGGGGCGGTGGTGAAATCAGCGTAGGGGTCGTGGGTGGCGTAATATTCGGCATTGGCGCGGGCCATGAAGTGGTCGAAGCGTTCGCAACGCTCGAAGCGCTCAGGCATCCCGGTGCCGGGCGCCCCAGACCATCAGGCCGATGCCGGCCAGAACCATGGGGATGGACAGCAGCTGGCCCATGGTGGTGCCGAAGGGGAGAAAGCCGAGGAAGGCGTCCGGTTCGCGAAAGCATTCGCCGGTGATGCGGGCGATGCCATAGCCGGCGACGAACAGGCCGGTGAGGCCGCCGGGGGATTGCCGCAGTTTCAGCGAGCGGGAGGCCGCCAGCATGATGATGAAGAGCACCACCCCTTCAAGCGAGGCTTCGATCAGCTCGGAAGGGTAGCGCGGGTCCAGCGTGCCCGATTGCGGGTAGATGACCGGCCAGGGAAACCAGACCGCGGCGGGGCGGCCCCAGAGCTCGCCGTTGATGAAATTGGCGATGCGGCCGAGGAACAAGCCGATGGGCACGGCAACAGCGATGCGGTCGGCGAAGCGCAGCACATTGATGTGGTTTTTGAGGCAGAACCAGATGATGGCGATGGTGACGCCGAGGAAGCCGCCATGGAAGCTCATGCCGCCGTCCCAGACCGCGATGATCTGCGCGGGATGGGTCAGGAAATAGCCAGGCTGGTAGAAACTTACATAGCCGATGCGGCCGCCGAGGATGATGCCGAGTGTTGCCCAGGAAAGAAAATCATCCACCTGCTCGCCGGTTGCGGCCACCGGCGGCAAAGCTGCGAGTAAGCGGACCAGGCGCCAGCCGATGAGCAGGGCGGTGATATAGGCCAGCGCGTAATAATGAATGTCGAAGGGGCCGAAGCGCACCAGCACGGGGCTGAAATGCGGCCACATAAACGCCGTCGCCGTGGATGCGGTCCCCAGCATCATTTAAGGCTCATCTATAAGGATCGGCCTGGGTCAGGTAATTCTGGACATAGGCACGCACCCCATCTTCCAGGGTGGTGAAGGGCGCGTTGTAGCCGGCCTGCCAGAGTTTCTGCATCGGCGCCTGGGTAAAGGACTGGTACTGGCCGCGCAAGGCCGCCGGCATGTCGATATATTCGATGCGTTCCGGCAAATTATTGGCGGCGCAGACGGCGCGCGCCAGATCGGCATAGGACCGCGCGATGCCGGTGCCAAGATTGTACAACCCGTGCAATTCCGGCGCGTCGACCAGGAATTTCAGCACCGCGATGACGTCGTCGATATAGATGAAGTCGCGCGCCTGGCCGCCATCTTTGAGGCCGGGCTCGGTGGAGCGGAACAGCCTGGCGGGGCCGCCGGCCGCCACCTCGTCATGCTTGACCTTCACCACCGAGACCATCTTGCCCTTATGGTATTCGTTGGGGCCATAGACATTGAAGAATTTGATCCCGGCCCAGCCAGGCGGGGCATAGGAGTTGGTCTCCACCTGATGGGCGACCCAGAGGTCGAAGGCGTGCTTGCTCCAGCCATACAGGTTCAGCGGCTTCAAGCGGCGTAGTGCCGTGGTGGAGAATTCATCGTCGAAACCTTGCGCGCCGTCGCCATAGGTGGCGGCGGAGGAGGCATAGATGAAGCGAACCCCGCGATTGGCGCACCAGGACCAGAGCATCTGGCTCAGGGTGACATTGCGGGCCCAGACCAGATCACCGTCGGTGGCGGTGGTCTCGGAGATCGCGCCGAGATGGACGATGGTTTCCAGCGGCGGATGGCTGGCCAGAAAATCCTCAATCTCGTCGGGATCGATGATTTGCAGCGGGGCATGGTGGCGAAGGTTGCGCCATTTGCCGGGGGCGCCGGCGCCGGTATCGCCCAGCCAGTCGGCCACCACCACCTCGCGGCCGGCGGCGCAGAGTGTCGCATGCAGATTGGAGCCGATAAATCCCGCGCCGCCCGTGACCAATATCATGTGCGGCCTTATATGAGGTGGTACCGCTTAACGAAAGGTCTCCGCCATGTCCGACCGTCCCAAGTTTTTCGATGACCTCGCCGGTGTGGCGGGGGGCGCGCTTTCGGCGTTTGCCGGGCTGCGGGAAGAGCTCAGCTCGTTGGTGCGGGCGCGGGTGGATGAGGCGGTGCGCCGGCTGGACCTGGTGAAGCGCGAGGAATTCGAGGCGATGGCGGAACTGGCGCACCGGGCCCGCGAACAGTCGGAGGCGCTGGCGCTTCGGGTGGCAGCACTTGAAGGCGAAAAGGCGGCGGAGAAACCCATTCAGGCGAATGAACCTTAGGGCTACCCGCCTGGAGGCTTCGCCGGACGATCGCCGGGCGTTTGTAACCGGCCACACGGCATTGGGGCGCTCGGCGCTGGTTCCGGGCATAAAGCTTTATCTGGCATCGGAAATCACACCGCTTTGGCGCGCCAGCGAGGAATTTCTAAAAATTCACAACGTGGCGCCGCCGTTCTGGGCCTTTGCCTGGCCGGGAAGCGAGGCGCTGGCGCGGTACGTGACCGAGGACCCATCTTTGGTGACTGGCAAGCGGGTGCTCGATTTTGCTGCCGGTTGCGGGCTGGCGGGGATCGCCTGCGCCCTGGCTGGCGCCGCTACCGTCGATGCGGCGGAGATTGATCCGGTAGCCTGTGCGGCGATCCGGCTCAATGCCGAGGCCAACGATTGCCGGCTTAGCGCAATCGAAGGCGATATCGTGGGTCAGCCTTGCCGCTGGGACGTCATCCTGTGCGGCGATGTCTGTTACGAGGTGCCGATGACGCGGCATATCCTGCCCTGGCTCCGCGCCTGCGCAAGCTCGGCTACGGTGATCATTGCCGATCCCGCCCGCGCCTATGTCCCGCGCGAAGGAATTGCGGCGATCGCCAGATTCGAAGTCCCGACCAGCCTGGATTTGGAGGATTCCACCTCGCGAACCGTGACCTTATCGCGGCTCTTGCCGGAGGCTGCGTGAAGGCGTTGACCCTGCACAGTGGGGGTACTAAGCAACTGCAACATTAATTGCCTCCGTTGGCCTTGTGAAAGGTGTTGCAGCCGTATGAAGGATGTCCGCGAAGCCCTGATGATCGGGCGCAATACGGAGGGCAAGCTGGTCCGCCGTCCCATCTCACCGTTCATGCTCGGCTCCGCCTACAAGCCTCAGCTCTCCTCAATGACCTCGATCATGCACCGGATCACCGGCTGCGCGCTCGGCGTCGGCACTATTTTGCTGACCTACTGGCTGGTCAGCGCCGCGATGGGCGACGGCGCCTATTCGATTGCCGAGGCGATTCTGGGCTCCT
>JAMFSE010000080.1 GCA_026225115.1 Rhodovastum atsumiense
CGAAATGGATCGAGTTGCCAAGATCTTCGGCGGCGCGGTCGAATGGCTGCTGCATGGAGGCGGTCCCGGATTGCGGATGACGCACCATCATAATCCAGCGGGCTGCATGAATCCAACACTTCAACGTGACGAGGGGGTTCGACCGTTCGATCGCTCTATTGCGCAGGGCAGTTGGTCATTTTCGCAACGGTGGCGGCGCGCCGGAAAGCTTGACTTGAGGCCTGCGCTGCCCAGAATGCCGCACGGTTTCGCGACTGCTAATAAGAAGCAAAAAAATCCGGGAGGGGACGGCGATGGCGAACATTGGCCGGCGCGGCTTTGTGAAGGGCGCGACCTTGGGGGCGCTGGCGTTCACGGTAGGTGGCGCCGAAATCATCATGGCGCCCGGGGAAGCCAGGGCACGCGGCGTTCCTTTCCGGCTGCTCGATGCCCATCAGGGCGAAACGCTGGAGGCGCTCGGCGAGACGCTGGTGCCTCAGGCGCGCGAATCCGGAATAGCCCATTTCATCGATCAGCAGCTTTCGGTACCGGCAACTGAATGCCTGCTGCAAGCCCGCATCTTCAACTTCCGTCCGCCGTTCGCGGAGTTCTACCGCACCGCAATCACCACGGTGGATGGCGCAAGCGCCAAGATGTTCGGCAAGGATTTCGCGCAAGCCTCGGCCGCCGATCAGCGCGAATTCGTTGGTCTGATGCGGCAAAACAAGATCGAGGGCTGGACCGGCAAGCCCGGCGCATTGGTCTATGCGGTGCTGCGCGCCGATGCCGTCGATGTCGTCTACGGAACCATGGAAGGCTATGAAGAGCTCGGCATCCCCTATATGCCGCATATTCCCCCCGAAAAGAGGTGGTGAGATGACGAACGAGAAAGTGGACGTCGTCATCGTCGGCGCGGGCGCCTCCGGTTCGGTCTATGCGTCGGTGCTGGCGAAAGCCGGCAAGAAGGTCGTGCTGCTGGAAAGCGGGCCGGACTGGGATCTTTCCGATCTGATCAGCTCCGAGATTTGGGGCCGCCGCATCAAGCCTGCGGGCGCGCCCATTCTGCTCGAAGGCAAGAATCCGATGGGCTACACCGCCCAGGCCGGGTGGGGCGTCGGCGGCGCCGCGTTGCATTATTATGCAAATTTTCCACGGCTGCTGCCGACCGATTTCCGGGTCAAGAGCGAGCACAATCGGGCGCACGACTGGCCGATTGCCTATCAGGATGTCGCACCATTCTACGACAAGGTCGCGCGCGAAATCGGCGTCTCCGGCGATGCCAAGGCGGAGGAAAAATGGCGGCCGCCCGGCGAAGCCTACCCGATGCCGCCGATGAAGACCTTTCGCAACGGCGAAATCTGGCTGAAGGGTTTTGAGGCCACCGGCGTTCCGATGGTGCCGGCGCCGGTCGGCATGAATTCGGTGGAATTCAATGGACGCCCTGCGTGTCTCTATGACGGCTGGTGCCACGTCGGCTGTCCCATCGGCGCGCTGGCCAATCCGCAGATCACCTATCTGGGGGACGCGCGCAAGGCCGGTGCCGAAGTTCGCGCCTTCGCCACGGTGACGCGTGTTCTCACCAACCAGGCCGGCACGCGCATCACCGGCGTCGAATATTACGATGACAAGCAGCAAAAGCAGGTCCAGGAAGCCAGCGTCGTGGTGCTCGCGGCCTGGTCGGCGCAAAATCCGCGGCTGTTGCTCAATTCCGCCACCGATAAGCACGCCAAAGGTCTCGGCAATGCCAGCG
>JAMFSE010000081.1 GCA_026225115.1 Rhodovastum atsumiense
CGCGGTGCCGTGTCCTACAGGCTGTCTACTAGTTGAGGGGGTTCGCAATGAACGCACTTGCCCGACTGGGGATGGTCTCGGAGACTCCGAGCGAAAACCAGACGACGACGGCGGTCTCCGTCGAATTGGCTACTGCTCACGCAGAATTGGCTACCACTGCACACGCGGAATTGGCGAAGGATTACTTCGTCGAGCGTGACGGACAGAAATTTGCCGGCATGCATCTGCTTATCGACATCTGGGGCGCATCCAAGCTGGATCTCCCGGATCTGATCGACAAAACCCTCTGCGATGGCGCGATCGCCGCGGGCGCTACGATTCTGCACAGCCACTTCCACCATTTTTCACCAAATGGCGGCGTGTCGGGTGTGGTCGTGCTGGCCGAAAGCCACATCTCCATCCACACCTGGCCGGAGCGGAATTTCGCGGCGCTCGACGTCTTCATGTGCGGCGAATGCGATCCCTATAAGGTGATCCCATTCCTGCAAGCCGCCTTCGGCCCCACCTCGGTGGAAGTCGACGAGCAACGCCGCGGGCTGGTTACCTGAAGCAAGCACTTCTTTTTGTGAACAAAAAGAAGCAAAAAAACTTTATTATTCTGGTTCATGGGCGCCACAGCTACGGCGCCCATGTTTCAGCTTGGAGCATGCCATGACCGATACCTGGTTGAATGAGACGCTTTACCCGGATTGGGGCCAGCGCTTTCGTTTCACGCGCCAACTCGCGCGGATCAAAAGTCCATTCCAGGATATCGCGGTTTTTGAGACCGAAAGTCACGGCCGGGTGCTGACACTCGACGGCATCGTGCAAATCACCGAGCGGGATGAATTCGTCTACCAGGAAATGCTCACTCACGTGCCGCTGCTGGCGCATGGCGACGCCAAAAACGTGCTCATCATCGGCGCGGGTGACGGCGGTGTGTTGAAGCACGTGCTGATGCATAAAAACGTCCAGCACGCGCTGATGGCGGAGATCGACGGCGAGGTCATTCGCCTTTCTAAGGAGTACCTCCCCGGCATCGGCGGCAACGCCTGGACCGACCCGCGCGCCGAAGTGCTGGTGGGCGACGGCATCGACTACGTCAAAAAAGCCCCTGACGGCGCCTACGACGTTATCATCGTCGATTCGACCGACCCGATCGGGGTCGGCGAAGTTTTGTTCACCGATGAATTCTATCAACACGCGGCGCGCATCCTCTCAGCCCAAGGCGTCATCGTCAACCAATGCGGCGTGCCCTTCATGCAAGCCGATGAGCTGTATGAAACCTCAGTGCGCCGGAAGAAATTCTTCTCCCATGTCTCGGCCTATGTCGCCGCCGTCCCCACCTATGTCGGCGGCTACATGACGCTCGGCTGGGCCGGCAAAGACCCGGCACTTACAGCACTTCCGGCCGCCACCATCGCCGCGCGCGCCGAGGCCGCCGGCATCACCGGGTTGAGCCAATACTGGACCCCGGAAATCCACGCCGCGGCATTCCACCTGCCGCCCTACATCGCCAAACATCTGCCCTAAGCGTTTGCGCCTAATGCGTCAGAAACCAAAGCCGAAATAACATCATCTCTAACGCCGCAGCGCGCCCGAACCCAGGGCAGCGCAAGGCCGCCAACCGCTCGGAAAATCCGCCCGACAATCCGCGCCGTATCAATTCCAGCTCGGCGCGTGCCTGCTCCGGGAGCCTCTCGTTATAGGCATGAAGCTGCGCCACATGCCGGCGCATCATCGTCATATAAATCCCGGGCCCGCGTTCCAGTGCTGCAATCGCGCGGCTGATCGTGGGTAGCTGCGAGCCGATCAGATTTTTCGCATGCTGGCGATACAGCACCGCCGGCTCGGGATCGAAAATCACCTGGCCACCGCAGGCGGAAACGACAATGTAACTCCACCAGTCATGCGGCGATGCAACCGCCGGCGGAATGGATGCCACCAGCGCGGCGGCAGCCGGATTCATGACGATGGTATTTCCCGTCGCAATATTCTGCGCCAGGCTGGCGGGAAAACCAGGGACGCCGGTATATTTCATCGACAGCACCGGGTGGCTGAAATCGTCATCCGTAAGAAACTGCCGCGCGCAGTAAAGCGCCGGCGCGCCGCTCCGCTCCAGGCGATCCAGCGCACGTTGCAGTTTTTGCGGCAGCCAGCGGTCATCCTGGTCGGCGAAAGCGACGTAACCGTCGGAATTCTCCGAGAGCAGCTGCAGAAAACTCGGAGCCGCGCCAAGATGCGGACCCGACGATGGCGATTTCACGCAAAGTCCCGGTCCAACGGTCGATGCAAAAGCCTCAACAACCGCCACCGAGTTATCCGTCGAGCCATCATCCCGCCAGGCAATCTTCCAGTCGGAATGGTTTTGAGCGCGAATGCTATCGAGTTGGCTTTGGAGATAGGTTTCGCCGTTGAAGGTAGAGAGCAGAATGATGATGGTGGGCGCTGTCACCCGACCCCGTCCAAAGCAAGAAGCTGTTGCACAACCGGCCCGACCGAGACCTGCCATTCCGGCAATCTGACGCCGAAGGTTGCAGCAAGCTTGCCGCAATCGAGCCGCGAATCCGCCGGGCGCTTCGCCGGCGTCGGCCAATCCCTGGTGGCAATAGCGGTGAGCGTAGGGGGCTTTAAACCCAAAGGCTGCGCCGCCGCATAAATCGCCGCGGCAAATCCATGCCAGCTCGTCTCCCCGGCGCTGGCCGCATGAAAGACGCCGCGATAGGCCGGTTGCCAATCCTCCAGCAATGCAGCGATATCCAGAATGGCTTCGGCCAAATCCGGCACCGCGGTCGGCGTTCCCTTCTGGTCCATGACGACGCGAACTTCATTGGTCTTGCGCGCCGCACCCAGCATGGTGCGCGCAAAATTCTTGCCATGCGCCGAATACAGCCAGGCAGTGCGCAGAATAACCACATTGGCGCCGGTTGCCAGCAACGCAATCTCGCCGGCGCGTTTGCTGGCGCCGTAAACCCCGGTCGGATGGGTGGGGTCGGTCTCCAGATAGGGACTGCCCTTATCACCGTCGAAGACATAGTCGGTGGAAACATGAATCAAGGGAATCCCGGCCGCGGCGCAAATCTCTCCAAGCCGAGCCGGGCCGGTATGATTTGCGCGATCGGCAGCATCAGCATTGGATTCCGCCGCATCGACCGCGGTGTAGGCGGCGGCATTGATAACCAGGCACGGATTTGCAGCGGCGACGCAGGCAGCGATGCTCTCACCTAAATCAAAATCAAATTCCGGTCGGCTCACCGCCACAAATTCAAGCCTGCGTTCACGCGCCGCTTCTGCCAGCGCATGGCCCAATTGACCGGAGCCTCCGGTGATCAGGATCGGTCCCGTCAATAGCGAAACCATTCGTCGCATTCGGCAAGGCGCGGCACTGCCCGGTCCTTATCCGAAAGCAGTTCTTTTCCCGGCGCCACCGGCCATGGCAGCGCCAGATCGGGGTCGTTCCAGATCACCGCCCGTTCGGCGGCTTTGTCGTAATCGGCGGTGACCTTGTAGATCACCTCGGTTTCCGGCTCCAACGTGCAAAACCCATGCAGAAAGCCGCCGGGAATCCAAAGCTGCACCCAGTTCGCAGCACTCAGCGTCACTGCCACATGCTTGCCGAAACTCGGGGAACCGTGCCGTATATCGACCGCAATATCCAAAACCGAGCCGCGAACAACCCGCACCAGCTTGCCCTGAACGCTCGGTGCAATCTGACAATGCAGCCCGCGGATCGTGCCGGCTTCCGTCGACAGACTGTGATTATCCTGAACAAAACGGTGCGAAAAACCGTTCGCCGCCAGCTTGGACTCAACCCAGGTCTCGGAGAAAAACCCGCGCGAATCGGTAAAACGCGGCGGCGTGATCAGCAAAACTTCCGGAATCGTCAGCGGCTCTATTTTCATTACGGATGCAATCCGTCGGCAATCTCGGTCAGAATCCGCCCAAGCTCAGTTTTGCCAATTGCCTTGGCGTTCTCCCGCAACATCGCCGCATCGATAAATCCCATCCGGTACGCAACCTCTTCCGGGCATCCCACCAGATTGCCCTGCCGCGTCTGAATGGTCTGCACGAAGGTTGCGGCCTGCAGCAGCGAATCCGGCGTGCCGGCATCCAGCCAGGCGGTGCCGCGGCCGAGCTTCTCCACATGCAGCGTACCTTCGACGAGATAAAGCTGGTTGAGATCGGTAATTTCCAGCTCGCCGCGTGCCGACGGCTTGATGGTTTTGGCGAGTTCGGTGACGCGGGCATCGTAAAAATACAGGCCGGTAACCGCCCAGGCCGATTCGGGCCGGACCGGCTTTTCGATAATGCGAATTGCCTTGCCGTCGGCATTGAATGAAACAACTCCGTAACGTTCAGCGTCGCGGACCTGATAGGCAAACACCGTGGCACCTTCAGGGCGGGATGCGGCAGCACTCAGCAATGTCGAAAGATGGTCGCCATGGATGAAGTTGTCGCCAAGCACCAGCGCACAGGCTTCGCCCGCGATCCAGGTCTCGCCGATCAGAAAAGCCTGCGCCAGACCATCCGGCGTCGGCTGCTCCGCATAGCTGATGGTGATGCCGAGATGCGAGCCGTCATGAAACAACCGCCGGTATTGCGGCAAGTCCGCTGGCGTCGAGATGATGAGGATCTGCCGTATCCCGGCCAGCAGCAGTGTCGACAGCGAATAATAAATCATCGGCTTGTCGAAAACCGGCAGTAATTGCTTCGAAGTCGCCAAAGTGGTCGGATGCAGCCGCGTGCCGGAACCGCCTGCCAGAATGATGCCTTTTTTGATCACGAAGCTGCTCCCAACCGCTGGCCCTGATATTTACCGCTGCGGATTTGCCGCCACCAGCCCTCGTGATTGAGATACCAGTCGATCGTCGCCGCCAACCCGCGCTCAAAATCATGCGCCGCCGTCCAGTCCAGCGCCCGCTCGGCGTTCTTCGGGTCGATTTCGTAACGGTGATCATGACCCGGCCGATCCTTAACAAAGGTGATCAGCCGCTCACGCGCCCCGCTGGTGCTCGGCAGCCGTGCATCGACCAGCGCGCAAATGGTTTTCACGACATCGATATTCCGCCGCGGTTGTTTGGCGCCAATGCAATAGGTTTCGCCAGGCGTGCCGGTTTCCACAACCTTCAGCAACGCCTGCGCATGATCCTCAACATACAGCCAGTCGCGCGTGTTTTTGCCATCGCCATAGACCGGCAGCGGCTTTTCCTCGATCGCGTTCAACAGCACCAGCGGAATCAACTTTTCCGGAAACTGCCACGGGCCATAATTATTGGTGGTGTTGGAGACAATCACGGGCAGGCCATAGGTGTGAAACCAGGCCCTCGCCAGATGGTCCGAGGCCGCCTTGCTGGCCGAATACGGGCTGCGAGGATCATAAGCAGTGGTCTCGCAGAACGGTGGATCGTTATCTTCCAGCGCCCCGAAAACCTCATCCGTCGAAATATGGTGAAAGCGAAACCGCTGCTTGCGATCCGGATCTAGTGTCGAAAAATAATCCTTCGCCGCCTCCAGCAGCGTGAAGGTCCCGACAATATTGGTCTCAATAAACGCCGCCGGCCCGTCGATCGAGCGATCAACATGGCTCTCGGCCGCCAGATGCATCACCGCATCCGGCTGAAAGCTTTGCAGACAATCGCGCATCGCGGCCGCGTCGCAAATATCAGCCTTGACCAGCCGGTGCCGACCATGGCCGTTCGCCGCATCCAGCGCCGCCTCGGAAGCCGCATAAGTCATTTTGTCGATATTGAGGATCTCATGTCCGGTCGCGCCAATCGCATGACGGATCACGGCGGAGCCAATAAAACCGCACCCACCCGTGACAAGAATCTTCATTCTCTGGCCGACCCCTAGGAAAAAACGCCTTACCGGCCTTTTACCGAGCCCTGGGCAAGCTGGCAATCAAGGCAAGAAAGCGGTTCTTTTTTGAAAAAAAAGAACCAAAAAACTCTTTTTACTCTGAGCCATGGGCGTTGGCTCGGCCACAGCCCATGACTCAGAGTAAAGAAGTCTTTTTGCTTCTTTTTCTTC
>JAMFSE010000082.1 GCA_026225115.1 Rhodovastum atsumiense
AGCTCAATGCCCAGATCGAGCTCAAGCCGGCGGATCGACTGGCTGAGCGGCGGTTGCGCCATGTTCAGCCGCAACGCCGCCTTGCCGAAATGCAGCTCTTCAGCGACCGCCACGAAATGCCGCATATGCCTGAGATCCACGGAGCCTCCTTTTTACGGCAAGCGAAGCACTTCTTTTTCTGAAGAAAAAGAAGCAAAAAGACTTTTTTTATTTTGGGCCTGGGGTTTTCGACGATCCCGGCACCAGATTGGCAAAAGTTTTTTGCGCCGGGCGCGCCCAGCCGCTTTTTTTCAAAAAAGCGGCTGCTTGCTTTCTAAACTGTGCCGACGGGAGTCGCTGGCGATCCGACCGCGCCTGGCAAGTTCAGCGGCGGCGCCGTTAGCAGGAAATGCGCGCGCTTATGGGCGGCCAGCCAGGGGGCGATGCCGCCGAACCACCAGAATTCGCCGAGATGGATTCCGAGTTTCACCAGGCAGTGTTCGTGCACGGGCAGCATCGCCGCATCGGCGCAGCGCTCGATCCCTTCGATTTTCTCGACCATCGGATTATCGGCGCAGATTGCGGCGAGACCCGATGTATCGATCCAGTCGAGCAGCGCCTTATCGCTGCCGTCCAGTCCGGGGCAGGCGTTCAGCGCCTTGCGGTCGAGATTGGCGCCTCCCTGCATGATCAGGTCGCCGTAGCCGGTGTAGAGGCACAGAAAATCGCCTTCCTCCACAGTGGCGCCCTGCGCCTCAATGGCGGTCATCAGGCTTTTAAATCCGATCCGGCCGTTCGGCAGGCTGGCCAGGTCGCGCACGTCCACCAGGACGCCCCGGCCCTGCACGCAGGTGCGGGCGAGGTTTTCGATGCCGAGCGCTTTCGCATGCGGCGCAACACCTTCGGCCGGCTGCACGAAATCGGTATCGGAGCGATAGCCGTTGTAGAACACATGTTCGGCAACGCCGTCGTTATCCGCGTCGAAACATGCGCCGTAATGGCTGAAGCCGTCCCATTGTGAGCTGTATTGCAGGTCCATGGTCACGCGGTCGTCATTCACCACGTCGGTGGCGCCTTTTATTTCCCAATCATACATGGGGATTCCCTCGCCGGCCATTGTCGGCGCCAGCACCGGCGGGAAACGCCCAGGAAAAATCTGCGCCTTTGGATAATCGAGTGGCAGGCCGAGCAGAAAAACATGGCCTTCGCGGGCTTGCGCGATGGCGCGCAGCCGGCGTTCGGGGGTGATCAAGTTCATGCGCCCGACCTGGTCGTCGTCGCCAAATTCTCCCCAGTTCGAGCCCTCCGGGCGTTTCAGCCAGCGTGGCATATTGTCCTCCGTCTTTTAACTATTTTGTCCGGGTATAAGCCAGCTGCGGTCAAGCGCCGCAACACTTGGACAGCCCATTAATACCAAAGCGCGTTCCATTTCACCGCGGAAAATCTCCAGGATCGCGGCGACCCCAACGCCGCCCTGTACGGCGAGACCATATAGATACGGCCGGCCGATAAACACGCCGGTGGCGCCCAAGCACAAGGCGGTGATGACATCGGTTCCGCGCCGCACGCCGCCATCGAGATAGACCTCGGCGCGGTTGCCGATGCGATCGACGATCGCCGGCAGCGCGTCAATCGACGCCAATGTGCGGTCGAGCTGGCGGCCGCCATGGTTGGAGACCACGACGCCGTCGACGCCTATTTTGTCGACCGCGTATTCAGCATCCTCGGCATCGAGCACGCCTTTGACGTAAAGCGGCCCCGGCCATTGCCCGCGCATCCAGGCAAGGTCCTTCCAATGCAGATCGCCTTGCATCAGCCGCGCTTGGTTCTCGGCGGAGGCGATGGCATCATTGCCGGCGCCCTGGATCGCGCCGCGAATGCTGCTGAGCAGAGACGTGCCCTCTGGGTCGGCATTGCGTTCGAGATAATGGATGGCGGCCAGCCGGCGGCGCCGCATTGCTGCCAGCAGCCAGCGCGGACGGCTTGCCATGTTCAACAGCCGCGGCGGCGTCAGCGTCCAGGGATGGGTCATCCCGGCGGTCCGCTCGCTTTCGCGATTGCCCAGCACCGGGACATCCACGGTCACGAACATGGCCGTGTATCCGGCTGACCGGGCGCGGGCCATAAGTGCGCCGACTTTTGCCCGGTTGGCGAAGGGATAGAGCTGAAACCAATGGTTTTGCGCCGTCGCCTCGGCGACTTCCTCCAGGGTGTAGCTGGAGGCCGTGCTGAGCACCGCGCGCGTTCCGGCGCGCTCGGCCGCCTGGCTTGCCGCCACATCGCCGGTCCAATGGCTGAGGCCGGCCGCGCCGGTGGGCGCCAGCGCCACCGGAATGGCGACCTTGTCTTTCGCCATTATCGTGGAGAGGTCAGGGCTGGTGATGCCGGTCAGGCACCGTTGCCGCAGCCGCCAGCGCCGGAAGCCTGAAATATTCTCCGCCAGGGTCACGCCATCATCGGCGCCGCCTTCAAGGTAGTTCCACGCCAGATCCGGGAGGCGCCGGCGCGCCAGCCGGCGCCAGGCCTCGATGCTGACCGGCGGCGCCTCATCCCTGAGTTTTATTTTATAGGCCAAAATTTAAAAACCCTTTGAGAGCAGCGGCGCTTTTCAGCCGTGGTCGCGCGCGACCATGACCGGCAACGGACCGCGCAGGGACAGCGAGGAGTATCGGTAAGGCGCCGCGACCGTAAATTCAGGCACCGCGTCCAGCAGCGCGCCTATCGCCAGCTCCGCTTCCATCTTGGCCAGCATCGAGCCGAGGCAATTGTGAAATCCGACGCCAAATCCAAGATTGGGCTGCGGCGGCCGGTGCAGGTCGTAAGTATCGGGGTCCGCGTAGCGCGTCGGGTCGCGGTTGGCGCTGCCGATGAGACAGGTAATGTCGTCGCCCTCCGCAAGTACCACGCCGCCGACCTCGATCGGGCCGCCGCGCACCCGCCGCACAACGGTCCCGACCGTCGGCTGCCAGCGCATGACCTCGTCATTGGCGGCGGTGATCAGCGATCTATCCGCTGCCAGCACCCGGCGTATTTCCGGCCGCTCGCCATAGACCACAAAAATCTGCGCCAGAAATTTCGCGGTCGTCTCGTTGCCGGCGAACAGCAATTGCCGCAGGTTTTGCACCATCTGTGGGTCGGAGAGCTGCCGCCCAGGCTCGGAATGCACCAGCGTGCTGACGAGATCGTCGCCCGCCTGCTTTCGCCGTGCGGTGATGAGGCTTTGGAGATAGGCGGCGAGGCCGGATTTTGCCGCCTCACGCGTCGAGCGCACGGCGATTGCCTGCGCCTCAGCGAGATAGGTGACGGGCGCCGCCATTGCGTCGCTCCAGCGCACGATATCCGGGATGGCCTCTTCTGGAATCCCCATCAGCAGCGCAATCACCATGGTCGGCAAGGGCCGGCAGACGCCGGCTGATAGGTCAGCGGTCTCGCCATCGCGCAGGCGTTCCACCACCAGCGCCATCAAGCGCGCAACAATCGCCTGAACCTGCGGCTGCAATGCAGCCAGCCCGCGGGCGCGGAAGGCATCCGCCCAGACATTGCGCAGCTGGTCATGCCGCTTGCGGTCATCCATCGAGATGAACGCATCGGAGCCGAACAAATCTTCCACCGAGGTGCCCTCGACTGTGAATCGGCCGAAATCGATGAGCATTTTGCGGGTATCGTGATCGGTCGTGATCAGCCAGCGGTTCAGGGTTTCGTGCCAGACCACCGGGCCCTGTTCGCGAAGCTGGTGCAGCTGCGGCCAGGGATTTTCAGCCATTGCGTCGCTCGCGAGGTCGAGGCGCGTCGCCGGGGTTTCAGTCTTGGCTGCCGCAATCATCGCGGCAAACTTCCCTTGCGACTCATCATTAGACCCCTCCGTTTATCGCATTATGCCTTCGATCCTGGATAGGGAATCGCTGCCATCATAGCAATGATTGCGCTGATACCCCGCTGTTCCGATGTTTGAGCGGCTTTAAACGATCCCGTCGGCGCGCAGCTTCTTGATCTCCGCTTCGTCCAGCCCGAGCCAGCCTTGCAGAAGCTCCGCGCTGTGCTGGCCGAGCGCCGGCGGCGCGATCCGGTAGGTTGCAGGAGTTTCGGAAAGCCGCACCGGATTTGCGATCAGCTTCATCGGCGAGCCGTTCGCAGCGGTCATTTCAATGACGTCGCCGCGTGCGATGACCTGCGGGTCCGCGAAAACGTCGGAAAGCCGATGAATCGGTCCATTGGCAATTTTATGCAGTTCCAATTGTTCCACCCACCAGGCGGTTGGATGCTGCTGCAGAATTTCCGACATGCGTTCGAGCAGAAACACGCGGTTTTCTACCCGCGCCGCGTTGGTCACGAAGCGCGGGTCAGCCGCCAGCTCGGCCAAACCAAATTGCTCGCAAAACCGCTTGAACGACCCGTCATTGGCGATCGAGAGCACGATTGCGCCATCTTCGGTCGCGAAAACCTGATAGGGGACGATGTTCGGATGTGCGTTGCCCAGCCGGACCGGGTTCAGGCCAGTTGCCAGATAATTCATGCCCTGGTTCGCAAGCCAGGCCACGCTGGCGTCGAGCAGAGAAATATCCACCTGCTGACCCATGCCGGTTTGTTCCTTGTGGCGCAGTGCGGCCAGCACGCCGATGCAGGCGTAGAGGCCGCCGAACAAATCCCCCACCGGCACGCCGACGCGTTGCGGCAACCCGTCCGGCTCGCCGGTCAGGCTCATCACCCCGCCCATCGCCTGGATCACGGCGTCATAGCCTGGCCGCGCCGCGTAGGGTCCAGTCTGGCCAAAGCCGGTGATCGAGCAATAAATCAGGCCCGGGAATTTCTCGCGCAGTTGGGCGTAGCTGAGTCCGTAGCGCTCCAAGGTGCCGAATTTGAAATTCTCCACCAGAATGTCGCATTGCGCGATCAAACGCAAAGCAAGCTGCTGTCCTTCAGGCTTGGAAATATCCAGCGTCAGCGATTGCTTATTGCGGTTGGCGCCGGCGAAATAGGCGCTTTCGGTGGTGCCGGGCATCACCGGCGGGGTAAAGCCGCGCGTGTCATCCCCGGCCTCCGGTTTCTCGATCTTGATTACCTCGGCGCCGAGGTCGGCCAGCATCTGCACGCAGGTCGGGCCAGCCAGCACGCGGGTGAGATCGAAAATTTTCAGACCCGCGAGCGCGCCTGTTGGGGCATTTGGGGAAGACAAATTCTTTCTACTCCGGAAGCATTTCGCCGGTCGTCTCACGGCCAAACGGGATGATCAATAGGCCAAGCGCAAAGGCGATTGCGGTAAAGGCGACCGGGGTTCCGACCGTGCCCATATGCAGCACGGCGGCGCCGATGATGAAGTTCACCCCGGCGCCGATCAGCCGGCCGATCGACGTACAAAAGGCGAAGGCCGTGGCGCGGATCTCGGTTGGGAAAAGCTCTGGCAGCCACAGACTGAACATTGCGAAATTCGCACCCCCGAAGCCAAGGAAGAAGAGCGCTGCCAGGAAGACCGGCAATGCGGCTCCGGATGGCAAATAGAATGCCCAGCCGAACGCGGCGATGATCGAGAAGAACATCAGCCCAAAATACAGTGCGAGAGTCGAGCGGCGGCCGATTGCCTCGGCCAGCATCGGCAACACCAGACAGCCGATGATGGTGCCGATGGAGAGCACCGCCGTCCCGAAAGATGCGGTGTGGATTGCCTGAGGCACGCTCATCCCGGCTTTTTTGGCCAGCTGGATCAGCGCCGTCGGTTCATAGACGGCACCGGCCCAGAGCCCGATGATGGCAACCGTCAGCAAAGCCGACATCGTCAGCGTTTGCTTGCGATAGGGGGCCGAGAAAATCCGTGCCAGCGGATGGGTTACCACCGCGCTGCGCTTGCGTTCCCACTTCGCCGTTTCCTTCACGCCGACCAGGATGAGAATGGAAATAATCACCGGTGCCATGCCGCAGAGGAACATCGCCCGCCAGCCAAAATGCAAGCCGACGGTATAATTCAAGGCGGCGGCAACGAAGAAGCCGGCATAATACCCGGTCTGCAAATAGCCTGCGCCCATCTTGCGGCGGTCCTCGGGCCAGCTTTCGGCAATATAGGTGCCCGCCATGGCCCATTCGCCGCCGATGCCGATACCGGCGATCAAGCGGAAAATCGCCAGCTCCCAGACATTATGCGAGATGGCGGCAAGTCCGGTGAACACGGCGTAGAGCATGATGGTGGCGGCCAGCGTATTTTTGCGCCCAAACCGGTCGGCAATCGGCCCCCAGATGAAGGACAGACCCCAGCCGACCAGGAACATCGCGAACAGGATCGAGCCGTAGAGACCGACATGCGCCGGCGTTGCCTGAATGCCTGAACGCGGCAGCAGCTCCGTCAACGCCGGTGCGAGCACCAGCGCATAGATAAAACTATCCATGCCATCCAGCATCCAGCCGAACCAAGAGCCCCAGAACCCGGTGATCTGCTGGCGATTAAGGGGCGTGCGGCCGGAACGCGCATGCATTCCAAGGCCGGCGGAATCGGAGATGGTTTTCATTATTGTTTCCTCTTGGCGTGGTCTTTTTTATTTGTTTCGCGGTATTTTCAGGCGCTGTAATTTAAACCTCAGCGGGTCATCGGTGAATGCCTTCGGCGGCAAGACGGCGGAGCAGATTCTGACGCGGCTGCTGCATGAGTTCCTCTACGGCGGCGGAATGCGCGACGGCGCCGCCGCACACGAACGCTTCGTGATTGGCCTCGATCATTGCGGGGTCGTACAGGTAATTCACCATGATCCCGTAGGATTCTCGAAACCCGGCCCTGTTGCCGTTGGCAAGCCAGTTAATGCGCTCCAATCTTGCGCCATTGCCGAGGTGAAAGCGGGCCACCGGGTCGATGCGGAAATTCAGCGCCGCGGACTGAGTCAGGTAGAATGCGGTTAGCCGCAACATCACCGGCTTCAGCGCATCCGCAAGTGCGGGTATTTTTGGCCAGGATTCCTTGGCGAGCAATGCCACCAAAGCCGCAGCGAGTTCGCTTTCAGCCTCAGGGTTCGGCGAAACACCGGCGGCCTCAAGCAACGCATCACGCTCCGCATTGCTGATTTTAACCGGCGGTAGCTCAAGTTTTTCCAAATGCCCGGACAGCCAATGGCGCAGCCCGGGCACCGGCGAAAGTGTCGCGAATTGCTTGATGCCCGGCAATTCCTCTCGCAATTCCTCGACCACCTGCTTGATCAGAAAATTTCCAAAAGAAATGCCGCGCAGACCATCCTGACAATTGGAAATCGAATAGAAAATTGCGCTATTAGCCGCCGCGGCGCGTGCGCCCTGCGCGGCCTCATCCTTGTCCCGCTCCAGGAGATTTTGAACGGACCCAGCCAGTCCGTTGACCAGGGCAACCTCAACAAAAATCAATGGTTCACCCGGCAATGCCGGATGAAAAAATGCAAAGCAGCGGCGATCCTCCGCCAGGCGCCGGCGCAAATCTTCCCAGCCTTGAATTTCATGCACCGCCTCATAGGCGATGAGTTTTTCCAAAATGGCGGCGGAGGTTTGCCAGTCAATCCGGCGCAGTTCCAGAAAGCCGCGATTGAACCAGGAGGAAAATAAATGCCGCAGATCGGCGTCCAGCAATCCGAGCACCGGATGATCGCCCAGAAAGGCCTGCAATTGCTTGCGCAAATGCACCAGCAGCGCGGTGCCGCCTTGCGCCATGTTGATGCGCCGCAGCACTTCCTGGCGCGGCGGCTCGGCAGCGTCGAACAGCATCGCCGCCGACATCGCGGTCTGATCAGCCAGATAGGCCGTGGCGGCAGCTGCGAGTCTGCCGGAATCCGGATGGAACGCTTCCGCCAGGAACAAGAAATATTGCAGCCGCTCATCAACGCCAAGCCCGCGCAATACGTGCAACAACTCCCGCGAAACCGCGGCCCCGGAAGCCTCGCCACGCTCCGAAAGCAGAGCCTGGGTCAAAAGCTCGGCGCGCTTCACCCGGTCGATATCGCCGCCGGGTATTTTTGCGAATTTTCGGCCCCGCTCGGCAATCGTCGACCAAAGCCGCTCAATCCAGTTGCGGCTGCGCAGCGGGAGTGCCGGGTTTTCAGCCGGCTGCGATTGAAGTTGAAGAACGTTCTTTTGTGGCACGGCCGTCTCCTTCAGAGGGAAGCGAGACTATGACAGAAATTTTTGGCTGAGAAGCCTTCCGGGCGCGACGCAGCGCCCAGCGAATTGCACGGCATTAGACCCTCGAAGTTGAAGCCTTGGTTAACGCCTTTTGAGAGCGCCAGCCTTATGCGCTGCAATCCTTCCAGATTTTTCGCTTTTTACGATAAATTGCGGAGCATCTTGCGATGCAGCAATTTTACGCTTCCTAATATGCGTGGGGCTTGTAACCTTCCTGACCACCTTGCCCTCCGAGTGACCGCCGCTCGAGTCCCACGAGACGGCGTCACCCGGTGTTGGCTCGGAGCCTTTTGTTTTCGGCATGGTTTATAGCCCAATCCTAAACAGAATGAACCTTCGCCTCGCGTGCCCAGAAGCGCAGTTCACCGCAAAGTTTAATAAACGCCTTGGCATCGGCAAGTTTCTTCAACGCAACAAAACCGCCGTCCATATCTGCCGTGAGATTGGCTTTCTCAAACAGCGCCGTAGCGTCCGGACCGTAGGCGATGAATTTGGCGTGGGCGAAGGCATCATTCACGAAATCCTTCGCCGTCGCCTCCTGTGCCAGCAAAGCCGCTCCTTCTGCCGAGGGGATTACGGCGACTGCATCGTACAGAACAGACGGGCCGCCATTCACCTTCTGCTTGGCCGGGATCAGCATACCGTCGCTGCAGACCACACCGCCGACTTTGGGCGCGATCAGTTCGAACACGCCGCCGGCCGTCGTGACAGCCTCCTGCAATGCAGCAAGCAATGCCATGTCAACGCCGTCCGTCACCAAGATGCCAAGCTTACGGCCCTTGAAGCTTTTCGGTCCATTCGCGATGATCGATAGCGCTTTTGATGCTGGCAGATCCTTGATGATCGCCCGCGCCGGCGTCGCAGGCGCGGGCATTTCTGGCAGACCAAGACCGTCCGCCACCTGCTGCGCCAAAGCATCGTCGATGTTGAGCAGATGCGAGACCATGCGGGTCCGAATAGCCGGAGTCTCTACCTTGCTCAACTCGAACACCAGCGCGTCCTTGATATGGACTTGCTCAAATGGCGTCTGGCTGGCGTAAAACTGGATCGCCTGGCTATAGTGATCAGCAAACAATTCGCCTCTGGCTTGTAGCTTGTCGCCGGAGATATGCTCCTGCGCCGGTTTATAGCCAAGGGTCGGAGACTCACGCGGGCCGCCGATTTCCGGACCCCATGAATTCGGCTCGTAATTGGCTCGGCCCTTCGGGTTGACCATCGCCATGTGGCCGTCCTGCTGGAAAGTATGGAACGGGCATTTCGGCGCGTTGATCGGCAGATGCGTGAAGTTGGTGCTGCCGAGGCGCTTGAGCTGCGTATCGAGATAGGAGAAGTTGCGCCCCTGCAACAACGGATCGTTGGTGAAGCCGATGCCAGGCGGTACATTGCCGGTGGAAAAGGCAACCTGCTCGGTCTCAGCAAAGAAATTATCGACCACACGGTTCAACACCAAACGGCCGACGATTTTTATCGGCACCAGTTCCTCGGGTATGAGTTTCGTAGCATCCAGCACGTCGAAATCGAAGCTGTTGATAAATTCCTCGTCAAACAACTGCACGCCGAATTCCCATTCGGGGAAATTTCCGGTGGTAATCGCATCCCAAAGATCACGGCGATGGTAGTCCGGATCCGCGCCATTCAGTTTTACCGCTTCGTTCCACACAACCGATTGCAGACCGAGCTTTGGCTTCCAATGAAATTTGACGAAGGTCGTTTTACCTGCCGCATCGATCAGCCGGAAGGTATGAACGCCGAACCCTTCCATGAAACGGAAGCTGCGGGGCAGCGTGCGGTCGGACATGATCCACATCGCCATATGCATCGATTCCGGGGAGAGCGAAATGAAATCCCAGAAATTATCATGCGCGGTTTGCGCCTGCGGAAAGCCGCGATCGGGCTCTTGCTTTGCGGCATGGATCAGATCGGGAAATTTGATCGCATCCTGAATAAAGAACACCGGAATATTGTTGCCGACAATATCCCAATTGCCCTGCTGGGAATAGATTTTCACGGCAAAGCCGCGCACGTCGCGGGCGACATCGGGCGAGCCTTTATTGCCGGCGACGGTGGAGAAGCGGACGAAGGCAGGCGTCTGCTCGCCGGGACGCTGAAAAACATCGGCGGTCGATAGTTTTGCCAGCGTGTCGTCCGTCATCTCGAAAAAACCATGCGCGCCGAAACCGCGGGCATGAACGACCCGTTCTGGGATCCGTTCGTGATCGAAATGGAAAATCTTCTCGCGGAGCGCGAAATCCTCAAGCAGGACCGGCCCGCGCGGACCGATCTTCAGCGCGTTCTGATCATCAAACACGGGGATGCCCTGCGCCGTGGTGAGCACCGGCACATCGCCTTTCGCAATCTGATGCGTCTCTCCGCCGGGGCCGCGTTGTACCGTGCCCTCGTCCATCTGCGCAGCGGGATTCACTTTTAAGCTCGCGGGTTTCTTGGCCATCATATCCTCTGGAATGCTCTGCCAGCGATGTGGGGCCGCTCTTTGGGTCTACAACCAAGCCGATCGCGCGAACGGAGTATCTGTTAGAAAATTAAGCTGTGGGAAGTTTTACCGCTATGCGAAGCGGACTCGTTAGACACGCCAAGCTCTAAAAAAACTGTCAGCGGTCAGCGCCCCGTGGCGGGCACGGAAATCTGACCGGGCGGCGCCGTCTTTGCCGGCCGCAATATGAGACAAAGCGGGAAGGCGGCAAGGGAGAGAATTAGCATCAGCTTGAAATCGTCGATATAGGCGATGAAGCTCGCCTGCCGTGTCACCTCCGCATTCAAGGCTTCGGCGCCGGCAAGGAAGCGCGGGTTCCAAAAAGCGGCGGCAGCGCCGGTTTGCAGGGCGCGGTTGAATGCCGAGACCGCGGCGCCGATCTGTTCGTGGTTCACCTGCGTGTTGGTCGTCAGCAGCGCCCCGGTGACCGAAATGCCGATGGCGCTGCCAAGGTTGCGGACCAAGGCAAAAACGCCGGCGGCCTCAGTTCGCGCCTTGGGAGCCAGCGTCGCAAACATGACCGTGGAGAGGGGCACGAAAATAAGGCCGATGGCGAAGCCCTGAACGACACCGGTCACGATGATCGGCGTCTCGGAAATATTCAAATTCCACTGGGTCATTTCGTACAAGGCGTAGGCGCTGCACACCAAACCGGCAGCCACCAGCGGCCGCGCTCCGAAGCGCGCATATAGACGGCCGGCGACAGCCATTGAAAGCATCGTCCCGACCCCGCGCGGCGCCAGCACCACGCCGGCCGTGACCACCGGATAGTTCAGCAAAATCTGTAAAAATGGGGCAAGCAGCGCCAATGTCGCGAACAGAATGACGCCGATGATGAAAATGAAGATCAGCCCGATGACGAAATTCAAATCGGTGAACATTTTCGGCGATAGAAACGGCGCCGGTGACAGAAAGGTATGCACCAGAAAAATATAAAAGGCGAGGCCGGCGATGCAGGCTTCAATGATGATTTCCGGCGAGTTGAACCAATCCATCTGCTCGCCGCGATCAAGCAAAATCTGCAGCGCGCCCACGGCGATACTAAGGGCCGCAAACCCAACCCAGGCAAGCTGCGGTTTCGTGGTGACCGGCGGGTCCTTCATGAACAGCCCAAGTCCGATTGCCGATAGCAGGCCAAATGGGACGTTGACGTAAAACACCCAGCGCCAGCTATAATGCTCCGTCAGCCAGCCGCCAAGGATCGGGCCAAGGATCGGCCCGACCTGCACGCCCATCCCCCATAACGCCATTGCCGGCCCCCGGCGTTCGGCCGGGTACAGGTCAAACAGCACCGATTGTGAAAGCGGGACTAGGGCCGCCCCAAACAGGCCCTGTAGGATCCGGGCGAGCACGATCTGGTCCAAAGACTGCGCCGCCCCGCACAGAATAGAAGCGCCGGTGAAGCCGAGCACCGAGGTGACGAAGAGCCGGGTCCGGCCAAAGCGCGCCGCCAGGAAGCCGGTCGGCGCCGTCATAATGGCGGCCGAGACGATATAGCTCGTCAACACCCAGTTGATCTCCTCCTGGCTGGCCGCCATGCTGCCCTGCATATAAGGCAACGCCACATTGGCGATTGTGCTGTCCAAAGCCTGCATCAGGCTGCCCAAAGCCGCGGCAACGGTGACGATGATCAATGAAGCGCGTCCCAAGGCTAGGCTGGACGGCGCCGCGGTATCGGCCGGCATGACAGGACCTTTCAAAGCAGGCAGGCGGCGGTGAAGCCGGCGAGCGAATTCACCCGAGGAGAAGGACTTTTTGCCATCCTTTGTCAAAATCACCCAGCTAGATGTCCACGCTTGCCCGGCTGCCGGGTCATGGCAGAATGGGCGCATGAATGCATTCGTATTTTCCGCCGGCGGCCTTGCGCTCGAAGTTCTCCCCGCACTCGGCGGGGCGGTGACGCGCTTCACGGTCGCCGGTTTTCCTGTTTTCCGGGAAACGGCCCCCGTGCCGGGTAGTGTGAGCGATACCGCATCATTTCCGCTGATCCCGTTTTCCAACCGCATCCGCGCGGGGCATTTTCAGTTCAACGGCGCCGCGGTTCAAATTCCGGTGGACAAGCGCGACCCCAGGTTCACCAATCATGGCCACACCAGGCATCTGCCCTGGGAGGTAATCGCCGCAAGCGATACCGGTCTGACCCTGCGCTTCGTTCAAGCCGAGCCTGGCCCCGCCTGGCCGTTTGCCTTCACCGCCGAGCAGATTTTCGAGCTCACACCCGGCCAACTCACCATGCAGGCGAGAATACGCAACGACCATTCGGCGCCGGCGCCGGCGGGGATCGGTTTTCACCCCTATTTCACGCGGCTTGCGGATACAAAACTCCAGTTTTCCGCCGGATGTGTTTGGGAGGCAGACGAACTGGATATTGCGGTGCGCAGTGCCACCCCCGCCGGCAGGTTCGATTTCTCAACGGGCCGAAAACTGGAGCCGCGGCTGATCAACCATGCCTATGGCGATTGGGATAAAACGGCGGAAATCACGCATCCGTCGAAATTCGAAATCAGCATCGCCGCTGGCGGGGCTTTTGATCACCTGATCGTCTTCACGCCGGAGGGTAAGGATTTTTTCGGTTTCGAGCCGGTGTCGCACCGGCCGGACGCGCTGAACCCGCTGGCGGATCCGCGGGATCACGGCATGGCGATCCTGGCGCCCGGCGCTTGGCTCGAGGGCGGCGTGACGATCACCCTGCAGCCGATCGCATCCTAGCGACGCTATTTGCCTGCAAAACCATTATAGCTCAGCACCTCGGCAAGCGGCGCCCGCCAGCCAGGCTTGAAATCCGTGCCAATCGTATAGGCGATCGGGAACAGTCCAGCTTGCGTATATTGTTCAAATGGGATGTCGAGAATTTCGGCGATTTCCCGCTCGCGCGCCAGACTCACCGTGGTCCAGGCCGAGCCTAGCCCGCGGGCCCGCAATGCCAGGAAAAAACTCCAGACGGCCGGCACAATCGAGCCCCACATCACCGCCTGTTCCATGGCGGATTTGCCTTCGGCGCGGCCCGGCATCAACGGGATCAGCAATGCCGGCATCCGCTCAATTTTATCGATCAGCGCCTGAACGGATTCCATCACCCGGTCAGTGCGCTGCACGGAGGCGGGAATTGGCTGGTGCGCGCGCGACTCGCCGCTGGCAAATACCGCTTTGTACTGGGCGCCGATCAAGGCTATTTTCTCCGGGTCATCAACGATGATCCAGCGCCAGGAATTGCGATTGCCGCCATTGGGCGCCTGCACGGCAAGTGCGAGGCATTCCTCGATCACGGCGCGCGGAACCGGTTTGCTGATGTCTAGACGCTTGCGGACCGAGCGCGTCGTCGAAAGCACCTCGTCAACGGAAAAGCCCAATTGCATCGGATATGCTCCAATAAAAACCTTCCCAGACCAAAGCCCATATGGGGGTTAAGGTGATCGCCGTTTTCCAAGCCTATTGGGCCGGCCTGATTTTCTTAACCTCGCATAGATAACAGCGGCAATTGAAATTTTTGGGGGATAAGAGATTATTCCTTCAAAATGAATTCATCGCCGAGTCGCTTCCATCGTCACCTGCTGATGATCCTCGCGGCCTGTTTTACCTTTATGTTCGCTCCGGCCCATGCGCAAAGCTCTGCCGGTGCTCCGGTTGCCATGGCGCCGGTCAAAGTGGCTTTATATGTGAAAAATGGCATGAAGGGCTGATCGATAACCTGTATCACGTGCTGTCCGTGGTCACCTCCGGCAAATCATCGCATCGGTTGCTGTTTGGCGTGTTCGGCAGGCTCGTGGCCTCGTTCTGGCTGCTCTGCGGCTTTGCCGTGGTTGCCTAATCACTTCCTCAATTACCGTGGTGATGACGGTTGCAAGCCTCAATGACCAGATTCACAGCGCCGCCGATTTGCACGGCAATCCCGTCGGCGCGGTGGAGGGTACGGTGGGTGAAGCCTGGTGCATGGATGCCGGCCTGCAGACGCAGACTTTCCCCAATCTTCGCCGCCGTGCATGCGCTGTTGCGGCGCCAGATCGCCGCCATCGTTGGCGATTCGAGCGTTCTTGAATATTACGACAACAGCCATCCGGAACTTCCCATCACCGAAGTTGGCGCAATTTTTCAACCCGCAACCGAAGGCTTCGCCATGCCGGGCAGCAGGCTGGGCCGCGCGATCAGTGTCCAGATCGTTGCCGACATGGAAGACGGCAGCCTGACGAAAATGACAGCCAGGTATTTCGGCGTCGAACCCTGAACTCGCGCCGCGCTAAGCCAGCATGAGCTTGGGCTGCAGTCCGACCATGGTCGCGCCATAGGCGGCCAGCACCTGGAACGGGTTAACCAGCCCATGATTGTTCATCGCCTGCAGGTCGCGCAGGATGCGCGGCAGGCGCCCGGCCTCGGCCAAGCCGCGGCCGCCGGCATCGGACATGATGTTCTGCGATTCCTCCAGCACCAGCCTTGCGGCATAGGAAACGGTGGCGCGCACCAGCGCCTTTTGCTCTGGCGGCAACGGCGTTCCAGCAATGGCGGCCTCGTCGATCACGGCATTGCGCTCAACCGAGAGCTGGCGAACCGCATGCAGCGCCATGCGCAGCCGGCCGAGATGCATTTGAATGATTTCAGATTCCGCCTGGGATGACGCAGTGTATGCAACTTCGCGGCCCGGCAAGGTTGCAGTATAGGCATCGATGACGGCTTCGCCGAGGCCGAGGAGGGTGCCGAAAATCCCCACCGTGAAAAGCGAGCTGAGGCCGGTGCCGTAGTACGGCGTCGCGGGGCGCTCGCCCTCATAGGGGTTGATGCCTTGCAGCATGTCCATCAGCTGGCCGGTGCGGTGTTCCGGCACGAAAACATCTTCGAGGATGAGTGTGTTGCTGCCGGTGCCGCGGAAGCCGCCTACGTCCCAGTCGATATGAATATGCAGGTCGCTAATCGGCACCACGAACACGCCTGCGCCCTGAATATTTCCGTCCTCGCCCAGGATGAGGGCGCCAAGCGTCGTCCAGCTGGCATGCAGGCAGCCGCTGGCAAAGGGCCATTTTCCGGTCAGCCGGTAGCCGCCGGGAACTTTGCTCGCCTGGCCGCGCGGCGCTTGCACCGTGCACACCCGGGCGCCTTTGTCATTGCCCCAGACGTCTTGCCGAAGTTCCGAAGACATGACGCCGACGGTCCAGGCGCCTGCAAGCAAATTGAAAACCACCCAGGCAGCCGAGCCGTCGCCGCGCGCGATATGTTCGGTCACCACGCATGCGCCGATGCCGGTAAACTCGTAACCGCCGAATTCCACGGGCTGCGTCACTTTGAAAACGCCGGCATCGGCAATCTGTTCGATCAGATCATCGGCGATGCGGCCTTTGCGATCGCCCTCGGCGCCGCGGGCGGCCAGGATCGGCGTCAACAAGGCGGTGCGCTCCGATAGAGCGGCCAGGCTCGGAATTGCGGGTTCGATAAACGACTGATCTGGGGACATTTGGCAGCTCCAAGTTTTTAGACATACTGTCGCCGTTTCGTCGCCAAGTCAAAAGATAGACAGGCTGACGAATTTGGACGATGCTGGGTCACCCGATGCGGAAGAACATGAAGGGAAATCTAGGAAATGGACAGCAAAACATTGCAGATCAAGACGGCGCCAGGCGTGCAGCTTGCCGTGCAGGTCGCCGGTTCCGGGCCGTTGGTTATATTTATGCACGGCTGGCCCGAACTTGGCCTGTCCTGGCGCCACCAGGTGCCGGCGCTGGCTGCGGCGGGCTATCAGGTGGCCGTGCCCGATATGCGCGGCTATGGCGGCTCGTCCAAGCCCGGGGATGTGGCCGCCTACAACATGGATGCGCTGGCGGATGACATGGCGGGGGTGGCCTCGGCGCTGGGCGCCGCGCAATGGGTCGCGGTCGGGCATGATTGGGGCGCGCCGGTGGCATGGCGTTGCGCCATGCGTTTTCCCGACGCGGTGCGGGGCGTGTTCTGCCTGAGCGTACCGCATAGCGCCGCTCCGCCGATGCTGGCTGAGCAAATGTTCGAGATGGGCTACCCGGACCGGTTCTATTACGTCCGGTATTTCCAGCAGGTGGGTACGGCGGAGGCCGAACTGGAACGCGATCCGCGCGCCGCGCTCAAAAAGATTTTCTTCGCATTGTCGGGCGACGCGCCAATGGCCGAATGGATCAAGCCCCGGCCGAAGGATGCGCCGTTGCTGCCAGGACTGACCGACCCGCCGGCCGGACCGCTTTCCTTCATGAGCGATACCGAGCTTGATGCCTATGCGGAACAATATCGCAAAGGCGGGTTCTTCGGCCCGGTGTGCTGGTATCGCAATCTCGACCTCAATAACGCGCAAGCGCGCGCCTATGGCGACCAGGTGATCGCGCAGCCTTCGGGATTTCTGTGCGGCAGCAAGGAAATCGTGCTTGCGATGTCGTCGCGCGGCTTGGGCGGACAGCACGCGCTGTTGCCCAATTTGCTGACCGAGACGGTATTGGAAGGGCCCGGACATTGGATCCAGCAGGAACGGCCGGACGAGGTCAATGCGGCGCTGCTGGATTTCCTGCGCAGCATCGAATGAAGCGGCGAAAACATTTGTGAGATCATTCGATCCTGCATCGCCTGGGCGGCATTTTCCTGAAATATTGCCCGAAATTGCAAAGTTTAGGTTTTTTGCCGGGAGCATGAAGCGGTCTGCCTCGGGCCGGCCCGAGGCAGAAAAATGCTTGGAGAAACGCTATGGAAATGAATGGCAAGCTGGCAATTATCACCGGTGCGGCAAGCGGCATCGGCGCGGCGCTGACGCGGATATTCGTTGCGCGTGGCGCCAGGGTCGCCGCCGCCGATCTCGATGCCGGTAAATTGGCGGCTTTGGCAGCGGAATTGGGAAGCGATGTCCTGCCCATCCAGGTCGACCTGGCCGAGAGCAGCCAGGTTGAGCCGATGGTTGCTGCAGCGATCGCGAAGCTCGGCGGCCTGGACATTCTGATCAATAATGCCGGCGTCGGTTCATTGGCACGCGTCACGGAATTATCTTTCGAAGAGTGGCGCCGGGTCATGGCAATCGATCTCGATGCCGTGTTTTTGGGATCGCGCGCGGCATTGCCCGCGCTGATCGAACGCAAGGGAAATATTGTCTGCACGGCGTCGATTTCCGGCATTGCGTCCGATTACGGTTTTCCAGCCTATAACAGCGCCAAGGCCGGCCTGCTTGGGCTGGTGCGCAACCTCGCCATCGATTACGCCCGCAACGGCGTGCGGGTGAATGCGGTAAGCCCCGGCTACACGGCCACGCCGCTCACCAGCCCGTCTTCAGAAGCGGTTAAAGACGCATTCCTGGCGGCGATCCCGATGCACCGTGCCGCGGCACCTGTGGAAATTGCAGAGGTCATCGCTTTTCTGGCCAGTGACCGCGCCTCCTATGTCACCGGCCAGAATTACATCGTCGATGGCGGCATGACCGCTCATACCGGGCAGCCGGATGTCCTTGCGATGCGCAGGGCGGCGCGAAGGAATTCCTAATCGTCAGCGTAGCTTCGAAGCTGCCCACTCCGTTTCGTCCTGAATGAAGCGTTCGAGCACCTCGGCGGCTACGATCATCGTGGTTTCCGCATCGCCCGATCGCGGATCACGAATATGCTGCATGCAGGCCTGGCCGATCTGATGCATTAAAAGCCTGGCGCGGGCCCCGGCCAGACCCTGGTGCGGCCCGGGATCGATTGCATGCCGGAACGCGGGAAGCCCCGCCGCGAAGGCGTGCAGTATTTTTTCCCCGAGAACGCTGATCGCCCCAGGCACCTCCGGTCCCGCGCCAAATTGCGACAGCAGCACGGTGGGGGTTCTCTCCTGCGCCGCGAATGCCACGACTTGTCGCAACCAGTCACAGATTTCGGTGCGCGTAGGAACGGGGCCCGGCAGCAAAGCGATGATGCGCGCCAATGCCTCGCCGTATTCGGATGCGATTTCCGCAAGAATCTCGTTCTTGTCCTGGAAATGGTTGTACAAGGTGGATCGCTTGATACCGGCAGCCTGCGCGATCTGATCGATGCTGGTTTCCGCAAAGCCGTTTTCGTAAAACACCTTGCGCGCAGCGGCGCGTAGACGGCTTCGTTTGAAAGCACGAAGACTTTCCTGCAGGTTTTCGACCTCTACGGGTGGCGAGAGTGCATTCATCGGGACCGGCATGAATGAATTTCAGACATACTGTCTAGTAATCTGCACGGTGTCGAAGTCAAGTCTTGCGTGATTGGCGGCGGTGGATTCCGGCCTCATGCACGACGCCGGGACGGTATTTTCGGCATGTTCTGGACGCTGTCCGCGCGCGCACCATACTGGCCGCAAATATCACGTCCTGTTCTGACAACCGGGATGTGGGGCTGCAACTTAAAATGCATGAGGGAAATGGTCAATGGACGAATTGCTCGAAAAGAAGCTGCGCGAACTCATCGACAGGCAGGAGATTTGGGAGGTGTTGCTGCGCTACGGGCGCGGCATCGACCGGCTGGACCGCGAGCTTCTCCGGTCATGCTATCACGACGATGCGATCGATGATCACCATGTCTTCGTGGCCAAGCCAGATGATTTTATCGACTGGGTGTTTGAGGATTGCAAAGCCAACACCACGGTTCATCATCACGGCGTGAACAATCACCATTGCGAGCTGGATGGCGACAACGCCTATGCGGAGACCTATTACACCTATATCGGTGCCAACCGGAAACAACCTCATATGTTATCCATCGGCCGCTATATCGACCATTTTCAGCGGCGCAACGGCGTGTGGAAAATCGCCAACCGCGTTTGTGTGATCGAGAAGACTTATGATTTGATGGAAACCGAAAACCGGTTCGCCGAAGCGGGCGATCCGCACTATGGCGAACTGCGTCCCGCCACGCGGGATCGGACCGACCTCAGCTATCAGCATCCCGTTGTTCCTCGCCGTCCGCTCGCCGAGGCAAAATAAACGCCCGCGCGTAATGATCGGCCACCGCTAACGTAAGCGTGTTAATTCGATCAGATAATAATCTCCAGAACCTTCCGTGCTGATGCTCAGGCTTTTCGGGGCATCCCCAAAAATCGCCGTGTCACCCAGCAATAGCCAGTTCGACTGGTTGCCGTCATCGATCAGTAAGCCAGCGCTCTGCGCGAATACGATGTTAACCGTGCCGGAGACGGGTATCGTCGTGGCCCGGGAGAATTTCCTTAACGAATGGCTGAAACAATTCCGCCGCGTCATGACATTGAGATCGAGAATATCGCCGTCGATAAGGGTCGCATGGGCGGCGGCATCCGCCGGAAAGGTAAACGGCGCAGATGCGCGCGTAAGGTGTTGCTTTAGTCCGGCGATGACAAGGTTGATACCCGCACCTTTTAGTATCGCAAGCGTGCGCTCAACATCGGGGAAGGCGGAGAACGGGCCATCCGCCGTCACCGCGGCCATGCTGATGCGCCACTCAAAGCTTTCCGTCGTCGCGTCCGCCGGGTAGGCCGCAATCTGCGTGGTGATGCCGGCGCCGTTCTTCCAGGGCATCGTGAGGTAACTGCCGCGCTCAATGCGCAGCATGCGACTCATTCCAGAATGCCCGGCAAATCCAACCCAAATTCACGGGCGCAGTTTTGCGCGATGTCATAGCCCGCATCGGCGTGGCGCATCACCCCGGTTGCCGGGTCATTCCAAAGCACGTTGGCAAGCCGATTGGCCGCTTCCGGCGTGCCATCCGCGCAGATCACCATGCCGGAATGCTGCGAGAACCCCATGCCAACCCCGCCGCCATGATGCAGCGACACCCAGGTGGCGCCGGAAGCGCAATTGAGCAGCGCATTCAGCAGCGGCCAGTCGGAGACCGCGTCCGAGCCGTCGGCCATCGATTCGGTTTCCCGATTGGGCGAGGCGACGGAACCGGAATCCAGATGGTCGCGTCCGATGACGACGGGGGCGGAGAGCTCGCCGCTCGCGACCATTTCATTAAACGCCAGACCCAGCCGATGCCGGTCGCCGAGGCCGACCCAGCAGATGCGGGCGGGCAATCCCTGGAAGGCGATCCGCTCGCGCGCCATATCCAGCCAATGGTGCAGATGCTTGTCGTGCGGCATCAGCGCCTTCACCTTGGCGTCGGTTTTGTAGATGTCTTCCGGGTCGCCCGAGAGTGCGGCCCAACGGAACGGGCCGACGCCGCGGCAGAACAGCGGGCGGATATAGGCCGGCACGAATCCCGGGAAATCGAACGCGTTCGCAACCCCTTCTTCCTTCGCCATCTGCCGCAGGTTATTGCCGTAGTCGAAGGTCGGCACGCCCATCTCGGCAAAGCGCAGCATGTCGCGCACATGGCCCGCCATGGAGGCGCGCGCCGCCAGCTCCACCGCTTTCGGGTCATGCTCGCGCTTGTCCATCCATTCCGCAACGCTCCAGAATTTCGGCAAATAGCCGTTGATGGGATCATGCGCGGAGGTCTGGTCCGTCAGCGCATCCGGGCGGATATTGCGGCGCAGAAGTTCTGGCAGAATTTCCGCGATATTCCCGAGCAGGCCAACGGAAATCGGTTTTTTCTCGGCGACGGAACGATTGATGATGGCAAGCGCCTCATCGAGCGTATCGGCGCGAACATCGACATAGCGGGTTTTCAGCCGCATCTCGATCCGGCTGTCCTGACATTCCACAGCGAGGCAGCTGGCCCCGGCCATTGTGGCGGCCAGGGTTTGCGCGCCGCCCATGCCGCCGAGGCCGGCGGTGAGAATCCATTTGCCGGACAGGTCGTTGTTGTAATGCTGGCGGCCCATTTCCACAAAAGTCTCGTATGTGCCTTGTACAATCCCTTGTGTGCCGATGTAGATCCAGGAGCCGGCCGTCATCTGCCCGTACATCATCAACCCTTTGCGATCGAGCTCATGAAAATGCTTCCAGGTCGCCCAATGCGGCACCAGGTTGGAATTGGCCAGCAATACGCGCGGCGCGTTCTCATGCGTGCGGAATACGCCGACGGGCTTGCCGGATTGGATGAGCAATGTCTGATCCGCCTCCAGCCGGCGCAGAGTCTCGACAATGCGGTCAAACGAATTCCAATCCCGCGCGGCGCGCCCGATGCCGCCATAGACCACCAGCTCTTCCGGTCGCTCGGCCACCATCGGGTCGAGATTATTCATGAGCATCCGCAACGGCGCTTCCGTCTGCCAGGATTTGGCCGAAAGCAGGTTGCCGTGCGGCGCCCGGATGATGCGGGAATTGTCTAGACGGTTCATGGCAGCAGACTTTCGATGATGGTTTTCAAAACAGGCAGAATGGGCGCGGAAAGTTCCAGCGGGCTTGGCCAGTTTTCCGGATCAGGCACTTCCGGCTCTGCCATATAGCCGCCGCACGCCAGCTCCATTTGCAGCGCATTCACCCCGGCAGCGGGCGCGCCGTAATGCCGCGTGATATAGCCGCCTTTGAAGCGGCCATTGACGACATAAGAGAAATTTTTATCTTCTCCGCAAATTGCCGCGACGCGCTCCGTAATTTCGCCATCACAGGATTTTCCGTCATTCGTGCCGATGTTGAAATTCGGCAGCACCCCTTCGAATAATCTGGGAATGACGCCGCGAATGGAGTGGCAGTCGTAGAGCGTCACCGTGCCGTGCAAAGCGCGCAGCCGGGAAATCTCGCTTGCGAGCATTGCGTGATACGGATCGAAATATGCCGTGCGCCGTGCCTGTGCCTCGTCATCGTCCGGTTCCTGGCCTGGTACATAAAGCGGCTCGCCGTCGAAACTGGTGAGCGGGCAGAGGCTGGTAGTGGACTGGCCCGGATAGAGCGAGGCGCCGGATGGATCGCGATTGACGTCGATCACCGTACGTGAAATTTCCGTCTGCAAAATCGTCGCATCCAGTGCGGCGGCAAAAGCGTAGAGCTCGGGCAGCCACCAATCAGCATCCTTGCGCGCCAGCCAGAGCGAAACCAGCTGCTGCTGAAATCTCTCGGGAATTTCGGTGCCGGCATGCGGTATGCTGAGGATCAGCGGCGCGCTGCCCTGGCGAAGTTTTAAAAATTCCATGCGAGACCAGGAAGGTTTTCAAATGAAAGCATGCCGGCGCGCAGAACCGCAATACCCGCCTCGATATCGGGCGCAAAATACCGGTCCTCTTCCAGATGCGGAACAACGGCGCGCACGGCAGCACGCAAAGCTTCCAATATCGGGCTCGAAGGCAGCGGATGGAAATCGCAGCCTTGCGCCGCCGCCAGCAATTCGATGGCGATGATGGCGCGCAAATTCTCCGTCATGGCCTGCAGGCGCCGTGCGCCATGGGCCGCCATGGAAACATGGTCTTCCTGGTTGGCGGAGGTTGGGATGGAATCGACCGAAGCCGGAAACGCGCGTGTCTTGTTCTCCGACACCAGCGCCGCAGCGGTTACCTGAGGGATCATGAACCCTGAATTCAAGCCGGGCCTGGGGGTAAGAAACGCCGGCAGGCCGGAGAGGGCAGGGTCGACCAGCATGGCCAGCCGTCGCTCCGCCAGGGAGCCGATTTCGCATACCGCCAAGGCGATCATATCGGCGGCGAATGCAACCGGTTCGGCGTGAAAATTGCCGCCGGACAGCGCCTCGGCGGGCTCACTGAAAACCAGCGGATTATCGGTCACGCCATTGGCCTCGGTACCCAGCGTGGCGGCGGCCTGGCGGAGCAGATCGAGCACCGCGCCCATCACCTGGGGCTGGCAGCGCAGGCAATACGGATCCTGCACGCGCGTGTCGTTGGTCACATGCGAGGCGCGGATTTGGCTGCCGGCCATCAGCCCGCGCAACGCCGCCGCAACTTCCATCTGGCCTGCATGGCGGCGCAGTGCATGGATGCGCGGATCGAAGGGCGCGTCCGAGCCGCGCGCGGCATCGGTGGAGAGCGCGCCGGTCAGCAAGGCGGCTTTGAAGAGATCCTCGGCCTCGAACAGCCCGGACAAAGCATAGGCCGTGGAAAACTGGGTGCCGTTGAGCAGCGCCAGACCCTCTTTCGGCCCTAGAACAATCGGCGCAAGCCCGGCGGCCGCCAGACCTTCAGCTGCCGGTAGCCGTCCGGTAGGCGATAAAACTTCGCCGATGCCGATCATCGCGGCCGCCATATGCGCCAGCGGTGCCAGATCGCCGGAAGCGCCGACGGAGCCTTGCACCGGGATGACCGGAATAATGTTGCGAACAAGCATCTGTTCAAGCAGCTGCACCGTCTCCACCCGCACGCCGGAAGCGCCTTGCGCCAGCGAGCCAAGTTTCAGCGCCATCATCAGCCGCGCTACCGAAACCGGCATCGGCTCTCCCACGCCGGCGGCGTGCGAGAGCACCAGATTGCGTTGCAGGATTTCAAGATCGGCATCGGCAATGCGCACGGTGGCGAGTTTTCCAAAGCCGGTGTTGATGCCGTAGACGGGTGCGTCGCGTTCGAGAATCTCCTGCACTGCAGCGGCAGCACGCGTAATGGGTGCCCAGGCGGTGGCGGCCAGCGTGCAGTTGGCGCCGCGGTAAATTTCGCGCCACTGCGCCAGGCTGACTTCTGCGGGGACAAGGATCATGAAGCACTCCAGATGCGGCGGTAAAGCGGATTGAAACCGATGCGGTAAACCAGCTCCGCCGGGGTTTCGATGTCCCATATCGCCAGATGACATTTGCGTCCCGGCGCCAGCACGCCGACATCCGCACGCCGCAGTGCCGCGGCGGCATTGCGGGTGGTGCCCAGCAGGCATTCCTCCACCGTCAGGCGGAATTCCGTGGCCGCCATGTTCATGGCCAGCAGCAATGAGTTCAATGGCGAGGTGCCGGGATTTAAATCGGTTGCGACCGCCATGCGCACATGTTTCGCGCGCAGCTCGGCGACCGGCGGCGCCTGCGTTTCCCGCAAGGCGTAAAACGCGCCCGGCAGCAGCACGGCCACCGTGCCGGCCTGCGCCATGGCGGTAACACCCTGCGCATCGGTATGCTCCAAATGGTCCGCCGATATGGCGCCAAAGCGCGCGGCCAGTGCAGCACCGTGCAAGTTTGAAAGCTGGTCGGCATGCAGTTTTACCGACAGACCATGCGCTTTGGCGACCCTGAAAACCTGCGCGATCTCGTCCGGTGTAAAGGCAACGCCCTCGCAAAATCCATCCACCGCATCGGCCAGGTTTTGCGCGGCGATTTGCGGAATGAGGGTTTCGGTCAGCAGCTTGACATAACCCGCGCGGTCATCACGAAATTCTCCGGGCAGTGCGTGCGCGCCAAGGAAGGTCGCAGCGATATCCACCGGCGCGGTCGCGCCAAGGCCACGGATCACGCGCAGCATTTTAAGCTCGGATTGCTCCGTGAGCCCATAGCCGGATTTGATCTCAACGGTCGTGACACCTTCGTCCATCAAAGCCTGCAGCCGCCTTGCGGCGCTGGCGGCAAGGCTTTCCGCATCGGCGGCGCGGGTCGCTGCAACGGTCGATGCGATTCCGCCGCCGGCTTTCGAGATTTCCTCGTAGCTGACCCCGTTCAGCCGCGCCTCGAACTCCGCGGCACGGTTGCCGCCATGCACCAGATGGGTGTGGCAATCGATGAGCCCGGGGGTGATCCAGCGCCCGTCACAATCCACCACGTTTGCGGCATCGAACTTCTGCTCCGGCCCGGCATAGATAATCCGGCCGCCAAGCTCCGCCACCATGCCGGGCGCCACCACGCCCAGGCCCGACAGTTCCGGCGCCATGGTCGCAAGCCTCGCATTGGTAAAAACGGTGTCGGCGCGCATGAAATAACCCTTGGCCAGCGGTGCTAGGTTGTATATACAATAAGAGCGAACAGAAAGAATGTACAGTGGAAAAAACCTTGTTCTTTCGCCATGTGTTGCTCCCCCATGGCTGGGCTGACAACGTGGCGGTGCGTATCGAAGCGGGGCGCATCACCGGCCTGGAGACCGGCCTCACGGCGGCGGCCGGAGCGCGGCACGGCATCGCGCTGGCCGGCATGGCAAATCTGCACAGCCACAGCTTTCAACGCGCCATGGCCGGGCTGACGGAAATACGCGGCGCGGCGCAGGATAGTTTCTGGACCTGGCGGGAGCTGATGTACCGCTTCGCGCTGCAAATGACGCCCGACGATGTCGAGGCCGTGGCCACGCATGGTTTCATCGAAATGCTGGAAAGCGGCTTCACCGACGTTGCCGAATTTCATTACCTGCATCATGCGCCGGATGGGCGCGCATATGATGATATCGGCGAGATGGCGTCGCGCCTAGCCGCCGCCGCCGCGCGAACCGGCATTGCACTAACATTGCTGCCGGTGTTCTACGCCCATGCCGGTTTCGGTGGCCTGCCGCCGGTGCCGGCGCAGCGCCGCTTCATCAATGATCTCGATGCCTATGCAAGGCTGTATGAGCGTTGTGCCGCGCTCGCGCCGGCCGGCGTGGCGCCGCACTCCCTGCGCGCCGTTACGCTCGAACAACTGACGGTGCTGAGCAAACTGGCCGGCCCCCGCCCGGTGCATATCCACATCGCCGAACAAACCGCTGAGGTGGAAGCCTGCCTGGCGTGGTCGGGCATGCGGCCGATCGCCTATTTGCTGGACCATGCGCCGGTCGCCGAAAACTGGTGCCTGGTGCACGCAACCCATGCCGATGCCGCGGAGCTTGCCGGCATGGTGCAAGCGGGCGCGGTGGTGGGTTTATGCCCTGTCACCGAGGCCAGTTTGGGCGACGGGATTTTTCCGGCTTCCAGCTATGCCGGTGCCTGGGGCATCGGTTCGGATTCCAACGTACTGATTGGCGTGGCGGAGGAATTGCGCATGTTGGAATATTCCCAACGCCTAACCCAGCAACGCCGCAACGTCATGGCGAGCGACACCCAGCCCGCCACGGCGACAGCGCTTTATCTGCGCGCCGAGGCCGGGGGTGCCCAGGCGCTCGGCGGCAAAGCCGGCCTCACCGTGGGCAGCCCGGCCAACATCGTGACGCTGGATGGCGACGACCCGGATATCGCCCTCGCCGCCGCCGTGTTCACCCGGCGCATGCCTCCGGTGCGCGATGTCTGGGTGCATGGCGAGCGGCGTGTGGCGGATGGGCGGCACACCATGGCCGAGCTCGCAAAACGACGGTTCGATGCGGTGGTGAAGCGTTTGCTGCAGGAATCGCCATGAACCATCTGGCTGCGGAAAAACCCCAACATCTGTACGAGCGCGTCAAACAATATCTGTTGGACCGAATGGCGAGCGGGCAGTTGCCGGACGGCAGCCGCATCCCATCTGAATATGAATTGATGGAAACGCTCGGCGCCTCGCGCATGACGGTGCATCGCGCGCTGCGGGAAATGTCGGCGGAAGGCCTGCTGCACCGGGTGCAAGGGGTCGGCACCTTCGTGCGCAAGGCCGAGCCGCGCTCGGCATTGCTGGAGATTTTCGATATTTCCGAGGATATTCTGCGCCGCGGGCATTTGCACCAATCACGGGTGTTGCGATTGGAGGCGTTCGCCGCCGACCGTGACCTTGCCGCGCAATTTTCACGCCGCGCCGGAGCAAAAATATTTTACTCGCTGATCGTGCATGCCGAAAATAATCTGCCGGTGCAGTTGGAGGAACGTTTTGTCTCCCCGCGGTTTGCGCCAGACTATCTGAAACAGGATTTTACGCTGCAGACCACCAACCGCTATCTGCAAAACATCGCAGCCCCCAGCGAGGTTGAGCATATCGTGCATGCCGTCACGGCCGATGCGCAGGCGCAGGCATATCTGGAAATATCGCCGGCGGAACCCTGCCTGCTTGTCGAACGCCGGACCTGGACGGAGGCCGGCCCCGCGACACGCTCACGCCTGCTGCACCCCGGCCACCGCTACAGCCTTGGCAGCCGGTATCAGCCCGCGCAACCCCGCCGCGGTCAGATGCCGAGCCGGGATTGATATCACGCCGCCGAATCTAGCGGGCCAATCTTTCAATAACCATTGCGATCCCCTGGCCGCCGCCGATGCACATCGTAACAAGCCCATACCTTGTGCTGGTGCGCTCCAACTCATACAGCGCTTTGACGGTTAGAATAGCGCCGGTAGCACCCACCGGATGTCCAAGCGCGATGCCGGATCCGTTGGCGTTCACCTTTTCCGGATCAAACCCCAAGCTCTGTGCGACCGCGCAAGCCTGTGCGGCAAAGGCTTCATTCGATTCAATGACGTCGATCTGATCCAGTTTCAACCCGGCGCGCGCCAGCGCCATTGGCACTGCTTTCACCGGCCCGATCCCCATGCGGTTCGGCTGCACACCGGCATACCCCCACCCCAGAATCCGCGCCCAGGGCCGCAAGCCCTTTTCCTCAACCGCCTTCTGTGAAGCGAGCACCAGAGCGGCGGCGCCGTCGTTGATGCCGGAGGCATTGCCGGCGGTCACTGTCCCATCCTTCTGGAACACGGCTCTTAGTTTGCCCATTTCCTCAATATTCGCATCGGCGCGCACATGCTCATCGCGGTCGAAGGATCGGACACCGCGACGATCTTTCACCTCGACGGCGAGGATTTGGGAATCGAACCGGCCTTTAGCCTGCGCATGCGCCGCGCGCTGGTGGCTGAGAACTGCCAGCTCGTCCTGCATGCTGCGCGTGATCTTGTAATCCGCCGCCACATTTTCGGCGGTAACGCCCATGTGAATGCCCTCAAAGGGGTCAGAGAGCGTCGCAACAAGCGCATCGACCAATTCCACGCCGCCCAGCTTCTGGCCAAACCGTGCCGCGGCGACATGATGCGGCGCGCGTGACATGGATTCCGCTCCGCCGGCGACCGCGATGTCGTATTCGCCGAGCGCGATCATCTGCGCGGCCGAGATGATTGCCTGCACGGCCGATCCGCACAGGCGGTTAACGGTCAATGCCGGCGCCTCAATCGGCACGCCTGCTTCCACCGCCGCAATACGCGCCAGATAGGCATCCTTGGGCTCGCTCGGAATGACATTGCCCATGACGACATGCTGCACCGCATCCGCGCCGAGTTCAGCGCGCCGGATCGCCTCGGCGATCACCAGCGCGCCAAGTTTTGCCGGCGGAATATCCTTCAGGCTGCCGCCAAAACCGCCGATGGCCGTCCGCACCGCGGACAAAATATAAATCGGTTCGATGGCTCTATTCCTCATCCTGGTGTCAAACGAAATGCAACTTCTCATGACAGCTTAGTAGCTGGCCGCAGCTATTGCCAAGATGGCGGCAAACCATGCAGCTTCGCGCCGGGCGGTCATTTCAAGCCAGGACCAATTCGTATAGGCTAAAGCGGGAGCATTTGATTGTGACAAACCGATTTTGCATGACAGTTTCCGGGGCTGCCTATTGCCTTGGTGCGGCCCTCCCGGCAAACGCCTGACCGATGTCCGGCCTGTCCTTTACTTTGAACGACCAGCAGCTGGCGATCCGCGACATGGCGCTGGCATTCGCAGCCGACCGCCTGGCGCCGATGGCGGTGGAATGGGATCGCAATAAAATCTTTCCGCTGGCGGTGATGCGGGAGGCCGCGGCACTCGGCATTGGTGGCATCTATGTCGATCCGGCGCATGGCGGCTCCGGCCTGTCGCGGCTGGAGGCGGCCATTATCATCGAGGCGCTTGCCACCGGCTGCCCGACCATCTCTGCCTATATCTCCATTCACAACATGGTGGCGGGCATGATCGGCCGCTACGGCGACGCGGCGCAGCAGCAGCGCTTCCTGCCGAAATTATGCTCCATGGAATCCTTCGCCAGCTACTGCCTGACCGAGCCTGCGGCGGGATCCGACGCGACCGCCTTGCGTTGCAAGGCGCTTCGCGACGCAGACATGTATGTGGTGAACGGCGTGAAACAGTTCATCTCCGGCGCCGGCGTCTCGGATGTGTATCTGGTCATGGTCCGCACCGGGGAGAACGGCGCCAAAGGCATTTCCACGTTGATCATCGAGGCTGGCACGCCCGGGCTCTCCTTTGGCGCCAATGAACATAAGATGGGCTGGAACGCGCAGCCGACGCGGCAGGTGATTCTTGAGGATGTCCGCGTGCCTATCGGCAACAGGCTCGGCAATGAAGGGATGGGTTTCAAAATCGCCATGGCCGGGCTGGATGGCGGGCGCGTCAATATCGGCGCGGCCTCGCTCGGCGGCGCCCAGGCCGCGCTGGACAAGACGATAAAATATCTTGGCGAGCGCAAGGCCTTTGGCAAAGCCATCGGAGAATTTCAGGCCCTGCAGTTCCGGCTGGCGGATATGGCAACGGAGCTCGAAGCCGCCCGGCTGATGATCTGGCGCGCCGCCAGCGCGCTGGATGAACAGGCGAATAATGCCACAATGCTCTGCGCCATGGCCAAACGCTTCGCGACCGACGCGGGCTTTGCCATCGCCAATGAAGCGCTGCAATTGCACGGCGGCTACGGCTATCTCGCCGATTACGGAATCGAGAAAATCGTCCGGGATCTGAGGGTGCATCAGATTCTCGAAGGCACGAATGAGATCATGCGCCTGATCATTTCGCGGCAGATTCTAGGAGGGACAAAATCATGACCAGAATCGGTTTTGTAGGGCTGGGCAATATGGGGCTGCCGATGGCGGTCAATCTTGTGAAGGCTGGTTACGCGGTGACCGGCTTCGACGTGGTGCCCGCGGCCCTGCAGGCAGCCGCGGCGGCTGGGATCAGCATTGCCGATACCGCTGCGGGCGTCACACAAGGCGCGGCGTTGGTCATTACCATGCTGCCGAACGGCAAATTGGTGCTCGGCGTCTATGCCGAGCTGCTGCCGGCGGCAGCGCCCGGAACTTTGTTCATCGACAGCTCGACCATCGATGTGGATTCTGCCCGCGCGGCGGGCGCACAGGCTGCGGCCGCGGGCATGCAGGCGCTGGACGCGCCGGTCTCAGGCGGTGTCGGTGGCGCTGCCGATGGCACGCTCACCTTCATGGCCGGCGGCGAGGCCGCGGCTTTTGCCAGAGCCATGCCGGTGCTGGAGGTGATGGGGGCAAAAATCATCCATTGCGGCGGCGCCGGCGCCGGCCAGGCAGCAAAAATCTGCAACAACATGATTCTGGGTATTTCGATGATCGCGGTCGGCGAGGCCTTTGTACTGGCGGAAAAACTTGGCCTGTCGCACCGGGCGCTGTTTGATGTCGCCGCCACCGCTTCCGGCCAGTGTTGGTCGCTCACCAGCTATTGCCCGGTCCCGGGCCCGGTTCCCGCAAGCCCTGCCAATAACCAATATAAACCGGGATTTGCCGCGGCGCTGATGCTGAAGGACCTCACGCTCTCGCAGGAAGCGGCGAGCAGCGCCGGCGCCGCAACCGCATTGGGCCGCCACGCGATGGAGATTTATGAGGCCTTCGTGCGCGACGGCAATGGCGGGACCGATTTCTCCGGGGTGATCAACGCGATCCGCGACTAGCGGGGATCAAATCCGGGTCAGGCATTGAGCGCGCTGCCAGGCCAGCGCGCTCAATTCCGGAAAAGCCTTGGCCCGTTCCGCGGCTTGCGAAGACGCCGCGGTGCCGCGCAACACCCGGCCCTTGATGCCGTGGAAAATCGAGGCCAGCCGAAACAGGTTGAAGGCGAGATAGAAATCATAGCCCGGAATGTTTTGCCGTCCGGTGCGCCTGCAATAGGCGTCGATGTAATCGGCTTCGCTGGGGATATTGAGCGCCGCAATATCGGCTCCGGCCAGACCGGCCACAATTCGCGGCGGCATGTGGTACATCATTGCGTTATAGGAAAAATCCGCCAGCGGGTGGCCGAGCGTCGATAGTTCCCAATCCAGCACCGCCAGAATGCGCGGTTCGGTGGGATGGAAGATCAGATTGTCGCAGCGGAAATCCCCATGCACGATGCTGGTTTCATCGCCGGGCGGAATATGCGCGGGCAGCCATTCGAGCAGCCGGTCCATATTCGCATCGCGCCCGGCATCGGCATCATCCAGATATTGCCGGGACCAGCGCTCGATCTGCCGGCCGAAATAATTTCCCGGCCGGCCGTAATCCTGCAGCCCGATGGCGGCGTAATCGATCCGGTGCAGCTGCGCCAGCGTTTCGTTCATCGCGCCGAAATAGGCTGGGCGTTCCGCCGAAGAAACATTCGGGAAGGTGCAGTCCCAGAAAATCCGCCCCTCCACCATGTCCATGATAAAGAACCAGGTGCCGATGACGGTCTCATCGGTGCAAAGTCCGTGCACGGCGGCGACCGGAAAACCAACGCCGCCGAGGGCCGTAAGAATGCGGGCTTCCCGCTCTACCGCATGCGCGCCCTTCAGCAATTCGCCCGGCGGCTTGCGGCGCAGCACATAGCAGCGGGAAGGGGTGATCAGTTTGTAGGTCGGGTTGGATTGGCCGCCCTTGAACTGCTCGACGCTGAGCGGGCCTGCATAATCACGGATATTCTCCGCCATCCATTCAGCGAGCCTCGCCTCATCGAAGCGGTGCGCCGCGCGCACCGGCGTCGTGCCCGCATTGTCATCCTGCGTCACGCTCACGCGCCATGCGCTTTCAGATATTCCCGCTTGATGGCCTTGGCGAGCGACCATTTATGCACCTCGGTCGGCCCATCATAAATGCGGAAGGAGCGAATTTCGCGAAACACCTGCTCGACGATCAGATCGCGCGTAACCCCGGCGCCGCCCATGACCTGCACGCAGCGATCCGCCACGCGGAACAGCGCATCCGAGACCGCGACCTTGGCCATCGAACTTTCATTGCCGCCTGCAGCGCCGGAATCCAGCACATCGGCGCACCAGTCGATCATCAACTCGGCCTGTTTCAGTTCGATCAAATTATCGGCAAGCTGAAAGCCGACGCCTTCATGGTCGATCAGCTTTTTACCGAATGCCTCGCGCCTGCAGGCGTAATCGGTGGCGATCTCCTGCGCGCGCACGGCAGCACCTTGCCAGCGCATGCAATGCGAAAGCCGGGCAGGGGCCAGGCGGATCTGGGCGTATTTGAATCCTTCATTCGCCTTGCCGAGAATATTGCTCGCCGGCACGCGAAGATTCTCGATCGTTACCACTGCATGCCCGCCCGGCATGGAACCGTCCAGCGTATCCAGAATATGGTCCAGGCGAATTGCGGGGTTGGGGAGCGCCACCAAAAACATCGTCGCGGCGATGTTTTCCGCGCTGCCGGTTCGCGCCATCACGATGCCGATTTTGGCGCCTTCAAAACCGGTGATGAAGGCTTTCCGGCCATTGATCACCCAGTCATCACCATCCGGCGCCGCAACGGTTTTCATCATTGCGGGATCGGAGCCGGCACCGCCCTCGGCAGCCGGCTCGGTCATGAAAAACGCCGAACGGGCGCGGCCTTCTACCAGCGGCTTCAGGAATTGTTCCTGCTGCGCCGGCGTGCCAACCTTGCCGAGCAGGAACATATTTCCCTCATCCGGCGCCGCGGTATTGCAGGCCAGCGGGCCCAGCAGCGACAACCCGGTTTTTTTCAGCACCATCGCGGTCTCGCGCTGGGTGAGATGACCGCCGGGCAATATATGCGGGGTCAGCACGCCGGCGGCGCGGGCTTTTTCGCGCAATTCATCGACCAGAGAATCCGCCGGACCGTGCGGGCCGCAGCGCGGATCGCGCTCAAAGGGGATCACCACATCGCGGACAAAGCGCTCCACTTCTGTGGCGATGCGGGCTGCCCGCTCCGGATCATGGCTGCTCATGCGCGGCCAACCTGTACGACCAGCTTGCCGGTGGCCCGGCGCTCCAGCAGATCTGCAATGGCATCGCCGCCGCGCTCGAGCGGGTAGTGGGCGCTGACATGCGGACGGATTTTTCCGGCGCTATAGATTTCCAGCAGTTCGCGGTTATTAGCGGCGTTCAGTTCCGGCTCCATTTCCGTGAAACTTCCGTAGAACACGCCAACAGCACTTGCCCCTTTCAAAAGCAAAAGATTGAGCGGCAGCTTAGCGATTCCGCCGGCAAATCCCACCACCAGCAGCCGGCCGCGCCAGGCCAAAGCCCTCGCCGCGGCTTCGGAAAGCATGCCGCCAACGGAATCGTAAACGACATCCGCGCCCTGGCCGCCGCATGCGGCTTTCACCTGTGCGCTGAGCGCGCGGGCCGCGTCCGCGGCCGGTTCGCGCGGATAGACAAAGCCGCTGTTCGCACCATGATCCAGCGCAATCTGCAGCTTCTCCGGGCTCGACACGCCGGCGACGACATTGGCGCCAAGCGCACGCCCCAGTTCCACCGTTGCCAGGCCCACGCCGCCGGCGGCGCCGAGCACAAGCAGGGTCTCACCTGGGCGCAAATCCGCACGCTGCTTCAGCGCGTGATAGGACGTGCCGTAGGTCAGGATAAAGGCGGCCGCCTCATCGAAGGGCATGGCGTCCGGCATGGCGATGCACAAGTTGGCATTCAGCGCCACCTCTTCGGCCATGCCGCCCCAGCCGGTCATTGCCATCACCCGGTCTCCGGGCCTCGGCCAGATCACATCGGGAGCGGAATTTGTTACGACACCGGCAATTTCGGCGCCCGGCGCAAACGGCCGGGGCGGGCGGTACTGGTAGCGATCCTCGATCATCAGCGCGTCGGGAAAATTGACGCCGCAGGCGGCCACGCGCACCACCACCTGTCCGGGCCCCGCAACCGCCGGTGCGATTTCGTGGACAGCAAGCGAGCCTGGGCCGCCGGCCGTGACGCTTAACAAAGCCCGCATCAAACCGGCCGGATTGCTGAGTTTGTAGCGTTTGAGGGCAGTTTGCTGCAATGCTTGCGGTTCATCCATCCCACCTTTCTTCTCGCGCACTGTCTTTACACTTTGCCCATGGCGAGTAAATCTTCGCGTCCGGCGCACAGACTAAAAATCCGACCCTGCGTGCCTGAAAAATTCGCGCGCCGAACCGGCGTCATTCGCTTTAGGGAGACAAATGCAGATCACCTTGCCGGTTTCGGCCAATGCCAGGCGGCGCGGAGACCAGCCCGCGATCATCAGCAAGCACCGCTCGCTGACCTGGTCCGAACTCGCAGATACCGTCGCACGGTTGGCGGCCCTGTTGCGCGACGCCGGGCTGCGGCAGGGCGGCCGGGTCGCGGTGCTGGCGGATAATTGCGACCTGCATCTGGCGGCGTTTTTTGCGATTCCCTGGGCCGGCGGCATCCTCGTGGAAATCAATCTGCGCCTGAACCCGGTCGAAATCGCCGAGCAGATTGCCCATAGCGAACCTTGCCTGGTGCTGCATGATGAAGCCCGGACGGCGCTGCTGAACCAGGCGCTGGCGCTGACCGCATGTGCGCCCGCGGTGTTGATGCTGCGCGGCGACGCGGCCAGTGTGGAGGCGATGCTGCCCGGCGCCGCGCCGATGCCCGATATGCTGCGCCATGGCGGCGATGTCGCCAGCATCTTCTATACCGGCGGCACCACCGGACGCGCCAAAGGTGTCATGCTGACGCATGACAATCACAGCTATAACAGCCTGGGCATGTGGGCAGCACTCGGCGCCGATATCGACGGCGTGCGCTATTTGCACGCGCCGCCGATGTTCCACATCGCCGATGCTCTGTTCGTCCATGCCGTGACCATGATCGGCGGCCTGCATGTCGTCCTGCCGCGCTTCGATGCCGAGGCGGTGATCGAGGCCGTGAACGCCCATCAGATCTCCGACATCTATCTGGTGCCCACCATGATCTCCGCTCTGCTGGAAGCGCTCGAGCGCGAATCTCGCCCTTTGCCCAGCCTGCAGCGGATTTTCTACGGCGCGATGCCGATGCCCGAAGCTACGCTGCGGCGGCTGATGGCGGTATTGCCGCAGGCCGGCCCCGTCCAACTCTTCGGCCAGACCGAGGCCGGCCCGGTGCTCACCTTGCTGCTGCCGGCGGATCACGACCTGTCGGGCGAGACGAACCATCTGCGATCCGCGGGCACGCCGCTGCCGGGCACGGATGTGAAAATCGTCGGTCCCGACGGCGCGGAGCTTGGCATCGGCGAGGTTGGCGAAATCACCGGCCGATCCGGCACGGTCATGGCCGGCTACTGGCAAAACCCCGAGCAGACAGCGCTGGCTTTGCAGGATGGCTGGCTGCGCACCGGCGATGGCGGCTATCTGGATACCGATGGGTTTCTGTATTGCGTCGACCGGATCAAGGACATGATCATTTCGGGCGGCGAGAACATCTACTCGGTCGAAGTCGAGCGCGCGGTCACGCTGCATCCGGCGGTCGCATTCTGCGCGGTCATCGGCGTTCCTGATCCAGTCTGGGGCGAGCGCGTGCACGCGGTGCTGGTGCTGCGGCCGGGCATGGGGCTGGAGCATGAGGCGCTGCGTGCCCATTGCCGGCAATATATCGCCGGCTACAAGCTGCCGCGCTCATCGGAAATCCGGGATGCGCTGCCGCTCTCGGGGCCCGGAAAAATCCTTAAGCGCGCGCTGCGCGACGAAATCCTCGCCCGGCTGGCGAATGAGAATAGTTGCGGCTGAACCCGCGTCTTTTTTTATCAGGTCGGCGCTAGGTTTTATTCAAACTCACGACGCTGCGCTGCGCGAATTCCATCAACCCCTCGCGACCGAACTCGGTGCCGATCCCCGATTGTTTGGCGCCGGAAAATGGAATGGTGGGCCCGAAATGCGTGTGGTGGTTGATCCATACCGTGCCGCTTTCGATCCTTGATGCCAAGGCGAAAGCGGCGTCGTGATCCTGTGACCAGATCGAGCCGCCGAGACCGTATTCCGATGCATTGGCGCGCGCCACGACGTCGTCAATTTCGTCGAATACGATGACTGGCAGGATCGGCGCGAATTGTTCTTCATCAACCAGGGGGGAGCCGTCGGCGATATCGCGTACGACGGTGGGTTGAATGAAATATCCCGGCCCCTCCGCCTTGCCGCCGCCGGTGATGATATTACCGTCCTGCGCTGCGACTTCCAGATAATGGATCGCCTTGTCATATTGCGCGCGGTTCTGCAGCGGGCCCACCCGAGTCCCCTGCTGCAACCCGTCGCCAATAGCGAAGCCGGCAACTTCGCGCGCCAGCGCATCGCACATCTCGTCATAGATCGAGCGATGCACGTAGAGTCTTTTAAGCGCGATACAGACCTGGCCGGCGTTGAAAAACGCGCTGCCGGCAACCCGCGTCGCGGTTTTGCCGATATCCGCATCAGGCATGACGATGCCGGCATCGTTGCCGCCGAGCTCCAGCGTCAGCCGCTTTAGCGAGGACGATGACGCCGCCATCACCTTTCGGCCGGTGGCGGTGGAGCCGGTAAAGGAAATTTTGGCGATATCGGGATGGCTGCTCAGCACGGCGCCGAGTTCATTATCATCGATCACGATGTTGACGACGCCGGGCGGAAAAATCTCCGCCAGCACCGGCGCCAGCATCAGCGCGGTAACCGGTGTGGTGGGTGCGGGCTTCCAGATGAAGCTGTTGCCGAGCAGCACCGCCGGCGCCAGCTTGTACAGGCCGATCAGGAACGGAAAATTCCAGGGTGTGATGCCGGCGACGACGCCGAGCGGCCGGTATTGCAGTTCGATCCGGAATTCCGCGTCATCCTGGATGGTTTCAGGTGCTAATTCCTGCTCCGCATAGTAGTTCAGGAAGATCTGCGCATAGCCGACTTCCGCCTGCGCCTCGGCCAGCGGCTTGCCCTGTTCCTGTACCAGCGTGCGGGCAATCCGGTCGGCATTGGCATGGATATGCGCGGAGAGTTTTCGTAATGCGGCCTGGCGCTCTGCCAGCGGCCGCGCTGCCCAGCCGGGCTGCGCCGCCTTGGCGGCTGCGACGGCTTCCTCGAACTGCGCCCCGGATGCCCGCGCCACTTGCGTGAAGGGGGTGCCGAGCGCCGGGTTGATGATGTCCAGAACAGCATCGCCCTGCTGTAACCTGCCATTGATTAGCATCGGGTAATCGCTCATGCGCGCTCTCCTTCAATGGCGGTGTCAGCCGTTTGCTGGCATCCGTAGAATTGGCTTGATGACACCGCCGCAACCGGCATCGGCCATCGCCTCGTTACTTTGTTCGATACTATAAAATTTCACCAGCCGATCGGCCGGAAATCGCCCCTGCGGATAAAATTCGATCAACTCCGGTATGAGGCGCTGTGGAATACTGTCGCCTTCGAGATGCCTTTGATCGTTTTGCCGGGAATTATTATCCCGTTCACTGCGAAACTTGCCTCGGTATTTAGCCGCAACCCCGGTTGCGATTATGCGAACCAGCACTTCGTTCGGTGTTGGGGGCGCCAGCCGCAAGTCCTTGATGATAAAACCCCCTGCTTTTGAGCGCACGACGGCTGCCCGTGCCGCGCGGTCCTTCGCGTGAACATCGCACATGGTAGTTCTCCTCCGTGGCCAAATCGTTGCGGCCCATTATCATTTTTACCGCACCATTCCCGTCTGAGGGCGATGACAGCAAGTGACACAGTGTAAACTTAAATCAGCGCTTGACGGCAAGTAGTGAGTCCATGATCGGAGCCAACCAGCCAAAACCGGATACACGAGGCAATATGGAGCGGACCACCGTCATTTCTAAACTAAATTGATGCGCCCGCGCGGCCATCACGAACGGACTACTCCTCAGAGTTGACGAATTGCTAAAGCCAAAGCTCGGCAATTCGCCGCGCCGCCGACCGATCGATTAGCGAGCCCAGATCGCTCGCAGCGATTGCGCAACAGCTTCATGGTTGCCGCCCAAGGCAGGAAGCCGTTAATTCGTCCAAGGCAACGCGCGAAGGCAGCCATTCAATAAGTTGGTGACTGCGTGGTGCCTAGACTTGTTTGAACACTGGCGTCCCGTAGGGGATTCGAACCCCTGTTACCGCCGTGAGAGGGCAGCGTCCTAGGCCTCTAGACGAACGGGACAAAGGCGGTCGGGTGCTAACCCGGCTGACCCGTCAGGTCAAGCTGGATACTCAGCATGCTGCCCCGTCGGCCACGAAAAACCCGGTGGAAATCCGTCCGTTCCAGCTTTCCGCGCGCAAATACCCCGCCAGATGCAATGGCGCGCCGCCGACCCGCGATAGCGCATCCGCAAGCCCGCCCTGCCCGGCGCGGAACAGCAAAGCCTTGATCCGCGCGCCGCTTTCGGCCTCCACCATGGCCCGGATTGTGGCGCCGTCCTTGCCGATGCGGTCGGTCTTCACCACCCGCGCCCGCGGCAACACGAATAGCGGCTCTTCATTTCCCATTCCGAAAGGCCCAAGCCGTGCCACCATCTGCGCCAAGGCGGCGTCCGCGCTGCCTAAGCCCAGCATGCCCTCCAGCATTAAATCCGCGGCATCCGGTAACGCAGTTGCCGCGGCCAGCCGTTCGTTCAGCAAAGCATGGAAACCATCCAGGCCTGCCGCCGGCAAGGAAAATCCGGCCGCCATCGCGTGTCCGCCTCCGGTCAGCAACAGGCCGGATTGGCGCGCCGCAATCACCGTGGCGCCGAGATCCAGCCCGGCCACAGAACGCCCGGAGCCCTTTACCAACCCGTCCGTGATGCCGCCCACCAAAGCCGGCCGGTTGAACTTCTCCTTAAGCCTGCCGGCCACAATCCCGACCACACCCGGGTGCCAACCGTCGCGCGCCACCAGAATAACCGCATTCCCTGCATCTACCTGCAGGGCCGCCTGCGCCATGGCATCATCGAGCATGCCCGCCTCGACGTCCTGGCGTTGCCGGTTTACCGAATCCAGCACCGCCGCCAGGCGCCTGGCCTCATCCACATCCTCGGCCAGCAGCAGCCGCAACCCCATATCGGCCTCTGCAATCCGGCCGGAGGCGTTAATCCGCGGCCCCAGCGCGAACCCGCAGTTCATTGCGGTCGGGGCTTCACTCAGCGCCGCAACGTCCAGCAGCGCCGCAATCCCCGGGCGGGCCCGCTTTGCCATCACCCGCAGCCCCTGCGTGACCAAAGCGCGGTTCAGCCCGGTCAGCGGCATCACGTCGCAAATCGTCGCCAGCGCCACCAGGTCCAGCGTTTCCAGCAAATCCGGCGCGCTTCGCCCGGCAACAAAATAATTCCGCGCCCGCAGCACCCGCAGCAACGCCACGCAGACCAGAAACGCTACTGCCGTCGCGCAAATTCCGGTCAATCCCGAGCTGCAATCCAGCCGGTTCGGATTAACCGTGGCGGCAATTCTCGGCGGCGTCCCATCGGATTTATGATGATCGAACACCAGAATATCGGCCATGTTATGCAATGGCGCGAAGGCATCGTGCCCGGTAGTGCCGCAATCGACGCAGATCAGCACACTTGCCCCGCGCTCGGCCATGCTCCGCATCGCTTCGCTGTTCGGCCCATAGCCTTCCAGGATCCGGTCCGGCACGTGATGCAGAACCTTGCAGCCCAGCCCACGCAAAACCGTCACCATCAAGGCTGCGCTGCAGGCCCCATCCACATCGTAATCACCAAACACACCGATACATTCACCGGCTTCCACCGCCGCCGCCAGCCGCTCCGCCGCTGCATCCATATCCACAATGCAGGAGGGGTCCGGCAGCAGCGCCCGCAGCGTCGGGTCCAGAAAATCCGCCGCCTGTTCCATCGTCACATTGCGTGCCGCCAACATGCGCCCGATCAACTCCGGCACTGCCAATTTTTCGGCCAGGCCAAGACCCAGCCGTTCCTCCGCTGCACGCCAAACCCAGCGCCTTCCGGTCAGGCTTTTCTCAATGCCCAGAACCGTCAAAACGCCGCCGCCCGCACCGCCGCCGGCCGCATCTAGTCCGGCGACCATGTCTTGGTGATGAAATTATGCCGCGCCTCAACATAACGCACGGTGCCGGACTTGCTGCGCATCACGATCGAATGCGTCACAGCGCCCGTAGCGTGCCGCAGCACGCCGCGCAGCATCGGCCCGCCGGTCACGCCAGTGGCGGCAAACATCACATCGCCCTTGGCCATTTCCGTTATCGTATAAATCCGGTTGGGATCGGTAATGCCCATCGTCCGTGCGCGTTCAATCTGCGAGTCATCCTCAAACAGCAGCCGCCCCTGCATCTGCCCGCCAATGCAGCGCAACGCCGCCGCCGAAAGTATCCCCTCCGGCGCGCCGCCGGAGCCCATATAAATATCGATGCCGGTTTCCGGTTGAGAGACCGCATTCACCCCCGCCACATCGCCATCGCCAATCAGCGTAATGCGAGCGCCGGCTTCCCGGCATTTGGCGATCAGCTCGGCATGCCGTTCGCGATCCAGCATGCAAACCATGATCTCAGAAATGTCGATCTTCTTGGCCAGCGCAAGGTTCTTCAAATTCTCCGCAACCGACGCATCCAGCGAAACCACGCCTTCCGGCAAGCCACCGCCCACCGCCAATTTGTCCATGTAAATATCCGGCGCGTGCAGAAAATTTCCCTTCTCCGCCAGTGCCACCGTTGTGATCGAGTTCTGCCCGCCTTTGGCGGTAATGGAAGTGCCTTCCAGCGGGTCCACCGCGATATCCATCGCCGGACCTCCCATGCCCACTTTCTCGCCGATATACAGCATCGGCGCCTCATCCATCTCGCCTTCGCCGATCACCACCGTGCCGTCGATAGCTACCGTATCGAAGGCCTTGCGCATCGCCTCAACGGCGGCGCCATCTGCCTCGTTCTTCTTGCCCCGCCCGATCCAGCGCGATGCCGCCAGTGCCGCCGCCTCCGTCACCCGAACCAATTCCAGTGCAAGGTTGCGATCCGAAACGTCTTCCAGGTTGCGTATACTCATTCGGCTGGGCTCCTTCATTCAGCTGGGTTCAATACGGATCAACGCGGGCGTCTCCAGAACGGCCTCAAGCATGGCGATTCTGGCAATGGCTTTCTCAATCGCGGCCTCATTGGTCTCATGCGTCACCAGCACAATCGGCACTGCCTCGCCCGGCTTGCGCCCATGCTGCAACATCGATTCCAGCGACACGCCGTGATCACGCAAAATCGCCGTCACATCGGCGAGAACGCCTGGCTGGTCCACCACCATCAACCGCAGAAAATACGCGCCATGATGCTGGGAAATCGGCACCGCCGGGCTCGCGGACAGCAGCCCGCCCGCCGCCCCCCAAACCGGAATGTTCGAGCCCCGCGCAATATCAATCAAATCCGCCACCACCGCGGAAGCGGTCGGCCCGGCACCGGCGCCGCGCCCCTGCAAGAATACCTGGCCGACAAAATCGCCCTGCGCCAGCACCGCATTGAACACGCCATCCACCGATGCCAGCAACGCGGCCTTGGGCACCATCGCCGGATGCACCCGCATCTCCACGCCTGCTTCGGCCTCCTGCGCAATGCCCAGCAGCTTTATCCGGTAGCCCAGTTCTTCCGCGAAGCTGATATCCAGCGCATTGATCCGCCGGATGCCCTCAACGTGAACGGCCTCGAAATCGACCTTCCGCCCGAACACCAGAGCCGCGAGAATCGCCAGCTTATGCGCGGCATCCACCCCGTCGACATCGAACGACGGATCGGCCTCGGCATATCCCAGCGCCTGCGCATCCGCCAGCACCTCTGCAAAATCCTTACCCTCAACCCGCATCACGGTGAGGATGTAGTTGCAGGTGCCGTTCAAAATCCCCGCCACCCGCGAAATCCGGTTGCCGGCAAGCCCCTCGCGCAACGCCTTGATGACCGGAATCCCACCCGCGACCGCAGCCTCGAACCCCAGAACCACGCCGCTTTCCTCGGCCGCCTGCGCGAGAGCCGTGCCATGGATCGCCAACAGCGCCTTATTCGCCGTCACCACAGGCTTGCCGGCGGCAATGCTCAGCTCCACCAGCGACTTCGCCAGCCCCTCAGCGCCGCCGATCAGCTCCACCACCACGTCAACATCCGCATCGCTTGCCAGCGCCCGGGCATCATCATGCCAACGCAGCCCCGCCAACGACACGCCGCGATCCAACCCGCGATCCCGCGCTGATACCGCCGTCACCAGAACCGGCATCCCGGCCCGCATGGCAATCAACTCGGCATTATCCTGCAACAGTCTAACGACCCCGGCGCCCACGGTTCCAAGGCCAGCAATGCCCACGCGTAAGGAAGTCACAGGAGTTCTTTTTTGAAAAAAAGAACCAAAAAACTTCTGTTACTCTGGAGCATGGGCTGTGTCGGCCCCAACGCCCCAAGCCCAGCATAAAAAAAGTCTTTTTGGTTCTTTTTCTTCAGAAAAAGAACTTCTTCCTCCCTCATATCTCCGCCGCCACCGGCTCATCCACCGGGCCGCCGTTATCGGCTTGCAGGAAGCCTTTGATATTGCGAATGGCCTGGCGCAGACGGTGGTTGTTTTCAACGAATGCGATCCGCACATGGCCGTCGCCATGTTCGCCGAAGCCAATGCCGGGGGCTACGGCCACTTTCGCTTTTGCCAACAGCAGCTTGGAGAATTCGATACTGCCGAGATGCGCGTAGCGTTCGGGGATCGGTGCCCAGGCGAACATCGAACCTTCCGGCATCGGCATATCCCACCCCGCCGCCGCCAGGCCGTTCACCATCAGGTCCCGGCGTTCCTTATACAGCGCCCGCATTTCCGCCACGCAGTCCTGCGGACCATTCAGCGCCGCTGTCGCCGCGACCTGGATCGGCGTGAATGCACCGTAATCCAGATAGGATTTCATCCGCGTCAACGCCGAGATCAGCCGCGGATTTCCCGCCGCAAATCCCATCCGCCAGCCCGGCATGGAATAGGTTTTCGACATTGAGGTGAATTCGACCGTGATATCCTTGGCCCCCGGCACCTGCAGTACCGATGGCGGCGGTTTGTCACCGAAATAAATCTCGGCGTAGGCGAGGTCGGAGATGATGAACAAATCGTTCTTCTTGGCCAGCGCCACTAGCTCGTAGTAAAAATCCAGATCCGCCATATAGGCGGTCGGGTTGGACGGAAAATTCACGATCAGCGCGGTCGGTTTGGGCACCGAATGGCGCACAGCCCGCTCGATCGCCCGCAGCATATTGTCGCCCGGCATTGCCGGGATCGAGCGTACCGAGGCGCCGGCGATGATGAACCCGAACTGATGGATGGGATAGGACGGGTCCGGCACCAGAATCGTATCGCCGGGGCTGGTAATGGCGGTGGCCAGGTTCGCCAGCCCTTCTTTCGACCCCAAGGTCGCAATCACCTCGGTTTCCGGGTCGAGCTTCACGTCAAACCGGCGCGCATAATACCCCGCCAGCGCGCGGCGCAGCCCGGGGATCCCCTTGCTGGTGGAATACCGGTGGCTGCGCGGGTCCTGCACGGTCTCCACCAGTTTCGCCACGATGTGCGGCGGCGTCGGGCTATCCGGGTTTCCCATTCCCAGATCGATAATATCCTCGGCGGCGGCCCGGGCTTTTGCTTTGGCGCTATTGACCTCGGCAAAAACATAGGGCGGCAACCGGCGGATACGGTGAAATTCTTCAGACATGGGAAACTTCTTGCACCTCAAAACAGCTTGAAACACGGATGGGCGTGATGCCCCCGTTCGGACTGATGTCCCGGATTAATAAACCAGTTGCGCAAAGCCGCCAGACCCGGCGGCCGACGCGACTAGCGTAATTTTTGCGGGCGGCACGCCGGCGGCGGTCAACGCATCGGCAATCCGCCGCGCCCGGTGCAGCGCCAGGGTAAGCGCTGCCGCGTCCGGCGCCGGGTTTACGGCGATATCCTGCCCGCCGAAGCCGGCAACCCTGATCTTCGCCGATCCCCGGGCCTTGGCCAAAGCCGTCAAAGCGGTTTGCGCCTGGGCGTTCAAAAGTGCGGATTTCGGCTGGAACGCCAGCAAAATCGGCGGCCCATCCGGCCGCACGGGCGCCGCCGGGGCAGGGGGCGGGGCGGGCTCAACGGGTGCCGAGTCCGGCAGGCCCGCCAGATTTATCCCCGGCACATCCGGCAGCGGCGGCGCTGAAGCCGGCAATGTCAGCCCGGCCAATGCCCCCGGGGATGCCGGTGCCGGCGCGCGCGTCGGTTCCGCCGGTGCTGTCCGGGCCGCATGCAACTGCGCGCTTACCGCCTGCTTCTCGGTCGCCGTCAGTGCGGCCGGCTTTGCCGGCACAGATGCGAGATTTGGGTAAGGCTGATCCGACCCGGGGATCGGTTGCCGCAGGCTGGCAATATCGCCACCTTCGGCTTCATGGTATAGACGTACAGGACTTGCGCAGCCGGTCATGCTTAAGGCAGTAGCTGAAATCAATAAAAGCACCCGCCCGCCAGGCCCGATTTGGCGCGGCAAACGGGGGCCTACGGAACGCGTCTCACGTAAATTTGTCACTTCTGCCATTTTCAATAAAAAAGCCTCGGCCCCGCAATACCCGACCCTGTTTGCCTGAGATTTGCGGAGACGGAAAGGATCATGATGACAACGCCCACCCGCCCGGAGAAACCAGCGTCCAACCCAGCCGGACAAACTCTAGCTGGCGGTGTGCCGTCGCGCGATTTCAAGCTGCCCGATCCTGCCCAGCTCGCCGTATCGATGTCGGATGTGGCCGGCCGTTCGCAGCGGCTGGTGAATGACTGGCTGAAGCGGCAAGCCAAGGAGGGCTTGGCGCTCGACCCCCTGAATGTCGGCGGCGCTTTTCTGGAGATGACCGCCAGACTGATGGCCAACCCGGCCCAGCTGGTGCAGGCGCAGCTGGGCTACTGGCAGGATTATCTGACGCTCTGGCAAAACACCACGCGCCGCATGATGGGTATTGAGACCAATCCGGTCATCGAAAGCGACCCGCGCGACAAGCGCTTCAAGGACGCCGCCTGGAACCAGCACGAGGTCTTCGACTTCATCAAGCAGTCGTACCTGCTCTCCGCCCGCTACATCAACGACGTCGTAAGCAAGGTGGACGGCTTGGCCCCAAAGACCAGCCAGAAGATCGATTTCTACTCGCGCCAGTTCGTCAACGCGCTCAGCCCCTCCAACTTCCTGCTCACCAACCCTGAGGTTCTGCGCAAAACCGCGGAGACCGGCGGCGAAAACCTGATCCGCGGCCTGAACCATTTGTTGTCGGATCTGGAGCGCGGCCGCGGCCATCTGCGGATAAAAATGACCGATACGGACGCCTTCCGAGTAGGTGAAAACATTGCCGCCACCGCCGGCCAGGTGATTTTCCAGAACGATCTGATCCAGCTCATTCAATACGCGCCATTGACTGAAACGGTCTACACGCGCCCGATCGTTATTTTTCCACCCTGGATCAATAAATTCTATATCCTCGACCTGCGCCCCAAAAACAGCCTGGTCCGCTATCTGGTCGCCCAGGGTCACACCGTCTTTATGGTCAGCTGGGTCAACCCGGACGCCCGGCTCGCCGACAAGGATTTCGATGATTACATGGTGGAGGGCGTGCTCGCCGCCCTTTCCGCCGTTGAAAAAGCCACCGGCCAGCGTGAGGTCAACGCGATCGGCTATTGTATCGGTGGCACGCTGCTTTCAGCCTCGCTCGCCTATATGAAACGCAAATCGGATGATCGTATCCGGACCGCGAGTTTTCTCGTCACTTTGACCGATTTCGAAGATGCCGGCGAGCTCGGTGTCTTCATCGATGAGGAACAGCTCAGCAGCCTGGAAGAAAAAATGCAGCGCCAGGGCTATCTCGAAGGCGTGCATATGGAGGCCAGCTTCAACATGCTGCGCGCCAGCGACCTGATCTGGAGCTTTGTCGTCAATAACTATCTGCTGGGCAACGAACCGTTCCCCTTCGACCTGCTCTACTGGAATTCGGATTCCACCCGGATGCCGCAGAAAATGCATTCGTTCTATCTTCGCAACATGTACCAGAATAATCTGCTCGCCAAGCCGGGCGGTCTTTGCATGAAAGGTGTGGCGATCGACCTCGCCGACATCGATATTCCGGTCTATTTCCTCTCCTGCCGCGAGGACCATATCGCCCCCTGGAAGAGCACCTACCAAGGGGCCAGGCGGTTCGGCGGCGACGTTCGCTTCGTTCTGGCCGCCTCCGGCCACGTTGCCGGCGTCGTCAACCCGCCCGAGGGCGGAAAATACAACCACTTCATCAACAAAAACCTTCCGGAAAGCCCCGCCGAGTGGCTGGAGGAAGCCACGGAAGTCGCCGGTTCCTGGTGGCCGGACTGGCACCGCTGGGCCACCGGCTTTGATAAAAGCCAGGTACCGGCCCGCGTGCCGGGCAAGGGAAAACTGAAAGCCATCGAGGCGGCGCCCGGATCTTACGTTGCCGTCACGGTTTGATCCCGCGCCGGGTTTACCCTTGCCGACATAATGTTGTAATACCCCGCCGCGCCCGCGCATTCGACGTATTGATAACAGCGCCCGGATTTTGAATATGCGTATCCTTCAGGTGATGGCGGGCAAAGGCAATGGCGGCGCTGAATTATACTCGACGGATGTGATGCTGAGCCTGCACCGGCACGGCGTCGATCAATGCGTGGCAATGCGCGCGGAGGCGCCGCGTTTTGTGGAACTGGCCGATGCCGGATTGCGTATGGCGGCAATCCCGCAAAACCCCTTGCAAAGCATTTTCCGGCCGCTGCAGCGCGCCGCCATGGGCAGGCTGATCGCGCGGGAAAAACCCGATATTGTGCATTGCTGGATGCGCCGCGCCGCCAGCCTGGTCCCTGCCCATCCGGACGCTGCCGCCGGCCGCGCCGCCATCGGCTGGTTCGGAGATTACGAAGACATCCCGAATTTCGCCCGCTGCACTCATTTCGTCGGCTGCACGCAGGATCTCGTCCGGCACATGCAGGCCGGCGGCGTCGCACCGGCAAAAACCGCCTATATCCCGACCTTCCCCTCGGTCGATGATCTGCCGGCGCTCGATCGCGCAACGCTCGATACGCCGGCGGACGCAAAACTGCTGCTGACCTTGTCGCGCCTGCACCCAACCAAGGGCCTGGACACTTTGCTGCTGGCTTTGCGGAAACTGCCGGATTGCTGGTTGTGGATCGCCGGCGACGGGCCGATGCGCGGCGAGCTTGAAACTTTGGCGCGCGCGTCCGGTGTGCTCGACCGAGTGCGTTTCCTGGGCTGGCGCACCGACCGCGGCGCCTTGCTGCGCGCCGCCGACATCTGCCTGCTGCCCTCCAGCTACGAGCCGTTCGGCACCGTGATCCTCGACGCCTGGTCGACCCGTTGCGCCTTTATCGCTTGCGACAGCGCCGGCCCCCGCGCGCATTTGCATAACGGCGTAAACGGCATGCTGGTCCCGGCCGACGATGCCCCGGCGCTCGCCGCCGCTATCCGCGCTGTCAACACCGATGTGGCGCTCAGAGACCGGATCGTCGCGAACGGTTTTGCCGATTATCAGGCGCATTTCACCTGCGAGGCGGTGACGCAGCAGTGGATCTCCTATTATCAGAGCCTGGTCGCCACGCATGCAAACTGACAGGCTGCGCCCCTTCGCCCTTTGCACCGCCTTCCTGGTGCCGCTCGGCCTACTGCACGCCTGGGTCCTGGCGGAGGTGATGATCGGGCTGACCGACCTGCTATTCCTCGCCGAAATGCTGCGCCGGCGGGACCCAAGCTGGGTACGCACCCCCTGGTTCATCGCAGCCATGCTGTGGTGGCTTTGGCTGGTCTTCTGCTCCGACCCTTTGATGTTCACCACGGCCAGCTGGAAGATGGGCTTCGTCGAGGCGATCGTCATTATTCGCATGCTGTTGTTCGCTGCCGCTTTGCAGCATTGGGTGCTGTCTACCGCGGCTTCGCGCCGCGCCGCCTGGTGGATACTGGCTTTATCCGGTCTTTGGATCGGCATCGAGAGCTGGCAGCAATATCTCACCGGCAGCAATATCTTCGGCGACCGCCGCTTCGGCGACGGTGCCTTGACCGGCCCGTTCTTCAAGCCCCGCGCCGGCGCCCTCTACGCGCATTTGCTGTTCCTGGCCTTGCTGCCGCCGTTAATGGCGATTTACGCCAGAAAGGGCCGCGTCTGGCAGATCGCCGGCTTGGCGCTCGCCGTGCTTGGCGTCGTCACCTCGGTGCTCATCGGCCAGCGCTCGCCAACCATCCTGGTCGCCCTTGGCCTTGTTACCGCCGCGTTTTTCTACCCGCAGCTCCGCCGCATCGCGATCATCGCCGCCATCGCCGCGGCCGCATTCCTGGCCGCCACCCCCATCATCTCGCCGCGCACCTACGCCAAGCTGATCGGCGAGACCTCCCGCCAGGTGGCGCATTTTGCGCTCAGCCCCTACGGCCAGATCTGGACCCGCGGCACCGTCATGGGCCTTGCCTCACCGTTGCACGGCTGGGGCTATAACGGCTTTCGCGAACTCTGCCCGCAGCCGCATTTTTCGTCCGGCCTGCCAGCATTGGGTATCGCGCCCACCCAGCTCGCCCTCGGCGCCTGCAACCTGCATCCGCACAGCTATTACATCCAAAGCTTTGCAGATGCCGGCACCCCCGGCCTCATCCTTTTCGTCATCCTCATCGCCATCTGGTTCAAATCCCTGGCTTCCGGCCTGCTGAAAAACCCCGACCCAGTGCGCGTCGGCCTGTTCATCTGTTTCTTCACCTTCGTCTGGCCGTTCGAGACCACCGACGCTTTCCCGACCCTCTACATGCTGGGCTGGTTTTTCTTCGCCCTTGGGCTAGGGCTGGCGCATACCAATATACTACCCAAAGCTGCCGGCGCGCCCATCCCCGGCCCCCTTATGAAATCGGAATTTTCAAATGCCTGATCTTGCCCCCGTCACCGTCCTCACCGGCTATCTCGGCGCCGGCAAAACCACCTTGCTGAACCGGATTCTCACCGAAAACCACGGCAAGAAATACGCTGTCGTCATCAACGAATTCGGCGAGCTCGGTGTCGATAACGACCTCGTCGTCGACACCGATGAAGAAGTCTTTGAGATGAACAACGGCTGCATCTGCTGCACCGTGCGCGGCGATCTCATCCGCATCGTCGGCGGGCTGATGAAGCGCAAGGACAAATTCGACGGCATCATCGTCGAGACCACCGGCCTCGCCAACCCGGCCCCGGTCGCCCAGACCTTCTTCGTCGATGAGGACGTGAAGGCCAAAACCCGGCTGGACGCCATCGTCACCGTCGTCGACGCCAAACACCTGGGCCAACGCCTGGAAGACAGCCCCGAAGCCGCCGACCAGATCGCCTTCGCCGACGTCATCGTGCTGAACAAGCTCGACCTCGTCACGCCTGAGGAACTGGCCGAAGTCGAAACCAAAATCCGCGCCATCAACCGCTTTGCCGAAATCCACCACGCCACCCGCGGCGACGTCCCCATCGACAAGCTCCTCGGTCTCAACGCCTTCGACCTCAACCGCGTGCTCGCCGCCGTGCCGGATTTTCTGGAAGAAGACAGCCACACCCATAACGAGCACCTGACCTCGATCAGCCTGTCCACCGACGCCCCGCTGGACAAGGAAAAATTCAACGCCTGGATCAGCCACATCCTGCAGGTGCAAGGCGCCAACCTGCTCCGCACCAAAGGCATCCTGAATTACAAAGGTGAAGACCGCCGCTTCGCCTTCCAGGCCGTCCACATGATCGCCGACGGCGACTACGTCGCCCCCTGGAAACCGGAAGAACCCCGCGTCAGCCGCCTGGTCTTCATCGGCCGCGACCTGAACCGCCCCCAACTCCGCAAAGGCTTCGAATCCTGCGCGGCTTGAAGCAAGCGGTTCCCGGGATGTTCAACCTCCCCACCCAACCCGTTATTGCGAGCCAGGGCACCCGCGAAGGCCAAGATTGCGGACCCGTATTATGACTAGCACATCGCGTCTATTGTAGATAAGGTCTACTCATTACCTGCCGATGGCCTGTCCAAGACGTTTTCGGCTGGACGGACCTTTACCCTCCAGCCTTATGGCACGGAGTTCACACTGCCCGATTATCGCATAACCGAATAAATTCTGCCCAGATCAAGCGGTGTGCGATCTTTACTCAAATAGACGACTTAGCCTGCATGGAGGCCCAAAGCATAATGGGAGAATTTACAGGCTACGAAATCCGCTGCCGCCGGGTGGCATAGCTGAGCAAAAATGCGATTGTAGGTCGCGGTACTGGCGTATAGAAGTTCGATCTTCAGATGTCCGATGATTTGCCTAGACTTTTGGAAGTGGTGCGGACGGAACAATAGAGGAAAGGTTTACCCATATTTGCCGGACAAGCCGGCACAAAGACATTGAATTCGCACTAACGGCAGCTGCAAACCAAAATTGGCTGGTACAGCCGGCCACTTCGAAAGGGAATCTCCTCTGCCTCCAGAAAGTCAAAGTCAAAACGATGACATCGTTTACCCCTCCAGCATCTCCTTTCTGCTGGTTCATGTGTTATGCTTGGCTGCAATTTGGACGGGCTTCACCTGGCGCTCGGTTGCCGTGTGCTTGGTGCTCTACGTGCTGCGTATTTTTGCGATCACTGCGGGGTACCATCGCTATTTCGCCCATCGCGCCTACCGCACCAGTCGGGCCGGTCAATTCGTACTGGCATGGCTGGCGCAGAGTTCCGCCCAACGCGGTGTTCTATGGTGGGCTGCCCAGCACCGCCGGCACCACCACCATTCCGATACCGCGGATGACGCTCATTCGCCCGTAACGCGTGGCTTTTTATACGCGCATCTCGGCTGGATCTTCGTGGCACGGAACGACGCCACCGATATGACCGCCGTGCCCGACTTGGCAAAGTATCCAGAATTGCGATGGCTGGACCGGCACCCCTTCCTGCCGGCGTCAGTGCTCGCAGCCGCCACCTATCTGATCGCCGGTTTGCCGGGCCTTACGATAGGTTTTTGTTGGAGCACGGTGGCGGTGTGGCATGCCACGTTCTGCATCAATTCGCTCGCGCATGTTTGGGGTGGTCAGCGCTACGTAACCGGCGACCACTCTCGGAATAATTGGCTGCTGGCAATACTAACCATGGGTGAAGGTTGGCACAACAACCATCACGCGTATCCGGCATCGGCCCGACAGGGTTTCCGTTGGTGGGAGTTCGATCCAACCTATTATGCTTTGCAGATGCTGGCATGGCTTGGCCTAATCTGGAATCTGCATCATCCACCACAGGCCGTAATCAACGGGGAGCAGAGGCTCGGAAAAATCGTTATCGACAAGGTCGCGAGCCAGATTGCCGCATCGTTCCCGATCAACCAAATCGCCTACCAAGTACATGAGGCGCTAAGGAAATCTTACGGCCGCACAGAAACGAAGGCGCGAATTGCGGCAATTCGGATTCACCCGGGTGTCCCCTGGAGCGAAGTTGATCTGCCCGAGGTACCGAGTCTGGAAGAGATTCATCGTTACGCAAGTGGGCGGCTAGCCAAAACGCGTTCGCTCGAGGAGATCACGCTGCGAGCGCGGGAACACCTCTTGGAGCTTATTTGCGCTCGGCTCAGCGAATTCGAATTTAAACAGGCTGTTCAATCAATCTCATGACGTGATGGCTGCAGCCGTCAAACGCGCGGTCTCGTCGCATAGCGTCAGCGAAGTCCATCGCATCGAGGAGGGAGTATTGCCGGGAAACGGCCCCTCGTCGGTTAGCCGGCCCCAACATCGACTTCTGCTTGCCAACCGCGTGCGAGGGTCCAATCCCGGTAGAACGGGTCGGCCAGAGCGTTAAAATCGTCGACGGCTATCTGCCGCCAGGCCTTGCACAATCCCAGCCAAAGCCTTGCCCCCTCATTCTCATCCCCCGCCATCGCCTGTTTGCCGTGAAGGAGCAGAACCCTGGCCGGCTCGACATTCGGACAGCGCAGCAACAGCTGAGCCCGCGCCGACTCCGAAACGCATGCAAACAGGCTTGAATAGGCGGCCGCTAAGCGAATCTCCTTCTCCTCTCTCTCAGTGCGGCTCAACCCCGCCATCCCCCAACCCTCGTAGATAAACTGCACCTGCGGCGTGGAAAGTGCCGTGGTACGTTCCGCCGACATGAACACGTCAATGCCGAGCGCGTCACAGCGTTCCTGGATCAGCAAGCTATCCGCCGCCGTGTAGGTTCCGTGGTAGGAGGGAAATTCGATCCGTTGCAGCCCTTCAACAACAGGACAGCCGCCCCGGTCCAGCACGAATAAATCGAATTCGTCCGCAAGCCCCTCCCGGGCCGCAAGTGCTGCAAGGATCGGCCCGCAGGCGGTCGTCGCGCGCTGGAAACACAACCCGTCCAGCAGAATTCTTAAGCGTCGCCCTTCACCATCCTGGTTGACCGGGACAGCAACGCGGCCACTGGCCAAATGCAGCAGCGCATCCTGCGCGACATCATAATAGGCCCGCGCATCGCCGGCTTGCGCCACCTCCCCGAACCCCAGCCTCGCCATAAAACCCTGCCGCGTGTCGATCAGCGCTGGAGAGATCAGCCGCGCTGCATATTTGCCGATTGTCTCATGGCTTTCCGGAATTCCCGGCGTGTCCGGTCTTGTCGACATGCCCTCGGGATTCTGAAAATACACCACATGCGGCGTGTTGATCTTGCCAAACCGGTGACCCGCCGCAAGGCAGCGCAACCAGAACTCATGGTCGCCGCCCGATTTGTATTTCGGGTCGAACAAACCCACCGCATCATGCAAAGATTTCCGCCACATCGGTGCATTATGCGGGGAATTGCAGCCGAGCAGATTATGCCGCGTCACGATCGGCAATTCGCTCCTGAAATCGAGCACGGCCACTTCCTCGAAGGACAGATCGGCATCGAGCGAATAGAAAAACTCCTGATACGCCACATCCACGCCGGGGTTGTCGTCCAGATACGCCGCCTGCAACGCGATTGAGTCATTCCGCCGCAGATCATCCATATTCGTGTTGGTGAGATAAACCCCCCGGGCCAGCGCCACACCGAGATTCCAGGCCTCGTAAATCCCAATCTGAAAATCGATCCGCTTATAAACGATATTATCGAAAGCGTTTTGGTAGCGCTCGATGATCTCCCGCTCACCATCAGGAGAATTTGCATCGATGATGATCAGCTCGCTGGCATGGAACATCGTCTGCGACGTGATGTTCTGCAAAAACCGCTCGATGAACCGGCCGCCGCGATACAGGCTGGCAATCATCGAAACCTTGATCGCGCCGCTATGGTTAAAAATTGAATTTGCCGTGGGCGCCGTTGCGTTGTGGCGCCAATCCGGCAGCCGTTCCCGCCGCCGCTCGTCCCACGCGGCTCTCCCGAGCATCCTGTTCGTACCAAGAATGATGCAGCCAGGCGCCGGCGGCGCCGGCGTGACGCAAAGCTGTGCGTTGATCCGCTCGGTTGCAAGATGCAGGCGCCCGCCGGGCTCCCTCTCCAATCGCCGCTGCAGCGTCGCGACCTCAGACGGCAGCAATCCGCGGCCGAACAGAATGCCGCTGGAACGCAGAAGGAACGCGCCGTCCGACAGGCCATCGCCAAGCTCGGCCATGCGCAATTTGTGCAGTGCCTCCTCGCTATTGGCGATCGCCTCGGTGAAGCCTTCCAGGCTCAGCCCGTTATCCATCTTCGCGCGCCAATGCGCGTCGTCTTCCGGCTCGGGCCGCCGGTGCAGAAAAAGCCGGTATGTGAGCGCGACAATCAGCCGCTGCCGCGAACTTCTCTCCGGATCATGGCCGGCGGTCCGCGCCCGCGCCGCTTCCGCGCTGCTTGCAACATGCTCGAGGAATGCGCCCGGCGTTAAACTTGCCTGCAAGCCGGCGCTCCAGGCGAGAACCTCCTGCGCATTCGGCTCGCGGCCGAGCACGCGGCGGTAGGCTACGGCCACCAATTGCTCGCGCCAGCGCGGTTGAATGTCGCGCGGCGGTTCCGCACCGCTCAGCAATCGCCCGGCAACGCGCCTTATCCGCCGAATGCCCCGAACGATGCCGGTCAACGCGGATCCATCCGCAGCCGATGCAGCCCAAGCCCAATGGTCCTAGAATCCGATGAGCCGACGCCCTGTTGCAACGGACTCAGGATATTGGGAAATCGAAATTGCAGCAGGATGGAACACCGGCCTTGCACCGCTTGCCTGGGCACCAGAAATTCTATCCCATGCGGTTCGGGGGCGCCCCCGAGCTCAAACCGGCCAACCTCCATTGCGTTCGCCGTAACGGCAAACGCCATCACCGGCATCTTGGCTGAGAATGCCGCGACCGTCACCGCAAGCTGCACGGCAATCGGGCCCGCAGCCGGTGCCGGTAGCAGCAGTTTCAGCGTGCTTAGGCAGGATACGCTCCAGATTCCCCAGCCCTCCAGATCCGACCAGCCATCCAGAAACTGCAGCCCGCCATGGCAGAGCGGCGACAGGCCGGCCAGCCGGTCTCGATGCGCCCGGCTGCCCAGCGCCTCAGCCGGCCGCACATCAACGCCGTACGCGATGCAAGCGCCGGCAAGCACGGGTTCCGGCAATTTGCCATCCGCGAAGCGGCGCCCAACAATCAGCAGCGAATGCCAAAATCCGGCCCAGTAATATTGACCATCGCTCAACGCCGCCGCCTCGATCGGTTCATAGTACGCCGTGGATCCATCCCCGCAGGCCAGAAACTGCCAGCCCTTCGCGGCGGCGCGCTGGATCAGGGCGGCAATTGCCGCCTGCCGGCTGCGCCAGGCCTGTTCGTGGCGGCGGGACGGCACGTCGCTGATCCGCAGCACAACATTGTTACCCCGAAACCATTTAACGCGCAAAAACTCGGAGAGGTTTAAAAAGTTGAGATCGGAGAACCGAACCGAGCGCGCCGGCGGCAAGGCTTCCGAAATGCCCGGCCGCTCCGGGCGCGCATGCGACACGCCGCCGGTCACGGCATTCACGAAATCCTCCGGCGCATCCAGCCCAGATCGGAACACCAGCTCCTGCGCATCCCGGCACAGGCCGAGGGCCGCAAGGCTCCAATTCCGGAGCGTATGGAACGACTGATAGATGATGGATTTCCGGCAGACCGCGCTGGAGACAACATCGGCCACGCCGCTGCGCAGCGCAACAATCCAGCCCGCATATTCCGCCAAATCCGGCAGCAGCGAGAATGGAATTTTGACCGGCGCCGTCCCCTCGATCACCCGCTCATCACCGGCGACGCTGGTGAGTACGGTGTAGCCGGCGCGCTGCAGCGCGCGCGCCAGTAAAGTGAAACCCGCTGTCGCATCCGCCTGATCAGACCTTGCATAGGGGCAAAGCACCACCGACCGGCCGCGGACCATGCCCGCCTGCACGCACAGAGCCTCCGCCCTCAACTGCCGATCCGCATCCAGCGGCGGCGGGCTGGGCGCAACATGGCTCGGCAAAACCAGCATGCGCCGGATCAGCGGCAGTACCGACATTGCGTTATCATCGATGACAAAATCCCACATGCCGGCATTTGCGGGATTGAGCACCGGGAAAATGACGATCGGCGTATCAAGCCCGAAAGCGGGAAGCGCGCTCTGCGCATAAAACTGGCGCCAGTCATCGGCCGAGCCCTGCAAGCCGGGCGCCACGCTCACGCTATCGAAGCAGCGCCCAAACAGCGTTGCCACATCCGCCTGGGTTCGCGACGTTGCAATGATATGCAGTGGGAATCGCCAGCCATGGTGGTCGCGAAAAGCCGCCGCAAAGGCGCAGACCTGATACAGATCGCCGTAATGTGCGGCATCGCAGATCCAGTACCAGGCCGGCTCGGCCTGTTTTATCCTGGCCCATTCAGCCGCGATCATCCAGCCGGCCCGGACCTGCGCCGCGCCCAGAACAGGCGGTCGGCATCTTCCATAAAGGCGTTGCGCGTAAGGTTGTTCTCGGAAAAAAAGCTGACATATTTGCGCAGTTCGCCATCGGGCAGCCGCGTTAAATCGTGATTATACAAAACCTCCTGCGCCTCCCAGAGCAGCAGGTTGGTGATCAGCAGCCCCCGGTAGGCCGCAACGAAACTTGCCGCCGCCGGGCGGCCGCCATGCACGGTAATCTTGCTGTTGTAGGAGGAATGCCCAGGCTGGGCTGCCGCCAGCGCCTCGATCATTTCCCGCACCGGGCCAGTTTGCAGCTCGGCCGCCCGCGCTGCGCTGCCCGTCCGGTGCACCAGGTTCCAATGCTTGATTGCCAAAATCGAAAGGCGGTCCAACAACAGCCCGACCGTGTTCAGCCCAACAGGAGTGTCCGCAGCCGCGGCCGCTGCGGCGGCTTCCGGTTCCTCCAGGTTTCTGCCCGGCTCGGCGGCAAGTGCGGCCGGGCGCAATACCGCGACAATATGACCCATCAGCGGCGGCTCGCGGGTCAGCGGCACAGCTAGAATCAGCTCGACGGACCACTGGAACAGCGCGCCGAAATACTGCCGCAGCGCGTCGCTCATGCCGCTGCCCTGCCAATGAGACGACGGACCGGCGCGCGCCGCGGCCCTAGGCAGCACGCCGGCAATTGACTAGCGTCAGCGCCAAGAATGCGTTGATGGAATAATGGGTGAAGCATGGTCCGCGACTTAGCGAGCATCTACGCCGGCGTTTTCGCCACGCGCCAAAGTGCCAGCCGCAGGGGCGAATGACCGGAATCCGCGGACAATATCTTCCATGCTGACGGGCAAAAAGGTCTTTGTCGCCGGCCATAAGGGCATGGTCGGCTCGGCCATATTGCGGCGCCTCGCGCGCGAAAATTGCACGCTGCTCACCATTGCGCGAGAGCAGCTAGACCTGACGCGGCAGGAGGCCGTGGAAGACTGGATGGACCGCCAGCGCCCCGATATCGTCGTCATCGCGGCAGCCAAAGTCGGCGGCATCTTGGCGAACTCCCTCTACCCGGTCGAATTTCTGTACGACAACCTGATGATCGAGGGCAACCTGATCCGGGCTGCGCATCAGGCTCGGGTGCAGAAGCTGCTGATGCTTGGCTCCTCCTGCGTCTATCCGCGCGAGGCGCCGCAGCCGATCCGCGAGGAAAGCCTACTGGCGGGCCCGCTGGAGCCGACCAACGCATGGTACGCCATCGCCAAAATCGCCGGCATCAAGCTCGCCCAGGCTTACCGCCAGCAATACGGGGCGAATTTCATCAGCGCCATGCCGTGCAATTTATATGGGCCGAACGACAATTTTCACCTGACCGATAGCCACGTCATCCCCGGCCTGCTGCGCCGCTTCCATCAAGCCGCCAACCGCAATGATGCCAGTGTCATTTGCTGGGGCAGCGGCCGGCCGCGGCGCGAATTCCTGCATGTCGACGATCTGGCCGATGCCTGCGTTTTCCTGCTGAAATCCTATTCGGAGCCAGAGCCCATAAACATCGGCACCGGCATGGACATGACCGTAGCGGAACTCGCCGGCACGGTTGCAAAAGTTACCGGCTTCAAGGGCGACATCCAATGGGACCACAGCAAGCCGGACGGCGCCATGCTCAAACGCATGGATGTTTCGCGCCTCACCCAATTGGGCTGGCAGGCCAGCACCGATTTCCGGGACGGGCTTGAGCGGACTTATGAATGGTTCCTGGCCCATCAGGACGCCGCGGCCCTGCGACGTTGAGCACAGAACCGGCCACGCCCTGCGCTTTGGTTCTCACAACCATTAATGCGCCGACGAAAGCGGTACAGGCGCTCGCCCGTGACAAATCCCGCCTCAACGCCTGCCTGATCCTGATCGGCGACGATAAAAGCCCGGCCGATTTCCACCAGCCCGGATCGATCTATCTCGACCTCAATGCGCAGAACGCCACCGGCTTCGAACTCGCCCGGCAGGCGCCAACCCGGCACTACGCCCGCAAGAACATCGGCTATCTGGAGGCGGTCAGGCGCGGTGCCCGCCTGATCGTGGAGACAGATGACGACAACCTGCCGTTGGAAGGTTTTTGGCACCCCCGTTCGATGCGCGTGCACGCGCCTGTGCTGCGCGGTGCCGGCTGGGTCAATGCCTATCGCTATTTCACGGATCGGCGCATCTGGCCGCGCGGCTTGCCCCTGAACGAGGTCAACAGGCCGGCGCTGACCCTGCCCGCGGCGGAGCAAGTCGACTGCCCGATCCAACAAGGACTGGCGGATGGCGACCCCGATGTCGACGCGATCTGGCGCCTGGTTGGCGAATATCCGGAAGTCACCTTTGAGTCCGGCCGCAACATCGTGCTCGCAGCCGGTTCGTGGTGTCCCTTCAACAGCCAGAACACCAGCTGGTGGCCTCCGGCTTTTCCGCTGCTGTATCTGCCGTCCTACTGCTCGTTTCGCATGACCGATATTTGGCGCAGTTTCGTCGCCCAGCGGATTGCCGGGGCAAATGGCTGGGGCGTGCTGTTCACCAGCCCGACCGTGGTGCAGGAACGCAACCCGCACGATCTCATGCGCGACTTCGCCGACGAAATTCCAGGCTATCTCAACAACGCGGCCATTCGCGCCGCCCTTGAATCCGTGGCCGTCGAGGCCGGCGCTGAGCAAATACCCGCCGGCATGGTCCGCGCTTATGAGAAGCTGGCCGCCATCGGCGTCGTCGACCCAGCCGAACTCGGCCTGCTGGCCGCCTGGCTCCGAGACCTGGCCGCCGCGAAGCTGACCCTTGTGGATAACTTCCAAAGTTAGTAAATCTAACAACGCATTACGCAACGATTGTCACACGTGTGACATTCCGGCGGCGGCTCTAAACGTATTCGAAAGCTGCAGGTCCTAGGACCAGACGGTCAGGGCACCGACGAAAAGCAGTCCTATGGCGCACAGGATGATATTGATGAGCAGGAATTTGGTGAACCACGCCCAGCCGGCTTGTGACGCCTTGTCGAATTCATCCGGTTCGACATGATCGCTGGCCGGTACGGTTATATTATCGGTCATGGCGTAGAATTCCGTCCTATCTGATGCGGTTAGTGGCTGTTTAATTGCTGAGCGCCGCTATGGCAACGGATTTTGCAGCGCTGCCGAAGCGCTCGCCCAGACCGGCCGGCCGCTCGCAAAAGCCGCCAAGGCGGCCGGGTAGATCAGATGCTCCTGCGCCAGCACCCGCGCTGCCAGCTCGGCCTCGGTATCGCCGGGCAGCACCGGCACCGCCGCCTGCGCCAAAATCGGCCCATCATCCATAATCTCGGTCACCAGATGCACCGTGCAGCCATGCAGACGGTTGCCGGCCGCCAGCGCCCGGGCATGGGTATCGAGCCCGGGGAAGGCCGGCAGCAGGCTGGGGTGGATATTCAGCATTTTGTCCCGCCATTTTTCGACCAGAAACGGGGTCAGCAGCCGCATATAGCCGGCCAGGCAGATAATCTGGATATTTTCTGCGGCCAGTACGGCGTCGATCGCCCGCTCATGCGCCTCGCGGTCGCGCCCGAATGGTTTTGATTCCACTGCCTGCGCCCGCACGCCATGGCCGCGCGCAAATTCCAGCGCGGGCGCGTCCACCTTGTTGGAAATCACCAGCGCAATCTCCGCCGGGTAATTTGCTGATCCGGCCGCCTTGATCAGCGCCTCCATGTTGGAGCCGCGGCCCGAGCAGAAAATCGCCACCCGAGGCTTCACGCGAACAGCCCGGCCTCACCCGCAATCGCAACGCCGGCTTCGGCGGTGACGGTCCCGAGCCTGAACGGCGCTTCGCCTTCGCTAATCAGGACTTCCATGGCCTCGTCGGCATTGCCGGTGATCAGCGCCATGCCGATCCCGCAATTAAACACCCGCAGCATCTCCGCCGCGGCGACATTGCCGGTTTTCGCCAGCCAGTGGAAAACCGGCGGCATCGCCCAGGGCGCCTGCAGGGCGGCACCCATGCCCTCCGGCAACGCCCGCGGCAAATTCCCCGGCAGGCCGCCGCCGGTGATATGCGCCGCCCCTTTGAGCAGCCCGGCTTTGTGCAGCGCCAGCATCGGTTTCACGTAAATCCGGGTCGGCGCCATCAGCGCCTGCGCCAAGCTGAGCCCCGCCGCGAACGGCGCCGGCGCCTCCCAGCCGAGCCCGGCGTCGGCAATAATCCGCCGCACCAGTGAAAACCCGTTGGAGTGCACGCCGGATGCCGGCAGGGCCAATATCGCATCGCCCACGACCACCCCGGCCGGCAGCAGCGTGCCGCGCTCCGCCGCCCCCACCGAAAATCCGGCCAGATCGTAATCGCCCGCCGCATACATGCCCGGCATTTCCGCGGTCTCGCCGCCCACCAGCGCGCAGCCGGCGATTTTGCAGCCCTCGGCAATCCCGGCGATCACTTGCTTGGCCGACCCCACGTCCAGCGCGCCGGTGGCAAAATAATCCAGGAAAAACAGCGGCGCCGCGCCCTGCACGATCAAATCGTTGACGCACATCGCCACCAGATCGATGCCGACAAAATCATGAATCCCGGTCTCGATGGCGATTTTCAGCTTGGTGCCCACGCCGTCCGTGGTCGAGACCAAAATCGGGTCGCTGAAGCCTGCCGCTTTCAGGTCGAACAAGGCGCCAAACCCGCCAAGCCCGCCCAGTACGCCGAGCCTACCGGTCGCCTTGGCCAGCGGCTTGATCGCCTCCACCAGCGCGTCCCCGGCTTCGATATCCACCCCGGCATCCCGATAGGTCACGCTGGTCATATTAGCCCCCGATGCGCTAAGCCGGTGTCATGACTCCAGGAGCCGAACACAAGGCCAATGCCGTTGAATTGCCGCCGCCTTTCACCATAGCGCAACCACCGGCGCAATGTCTCGGTAAGGCCGTAGCCGGATGAGCGTGTTTGTCGGCAGCCGGCCGGTAAACTGGCAGCGCCTGGCGCTGGTCGTCGCTTTTCTGCTGATCGTCTGGTTCTGCCTGCGGCTGTTCTCCTCCATTCTGACCCCTTTCGTGGTCGCCGCCGGCCTCGCCTATTTCCTCGACCCCGCGGTTACCAAGCTGAACGAAATCGGGATCAAGCGCCCGCTCGGCACCTTTATTATCCTCGCCACCGCCGTGCTGGTCTTCGTGGCCTTCATCCTGGTGCTCTATCCGGTCATCGAAAGCCAGGCGATCAGTTTCGCGACCAACCTGCCGAGCTACATCAAAACCGCGCAGAATGATTTCGGAAAAATCGTCGCCGAGCTGGAACGCCGCCTCGGCCCCGGCGCCATGAGCCGCAAGCTGAACGATATCGCCGCCAACCAGGCTGGCGCCATCGTCGCGTTTGCCGGCACCGCCGCCACCAACATCATCGGCAGCGGCTTTGCCGTCGTCAACGTGCTCACGCTGCTGGTCATCACGCCGATCGTGACCTTCTATTTCCTGCGCGACTGGCCGGCGATCATCCGCCATGTCGATACCTGGCTGCCGCGCCCCTATGAAGGTGTTATGCGGGCGCAGGCCGTCGAGGTGAACCGTATCCTCGCTGCCTGGATCCGCGGGCAGGCGATCTGCTGCCTGATGCTGGCCGCCATCTATGCGGTCGGCCTCACCATCATCGGGCTCGATCTTGGGCTGGTCATCGGCATCGGCGCCGGGCTGCTTTCCTTTATTCCTTATGTCGGCACGCTGGTCGGGGTCTGCAGCGCCCTGCTGCTGGTGCTCTCGCAAAATCCCGGCTGGCATGGGGTTATCGCGGTCAGCGCCGTCTTCGCGCTCGGCCAGGCGCTGAACGACTATGTCATCCAGCCACGCTTCCTCGGCGACCGGGTCGGACTGCCGGCGGTCTGGGTGATATTTTCGCTGTTCGCTGGCGGCGCCGCTTTCGGGTTTCTCGGCATCATGCTGGCGGTGCCGGTTACCGCCACTATCGGGGTCCTCGCCCGTTTCTGGCTGAAGCGCTATTTGCAAAGCTCGCTCTATCTCGACACCCAGGCCGATCAGGTTACCCTGCCGGAGCCATGACTTCATGACCCGGCAACTGCCGCTGCCTTTCAGCGAAACGCCAAGCTATAATGCCGAGGATTTCCTGGCCGCCCCCTGCAATGAACTGGCGCGGAACTGGCTGCAGCGGCCGCAGGCCTGGACCAACGGCCGCATGGTGCTTTGGGGCGAGCCCGGCTGCGGCAAGTCTTTTCTCCTCCATCTCTGGGCACAAAAAGCCGGCGCGCTGATCACCCAGGGTGCCGATTTGAGGGAGCTGCCGGCATCGCCCGCCGGTCCCATCGCGATCGATGACGCTGATACCGTGCCGGAAGAAACCGCTTTACTGCATTTGCTCAACGCCGCTGCTGAAGCCGGCCAGCCAGTGCTGCTGACCGCCCGTCTGCCGCCCGCCCGCCAGGTCCAGGCATTGCCGGATCTGCAAAGCCGCCTGCGCGCCAGCCTCGCCGTCGAGATCACCCCGCCCGACGATATTCTGCTCGGCGCTTTGCTGTTCCGGCTTGCCGCCGCCAGGCAGTTGCGGATCACAGCACAAGTGGCCGATTTTCTGCTGCAGCGCCTGCCGCGTACCCCGGCGACCTTACGCGAAGCCGTCGCCCGGCTCGATAGCGCGGCTCTGGCCAGCGGCGGCAAGGTCACGCGTGGCCTCGCCCTGCGGACTCTGGGCGATCTATTGGCCCCCGATGGCGGCCCCGATGAAGAATTGTTATCTAACGGTCACTCGCCGGACCCATCCGACTTGCTGTAAGGGGAAACGATGGACCAGACCGCAACGGCGCTTATCGCCGAAATCAAGCCCGATGACCCCTCCCGTTTCATCAACCGGGAGCTGTCCTGGCTCGACTTCAATTTCAGGGTCGTCTCCGAGGCGGAAAATCCCCGCCATCCGCTGCTGGAACGGTTACGTTTCGTGTCCATCAGCGCGTCGAACCTTGACGAGTTCTATTCGGTCCGGGTCGCCGGCCTGATCGCGCAGTCGCGCGCCGGCATTCTGGAACGATCGCCGGACGGGCTGACCGCCGCCCAGCAGTTGACCGCCATCAATGTCCGCTCGCATGAGCTGATCGGCGCCCAGCAGGCCGCCTTCCGGCATCTGCGCGATCTACTGGCGGAAGCCGGCATCGTCATCTGCGCGCCCGGCGCACTCACCACGGATAACGCCAAATTTCTTGATTCCTATTTCATGGAACGCGTCTTCCCGATCCTGACGCCACTTGCGATCGACCCGGCGCATCCTTTCCCGTTCATCCCGAACATGGGCCTGGTGCTGGCGCTGAAACTCGCCCGGGACGACGACCAGGGCATGATGTCCGCCTTGATCCCGCTGCCGAGCCAGATTGAGCGTTTCGTCCGCCTGCCCGCGGAATCCGGTGCGCCGATTCGCTTCGTGATGCTCGAAGACCTCGTCGGCATGTTTATGAACCGGCTGTTCCCGGGCTTCAGAGTGCAGGGCAGCGGGCTGTTCCGGCTTATCCGCGACACCGATGTCGAATTCGAGGAGGAAGCCGAGGATTTGGTGACGTCCTACGAGACCGCGCTAAAGCGCCGCCGCCGCGGCGTCGCCATTTTGCTGACGCTCCAGGCCGACATGCCGGATGACCTGCGCGAACTGGTGATCGACGCCATCGACGCCCCGGTCGATGAAATCTATTCAGAATCCGGCATCATCGGCCTGGTCGACGTCAAAAAGCTGATCGTCGACGACCGAGCCGATCTGCAATTCACGCCGTATACCGCGCGTTTTCCCGAACGCATCCGGGACTTCGCCGGCGATTGCTTTGCCGCCATCCGCGCCAAGGATATTCTGGTCCACCATCCGTTCGAGAGTTTTGACGTTGTCGTGCAGTTCCTGCGGCAGGCGGCGGCCGACCCGGCCGTGGTTGCCATCAAGCAGACCTTGTACCGCACCAGCCGTGACTCCCCGATCGTCAAGGCCCTGATCGAGGCGGCGGAAGCCGGCAAATCGGTCACCGCGATGGTGGAGCTGCGCGCCCGGTTCGATGAGGAAGCGAATATCCGCCTGGCCCGCACCATGGAGGCCGCCGGCGTGCAGGTGGTGTTCGGCTTCGCTGGCTTAAAAACCCACGCCAAAGTCTCCTACGTGGTGCGCCGCGAGGCGAACACCTTGCGCTCCTATGCGCATTTCGGCACCGGCAATTACCACCCCATCACCGCCCGGATTTACACCGACCTGTCATTCTTCACCTGCGATCCGGCCTTCACCCGCGACGCCGCCCGGCTGTTCAATTACATGACAGGTTACGCGCGGCCCGAAGCGATGGAGCAATTGGCCTTCTCGCCGCTGACCACCCGCAAAACCATCGTCTCGCTCATCGATGCGGAAATCGCCAATGCCAAATCCGGCAAGCCGTCCGGCATCTGGCTGAAGATGAATTCCCTGGTCGATGACCGGCTGATCGACCATCTCTATGATGCCTCGCGCGCCGGTGTGCCCATCACCGTCGTCGTGCGCGGCATCTGCTGCCTGCGGCCCGGCGTGCCCGGCCTGTCCGAGACCATCCGGGTCAAATCCATCGTCGGCCGCTTCCTGGAGCATGCCCGTATTTGCGTCTTTGCCGACGGCCATAAACTGCCGTCGCGCGAGAACAAGGTGTTCATGTCGAGCGCCGACTGGATGGCCCGCAATATGGATGGCCGGGTGGAAACTTTCGTGCCGATCCATAATCCCACCGTGCATGCGCAGATCCTCGATCAGATCATGGTGATCAACCTGCGTGACGACGCGCAATCCTCCGATCTGCACGCCGACGGATCCTGGATCCGCACGACACCGGGCGAGCCTGCCGTCTCGGCCCATGACTACTTCATGACCAACCCGTCACTGTCAGGCCGCGGCTCGGCGCTGCATGGCGGCCTGCTGCATGAGAAGCCAAAAAAGTACAAACGCCGCGTGGACTGAGACGGATGCTGGAACCGATAAGCCGTAAACCTGCAGGCTAATGCAGGCTCAATAACATTTGGGTCAGGGCATCGCGCATCGGCGCGCTCGAGATGACGAAAACGCCGGAATAAAGCCCGTTCAGATCGGCGACGACGAAGAGTGCCGACGCCAACGCGATCGCAGTCAGGACGATAGTTATGGCTGATAGGGCGTTCACCGTCGTGCCAAGGCCGATACATAGAAAGACGATGAACAGCCAGAATACCAGGACGATGAAGATCGGGGTTGAAAGCGAGACCTGGGACGCGTTTATGGTCGCCCAGCGCTGCTCTAAAACATGGTCCATTGCCGCTGCGCAGGCTTTTTTTGTCTGGACCTGCGCCGCGGTCAGGCCGGACAATTGCGAGATTTGTGCGTCGATTTCCCGTAATTGCCGGCCAAGGACCGGACTGTCGTAGGCGATGCCGTTATTCGAATTCTGGATATGGCGCGGATAGTCAATTCCTTCCGGCGGCGGTTCGGTGACCCAGGTGGAGGCGATGGCGGCGGCGGTGTAGCGGGCCAGGCTCTGCTGAATTGGAACGGCCAGGGGGCCGGCGGTTTGCAAGGCATCGTCAAGATCGCCTAGGGTCGCGGCGTAATTTGTCATGGCGTTATCGGCGGCGTCAAAGCTTGCTTTCGAAGAGGTGATGAGCAGCCCTAGAACGATTGCCGCGAAGGTGACGAGCATGGTGACCGTCACCCGGAGCAGGTCGGTGGTCTCGATGTCCTTGTGGTGCTCCTTCAGTTCCAGCCGGATGCGCATCCCCGCCGCCGCCGCCAGCAGCATCAAAATCAACGGTACGAAGGCGAGGATCCAGGCAGAGTTCATCTCGGGCGCTCAGGGTTTGCCGGGTGGAGGGGTTGGCTGTTGCTGCTCGGCGATCTCGCCTTGTACCGGCTCGCCTGCAACCGGAGTCTTGGAACCTTCAGGAACAAATGGTGGCGCCGGCGGCAGATAGGTGTAGGGGATTTCGATATGCTCCTCGGCGAAGCGCGCGACCATTCGCCGGTTAAACTCGCGCCGCACCGCCCAATGCTGGCCCGGCCCGGTGCGGATCTGGCCGGTGATCATCAGCGCCGAGGCACCGAGCTGGTCCAGCCCGAAAATTTGCAGATCATCGCGCATCATCGAACCCCAGGTCGGCTCGGCGCGCATCTTGCGCGCAATATCGGTCAGCACCGCGCAGGCGTGGTCGACATTTTCTTCATAGGCGACGCCAACGGAGATTTGCGCGGTGCCAAAATCGCGCGTCTGGTTGGTGACGGTGGTCACCGCCGAGAAGGGAATGATATTGACCGAGCCATCGCCGCCGCGCAGCCGGATGGTGCGGATCGAGAGCCGCTCCACGGTTCCCGACATGCCGGCTAGCGTCACCACATCGCCCACCTGCATGGTATCCTCCAGCAGCAGAAACAGCCCGGTGATGATATCCTGCACCAGTTTCTGGCTGCCGAAACCGATGGCGATACCGAGCACGCCGGCACCGGCCAGCAGCGGCGCCGCGTTCACGCCGATCCGGTTCAGGCTGAATAATCCGGCGAGCAGGCCGATGACCGTGCCCATGGTTGCCTTCAGGATCGGCGCCAGGGTGCGCAGCCGCAATGCCTGCCGGGTCTTGCCCAGATCCGCCAGCCGCGCAATCCGCTGATCCAGCCAGCTATTGGCAATTTCCCAGATCACCAGCGCGATTGCGACGATGGCAAGCACCCAGATGAAAGCGAACAGCAGGCCGCGGCTGATGGGATTCTTCAGCAGCAATGGGAGCAGACTCACCCCCCAGCCCAGAAGAATCACGGCCAGGACGAGAATGCCGATGAAAATCCGGATGAGGGTACGGATCAGCGGATTGTAGACGCGCGCCCGGCCGACGAGATTGGGGTGCCGCAATTCGCGCTTCGAGGGGTCGGGGAACAGCCGCTCCAACCCATGCCCGCTGCCGCTCCAGCCCAGGCGGCCGAGGATCATGGCGGCCATGAAGTACAGCACCACCCGCAGCAACAAGCCAAAAGCATGCGGCACGCCGCCGGCCCATGCCACCCAGATCGCCAGAATGTAGAACAGTACTGGATAATGCCAGGTGGCGGCCAGTCGCCGGCGCCAGACGGATAGGGTGGTTTTCGGTTCCTGCTTGCCCCTGATCCATCCTGCAACGACTTTGCGGCTGAGCCAGATCATGACGGCAAGCTCGACATGAACCGCGAGGACCAGAATGCGGGTGACCGCTTTGGCGCCGTCCGAGGGCAGGCCGAGGATTTCGCTGATTGAGACGATGACGAACGAGACTGCGGCGGTCCCGAGCAGGATGCGCATCCATTTATTGAGCCAGAGCGCATGCGCGTCGAGCATGGCGAACAGCCGTAGATTCGGCGTCCAGGGTGCGATCAGGAAACGGAGAATCTCCAGCGAAATCCGGCACAGCAGATAGGCATTGCCGGTGCCGATAATTGAGAGGCGCGTATCATGCGAGGTGATGAGGCCGCCGTTTATGAAGCTGCCGTTCAACAGGAGCCCGGCGGCCAGGCCAAAACCGACGATCGGCAACAGGTTCAGCAACAGAACAAGCACTGCCAGGCCTAGCCGGTGCAGCCAGGCGAGCACGATTACGCGGCGGCTTGACCGGGCTTCGATTATGCCGCCGTCTTCCGGTATTTCCGGCGCGGCCATTGGAACGTCAGGCTGCTCCGCCGTATTGACCTCAGGCGGCTCCGCCGGGTTTATTTCTAGCGGCTCCGCCGGGTTAATTTCTAGCGGCTCCGCCGGGTTAATTTCTAGCGGCTCCGCCGCGGGCACCAGTGCCGGTGCACGCCCCGCCAGGTAGGCGCGGGGCCGGGTCAGCAGCAGCCGGATCAGGACGTCGACCACCGCCGCAGGCAGCAGCGTTATCGCCAGTCCCTTGATGATATCGAGCAGCTGCTGCCGCCGCTCAGGATCGCTGCCGAAGCTGCCCAGCCATTTCCTGACCGGTGTCAGCGTCGTGGATTTGCGGATTGCGCTGAAGAAATCCGTGAGCGGCACGGCGGCGTCATGATTGATGATATTCGTGACGGACAGGCCCAGCGCCTCGGTGCCGAAGGGCGAAGCGGGATTTGCGTTATTCGCCGGGGCAGGCGCCGCCGCCCCGGTCAATGCGGCCAAGGGTGAACCTGGGATAATGGTGCTCGCCGGTTTTGCCGGCGCGGCAGCTGTGGCGGCCTGATGGGTGGCAACTGCCTGCGCCCCGGCTTTGCCGGGGACTGCCAGGGCCAACGCGAACATCAGCAGGAGGAAGGTGAATACGCCGCGCATGGCGCACCCAGACTTCGGAATGGCGGGCAAGTCAATTGGTGTAAAAATTCGCGCCCGAGCTATATATGGCGGGATGAAGATATTTTTGATGATCCTGCTGGCGATCGACATGGTGGCGGTGGTGGTGGTGATGCTGGTCGGCGCGCTGGGCATGGCCAACTCAAACAGGGATCCCAGAACGTCCAACAAGCTGATGCGTGCCCGCGTCGCGCTGCAGGGCGTCGCGATTGGTTTGGTGGTTTTGCTGATGCTGACAAGCCGGTAGCTGGCCAAAGTCACAGCGCGCATGAATAAAAGTCTTTTGCTTCGCGGCCGGCGGCGGCTTTTCTTCAGAAAAGAAGTGCTTTCTTCATCCCTGCTTCGAGAAATCGACAACCGCGGCGAAGCCGTCCTCGGTGCCGATGGCCAGATGCGAGCCCGACGCGTTCCAGGCCAGTGCCGAGATTGGACCGCGGCCGGGGGCGGCGACGGGCAGCACCGTCTGGCGGGTGATATCGGCCATCACCACCATGCCGTCCTCGAATCCGGCGGCGACCATTTCATGCTGCGGGTGGCAGGCGACGCGCTTGAGCATTTTGCCCTCGTTGGGCGCCAGTTCCAGCGGCGGCTTGCCCATCGGGCCGCCGCCGAAGAACGGCCAGAGCACGATGGCGTCGGCGCCGGCGCTCGCCAGATATTTGCCGGATTTGGTGAAGCCGAAAGATTCCGTTTTGGAAGGGTAGCCGCTCATCCGCATGTGCTTGCCTTCAGGCAGCGTCCAGCCGTGCAAGGCGTTTTCCTGCATCGCGGTTACCAGCGCCTCGCCGTCCGGGTGGAGCGCCACGCCGATATGGCTGCCTTTCCATTCCAGGAGCCGGGGCGTGGGTGAGGTGGAGGCGGTGAACCACAACGATGCGCCATTATAATGCGAAGCGGCGATACGCTTGCCTTTGGCGTCGAAAGCGATGCCGGTGACGGTTGAGGGGTGTGCGAAGCTGCGGATTTTTTCGCCTTTGACGTTGAACAGGAACAGGTTTTTGCCGGCGCTGCAGGCAAGCAGGCCATTTTTCGGATGCGCGAAGCAGGCGACGTGGTCCACCCATTTCATCCCGAAATCGGCGAGCTGTGTGACTGCGTCCGGTGTGACGCGGTTGAATTTGCCGTCGTCGCCGCCGGTGATGAAACCATCGGCGGATAAATCCTGCGCCAGCGACAGCACCGCGCCGTCATGCGCCTGAATCTGGCGCCAGTTTTCGGTGTCGGTGAAATGCACGGCGCCGTCGCCCAGCGCGAAGGCGGCGCGGCCGCCGGCGCGGTCGAAACTACAGGCGGTGATATGGGCGCCCAGCTGCATTGTCACGCCACGGGACTTTAACAAGGCGTCAAGATCGTTCATGGACGAACGGGTTAACGAACCCGGTCAGGCCCGGCAAGGGGTGAGGCGCGGATGATGAAATGCATGATTAGACCTTGGGCAGTGTTTGCGATGCTGTTGCTGCCGGCGGCGGCGCAGGCCGCTCCGGCGCCGGCGGCGAACCCCATTGCGATGCAATTCGCGGCGGTGATGCAGGATTCCGGGCACCGGCAAATGGTGATGCAGGCCGCCAAGGCCAGCCCGGTGTGGATGCATATGTCCTGCAGCCAGGCGAGCTTCGTCCAGGCGCCGGAGGTTGGCGTATATGTGCCGATGCAGTTTGCCAAAAACGGCGAACCGATTTCCGGCGAGTGGCGGGAAGGGGTGGTGGCCAGCGGCTGCGGCGCGCCGATTACGCTGAATGTGCTGACGCAGATCACCGCGCCGGCATCGCTCGCCACCGGGTATCTGCTCCCCGGCGCCACCATTGCCGACCCGATTCTGCAGAACTATGCGCAGAGCTTCGCGCTGAAGGCGGCCGGCGGTTTGCCTGCCGAATGCAAGGACGCGTTTATCGCGAATACCGAATTCGCCGGCTATGTCGGCTATTCCGGCCCCGGCGCGCCGCCAAAAATCGGTCCCTGGAATGAGGTCTGGACGCTCAGCCTATGCGGCCCGCCGAAACAGGTGACGATGCATTTCCTCCCCGATGCCAACGGCACCACGATCAAGGCGGAGCTGAAATAGCGGCCATCCCGGCGGCCAAGTGACAAAGCGTTGACATTGCCAGGCGCATCTTGCGGCGCAGCAGGAGGTTTGTCATAAACATCTTAATGGCTTGCACTGACCACCAGTTTTGTCTGGGTTCACGGCTCAAACCCACGGCAGTTTTAAGCGCAATTTTCAGTCCTTTCTGGGACCGCTTCAGTAGTGTTTGAGGGCGGGTATAATTATCCCGCCCTGGTGCTGAATGCGGACTTCCGTCCGCTGTCGTACTTTCCCCTATCGACCTGGAATTGGCAGGATGCCGTGAAAGCGGTGTTCCTGGACCGGGTTTCTGTGCTCTCGGAATATGAGCGCGAGGTGCACAGCCCGAGCTTCACCATGCGGCTGCC
>JAMFSE010000083.1 GCA_026225115.1 Rhodovastum atsumiense
GGCGGGGATTACCTGATCACCTTCGACCGGGCGCTGGAGGTGCAGGGGCTGGTCGAGGCGCTGTATGCCTCGGATGCCCGCCGGGCCTGGGTGGATACTTCGGTGCCCGCCTCGGTTTAGGCGGGGTTCAGGGGGCGGGGCTCTCCTATTGACACCCCCCTTCAATCAGGTAGATCATTCATCGTAAAATTGGCTTTCTACAGACTGCGTGTGCGTTGACCGTGCCGACAGCCGCATTGGTTTTTGCCCGGCCGGGCCCTATTTGAGAGGCTGTAAAATGCGCGCGAAACGGGCGCTCGCGTGGCCAGAAGATGAGCGCCGCAGAGAAGCCGTTATCTCCAGGAGGATTTAAAAAATGTCTGCCACCAGTTTGGAAAATAAATATTCGGAGCAAGGCCCGGGCATCAAAATCGATCCGGGCCTGGGGTATTCGGCCTTCGATGCGGATAGCCATTATTATGAAGCCGAGGATTGCCTAACCCGGCATCTGCCGAAGGAATGGCGGCGGCGGGGGCCGAAATGGGCGCTGATCAATGGCCGCAAGCGGCTGCTGCTGGGCGACCATTTGTATAATTACATTCCCGACCCGACTTTCTCGCAGCTGGGCAAGCCTGGCGCCGCGCATGATTATTTCGGCGCCAAGCTGGACGGCAAGAGCCTGGCCGATGTGATGGGCGATCTGGAGCCCTGCCGCGCCGAATACCGGGATCGCGACGTGCGGCTGCAGACGATGGATTCGCAGGGGCTGGGCGCTGCCTGGATGTTCCCCACACTCGGCGTGACGCTGGAGGTGACCTATAAAGACGATCTTGAGGCGTCGCTGGCGACGATCCGCTCGTTCAATCGCTGGGTCGAGGACGATTGGGGATTTGCCTATAAGGATCGTATTTTCGGCGTGCCGCTGATCTCCTTTTCCGATCCGAAATGGGCGGTCGAGGAGCTCGAGTATCTGATCAGCAAGGGCGTGAAAATCGTCTCCATGCGCAACGGGCCGGTTTATACCGCCAACGGCACGACCTCGCCGGGGGCGCCTGAGTTCGATCCGTTCTGGGCACGCTGCGAGGAGGCGGGGGTGATTATGGCGCCACATGCCGGCGATGATGGCTACGACTTCCTGGGCCGGATGTGGGAGCCCTGGGCGGACCGCACCGGTTTTCATGTGACGCCGATGAGCAAATGCGTGACCTCGCAACGCGCGGTGCCGGATTTCTTTGCGGCGCTGGTGTGTCACCGGGTGTTCGAACGGTTTCCGAAACTGCGGGTGGCTTCCATCGAGAATGGCGCCGCCTGGGTGGCGCCGCTGCTGGTGCGGCTGTTCCGCGGGCACGCGCAGGTGAAGGGGTATTACAAGAAGAACCCGGTCGACCAGTTCCATGAAAATATCTGGGTGACCCCGTTCTGGGAAGACAATGTGGCGGATCTGGCGAAGGTCATGCCGGTGGAACGGATTTTGTTCGGCAGCGATTATCCGCATCTCGAGGGGGTTGAGGCGCCGCTCGATTTCGTGTCGGAGCTGGACAGCTTCAATGCGGTCGATAAGCGTAAGATCATGCGCGACAATATCGTGGCCCTGACCGAGACTGCGAACGTCTGATGGACAAGCGGCGGGGCGATCTTCGCCCCGCCGCCGGTTTGACGAGACCCGCGTTTCAATGCGCCCTCAAGACAAATTTGCGCCGCCGGGCGAGCTGAGCGAAGCCTCACTGATGGTGAGCGCGGGGCTGGCGCATCGGCGCGCCGATACACGTGCCACACTCCCGGCTGAGCCGATCGGCGAGATCTTGCGCCGGAACGCCAAGCAGTTCGGCGCGCGGCCGGCGGTGTGGGTGGCGCGGGGCGATGCGGTGGCATCGATCCTGAGCTATGGAGAGCTGCTGGCGCAAGCCGAGAATGTGGCGCGCTGGCTGGCCGCGCGTTGCCAGCCGGGTGAGCGGGTTGCCTTGTGGTCGCGCAATTCGGTGGAATCCATTTTGCTGCTGTATGGCAGTGCGCTGGCGGGCACGATTTATGTGCCGTTCAATACGTCCTGGGCGGATGCGGAGGTGGCGCATGCCTTGGCGCTGGCGCGGCCGGCGATTGTGTTTGCGGGGCTGAGCAATTCCGGCCTGGATCTGGCGCCGCGCGCGCAGGCACTGAGCCCCTGCCCGGTTCACCGTTTGGAGGAGATTAATGCAATCGGGCGGGCGCAATCCGAACAGGACTTGCCGCCGGTCGCGCAGAGCGATCCGTTTCTGATCCAGTTCACCAGCGGCACCACCGGCAAGGCGAAGGGGGCGGTGATCAGCCACCGGGCCGGGCTGATGGGCGGCTGGCTGCGCCAGCATGCGGAGGGCGTGGATGAGAACGATATCTGGCTGAACGCGGTGCCCTTCCACCATGTCGGCGGGTCCTGCACGATTGTGCTGGGCGCGTTGCTTGCTGCCGCCTCCTTCACCGTGATCGAGCGCTATGATCGCGATCAGATCGTGGCGCTGATGCGCGTTATCCGGCCGACGCGGATGGGCGGGGTGCCGACCATGTGGCTCGATATTCTGGCCGCCGATGATCTGCCCCCGGAGAACGGGATCAAGATGGTGTCGCTGGGCGGCGCCAGCGTGCCGGCGGAGCTGGTGCGCCGGGTGCATTCGCAGCTCGGCGCCAAGGTCAGCATCGGCTATGGGCAGTCGGAGTTTACCGCGGCGACGGCGACGATGCGCGACGATCCGCCTGAGCTGCATGCCGAAACGGTAGGGCGGCCGCTGCCGCATATCGAAATGAAGATCGTCGATCTGGTGACCAATGCGGTTTTGCGGTTTGGCGAGACCGGGGAGATTTGCGTGCGTGGGCCGGCGATGATGGACGGCTATTGGGATAGCCCCGAGGCGACGGCGGCAACGATCGACGCGCAGGGTTTTTTGCATACCGGCGATCTCGGCGCGATGGATGAGAATGGTTATGTGCGGATCAATGGCCGCAGCCGGGAGGTGATTATCCGGGGCGGAGAAAATATTTATCCGCCGGAGATCGAGGCGGCGCTGATCAGCCATCCGGCGGTGGCACTGGCGGCGGTGGTGGGGGTCGATCATGCGCGGCTGGGCCAGGAGCCCGGCGCGATCGTGCAACTGCATCCGGGTGCGGCCGTGGAGGCGGAGGCGCTTGAAGCGCATGTCGGCGGGCTTTTGGCAAAATTTAAAATTCCCCGGCATTGGCGCTTCGTGGATGCGATGCCGCTGACGGCGTCGGGCAAGATTCGCAAGGTGGAACTGGAAGGGTTGTTTAAGCAAAGCTCATGAACAGCGATACGATCGGCGCATTGATCCGGATGCAAGGGCGGCTTGGGAGCAAGCCGCTGGTTGTCGTTGACAGCAAGCGGCTGAGCTATGGGGAGGCGGAGGCGCGGTCGCGGCGGGTGGCTGCGGGGTTGCTGGCGGCCGGCGCCGGGCGCGGCAGCCGGGTGGCGCTGCTGTTCGGGAATAGTCCGGATTTTGCGGTGGCGTTTATTGCGGTGACGCGGATTGGCGCGATTGCGATGCCGTTCAGCACGCTCTCCACCGCGCATGAGATCAGCGGGCTGCTGTTCAATGCCGATGCGGAATATTTTATTTCGGCGGGCGCGTATCGCGGACGGGATTTGCGGGCGGTTGTGGCGGATGCCATTGGGGCATCGCCCGAGGGCGAGTTGATGCTGCCGCATTTGCCGGTGATGCGAAAAGTTTGGTTCGATCTCAGCGGGCTGGAGGCGGCGGGGGCTGACGATTCTGCAGTCGCCGAGGCGGAGGAACAAGTGTCTTCCGCCGATACGCTGATGCTGATCCATACGTCCGGTTCCACCAGCGCGCCCAAAGGCGTGATCCATACGCAGGGCCAGGTGATCCGCAATATGCGGCGGCAGAATCTGCTGCGGGGGTATCGCGAGGAAGACTGCCTGCTTTCGAACTCGCCATGGTTCTGGGTGGGCGGCATGGCGTTCAGTTTTCTGGCGACGCTGATTGCAGGCGCGAAACTGCTGTGCTCGAGCGCCGAGCCGGCGGCGATGTTGGATTTGATCGAGGCAGAGCGGCCAACCTTGACCAATGGGGTGGCGGCGACGGTGTTGAATCTGACGCGCGATCCGAGTTTTGCGAGCCGGGATTTGTCGTCGATGCAGCGCGGGAATTTATATCCGATCATGCCGCCCGAGAAGCGGCCGGCGGATCCGGAGTTGCGGTATAATCTGTTCGGGATGACGGAGATGGGCAGCGTTTGCCTGTTTGATCCCTCCGAGGAGGATTTGCCGGACGCAAAGCGCGGGAGTTTCGGCAGTCCGGTCGAAGGGGTCGACATGCGGATTGTCGATCCGGAGACCGGGGAGGATGCGCAGGCGGGCGAGATGTGGGCGCGCGGGGCGAATGTGATGCAGGGTTATTACGGGCGCGAGGCCTGGGCCTGTTTCGATGACGCGGGCTGGCACCATACCGGCGATATGATGGCGGTGGATGCAGATGGCGATTTCTTCTTCAAGGGGCGGACCGGGGATATTATCCGGACGTCCGGCGCGCAGGTCTCGCCGCGCGAGGTTGAGGGGGCAATTTCCGAGGCGACCGGCGGGCGGATGTCGATTGTGATCGGGATCCCCGATGAAGAGCGCGGGCAATTGGTGACGGCGATTTTGCTCGGCGATGAGGCATTCGATGCAGAGGCTTTGCGGCTGGCGCTGCGGGCCAAGCTTTCGCCGTACAAGGTGCCGCGCAAGTTCATGGCGATGGCGGAATCAGCGCTGCCGACGGTTTCCAGCGGCAAGGTTGATTTGAAGAAACTGGTGGAGATTGCGCGTGGCCGCTGAGACGTTCTCCGCTGAAACGATCCCGGCCCTGTTGGCCGAACGCGCCGGGCGGACGCCGGGGCTGGAAGCGATCGTGGGCGATGATCTGCGGCTGGATTATGCCGGGCTGGAACGCGCGAGTGTTGAGCGGGCGGCCTGGCTGGTGGCGCGGGGCGTGAACAAGGGCCATCGCGTCGGGCTGCTGATGGGCAACGGCGTGGAATGGGCGGTGAATGCCTATGCGGTGATGCGCATCGGCGCGGTACTGGTGCCGCTGAGCACGCTGTTGCGGCCGCCTGAGCGGATGGAGCAATTGGCGGCGGCGGGGGTACGGCATTTGATTGCGGCGGCCGCGCATCGGGGGCGGGATTTCCGGGCGGAGTTTTTGGCGCTGGACCGGGCTTTGCTGCCGTCGCTCCGAGAAATCTGGTGGGAAGACGAGATGGACGCGCCGGATGCGGCGGCGGTGGCGATGGCGGCGGCGCTGACGGCGCGGGTGGTGCCGGCGGATGACATGGTGATCCTATTCACGGCGGGCAGCCGCGGGCGGCCGAAGGGGGTTATTCATACGCAGGGCGCCGCGATCCGGGCCAATCGGGCCGGGCTGGCGGATCGCTGCATCGAGGCGGGCACGCGGCTCTATTTGCCGATGCCGTTTTTCTGGGTGGGCGGATTTGCGGCCGGGCTGATTTCGGCTTTGAACGCCGGGGCGACGCTGCTGACCGAGGCGGTGCCGGAGCCGGCGGGTACGTTGCGGTTTCTGGCCAGCGAGCATGTGACCTTGTTTCGCGGCTGGCCGGACCAGGCGGCGGCACTGGCGGCGCATCCGGATTTTGTAAGTACCGATCTGCATGTTTTGGCGGCGGGGAGTTTGAATGCGCTGCTGCCTCCGGCATTGCGGGCAGCGCCGGGCGCGCGCGCCAATACGTTCGGCATGACCGAGAGTTTTGGGCCGTATGCCGGCTATCCGCTGGACCTGGATATGCCGGCGGATAAATGGGGCAGCTGCGGACGGCCGTTTGAAGGGATGAAGGTCCGGATTGCGGATTCTAAAACTGGAGAAATTCTCGCGGCGGATGCGGTGGGCAGTATTCAAATCGGCGGGCATAATATTCTGCGCGGCATTTGCGGGCACGAGCGGGAGGAGATTTTTACCCCGGATCGCTGGTATGACACCGGGGACCTTGGGCGGATCGATACGGACGGATTTCTTTGGCTGACCGGACGCAAGGATGACATGATCAAGGTGAAGGGGGTCAGCGTCTATCCTTCCGAGGTTGAGGCGGCGCTGGAGGCGATACCGGGCGTCGCGCGGGCGTTTGTGACCGATGTTTTGGACGGCGGCGCGGTGGCGATCGGGGCGGCGGTGGTGGTGCGGGATACCGAGTTGGATGCCGCGGCACTTGTTGCAGCTTTGAGGCCGAACCTCAGCAGTTTTAAAATTCCGTCGCGCTGGGTAATGCTGGGCGGCATGAGCGAATTGCCGCGCACGGCGTCCGGCAAAATCGATAAGCCGGCGCTGCAGGCGCTGATCGCCGGGAGCGTTTAAGGGACCAGTTGCCGGGCTACGGCTTCGGCGGAATCCTGGGGCGTGGTGTTGAAGGCTATTTTGGCGCCGGGCGCCGCGCGGTGGACGGCGTTGATCACAAGTTCGAACAAGGGCAGGCTTTTTGGCGGGATTCTGATGCCGCCGCCGATGACCACGCAATCATATTCGGCGCTGTGAAGTTTTTTCTCGAGCATGGCGCGGCCGGAATCGTCCGGGGTGATCATGCAGGTATCGCCCTGCCAGCCGCGTTTCTAGAAGTCCGCCACAGCGATGGCGATGCCGGCCCAAATTTTTTCCGCATTGAAGCCCGGCGGCAGCGCGGGATCTGAATAGTCGACGGTTTCCGGCGCCTGGCCGACGAACAGGATGCGGGTCATGCAAATGGTCTCCGGTGAAGCTCGGGCAGGATGGGCAGGATGGGCCTGGGGCGGGCCGTCGTGCAACCACGCAGTTTCGTTCATGAACCCGAGGTGAGCATATTTTAATTTATCAAGGCATAGCCTGCATTGTCACGATATCATCATTAAACCGGCGTTTCATTCCAGCGGCCAGGCCTCACCTGAGGAATCTCACTTCTGGGAGCAGGGTATGCTGGTTCATTTTGTTGCTTCGTCGGATGTCATTATCGCGATGCTGGTGGGGTGTTTCATCCTGGTGCTGGCTTTTGAGGCGACCAACGGGTTTCACGATACGTCGAATGCCGTGGCCACGGTGATCTACACCAATACGATGAAGCCGGTGCCGGCGGTGATCTGGTCGGGCATCATGAATTTTATCGGCGTGCTGGTGGGCGGGATTGCGGTCGCCTATGCGCTGGTTGCGATATTGCCGCCGGATGTGCTGACGCCGCCGAACGGAGCGCCGGCGGTGCCGATGCTGCTGTCGCTTTTCGTCTCGGCCTTGTTCTGGAATATTCTGACCTGGTTTTTCGGGATTCCGAACAGCAGCTCGCATTGCATCATCGGTTCGTTGGTCGGCGTGGCGGTGGCGGATGCATTGTTGCATTCCCGCAACATGTCCGCCGGGGTGGATTGGGCGCAGATTTGGAAGGTGCTGGAGGGGCTGGCCTTCTCGCCGGTGCTGGGGTTTGTGCTGGCGGGCGGGCTGTATGGGATTTTGCGGCTGGTGGTTCGCAAGGGTCATCTTTTCGAGCCGCCGGAGGGCGATAAGCCGCCGGTGTGGTGGCTGCGCGGGCTGCTGTTTCTGACCTGTACCGGGGTTAGTTTTTCGCATGGGACGAACGACGGGCAGAAGAGCATCGGGCTGATCATGCTGACGATCATCGGGCTGATGCCGGCGACCTACGCGCTTAACCCGAATGCGCATGCGGAGATGGCGCAGCTGGGCGCCAATGCGGCGCAGGCGATTCCGCTGATCCAGAAATATGGCGATGACCAGAAGCAGGCCGGGTTGCAGGCGGCGCAGGATTTACAGGCGGCAGGCGGCAGTATTGCGGGTGAGGCGCAGGCGCCGGTGACGCCGGACAAGTCGAGCCAGGAGCGGGCCACGCGGTCGCAATTGCGGGGCGATGTATACATGGTGCTGTCCGAGCTGAAGCATGTGACCGAGACCGCGGGCAAGGATGCGGCGGCGAAGGCCAGCGCCAAGGCGCTGACCAAGAAGATGGGTCCGCCGGTGCATTATGCGCCGATGTGGGTGCGGGTGTTGAGCGCGCTTTGCCTCGGGGTGGGGACGATGGTTGGGTATAAGCGGGTGGTGCGCACATTGGGCGAGCGGCTCGGCAAGGAGCATATGACGCCGGGACAGGGCGGCAGCGCCGAGCTGGTGGGCGCGGTGCTGATCGGAGCGGCGGGATTTACGGGTCTGCCTGTCAGCACCACCCATATCATCACCTCGGGCATTGCCGGGACCATGGTGAGCGGCGGCCAGGGCGTGCAGGGCGGGATGGTAAGCCGGATTGTGATGGCCTGGGTGTTTACGCTCCCCGCCACGATATTGATTGCCGGCGGTTTGTTTTATCTGTTGGCCAATCCGAATTTTTGAAGGACCGGTGACAGACTTTTAGAAGGCGATGCGCACGCCGCCGGAGAAATCCTGCAGATTGCCGGCGCCGCTGATATAGCCAGTGTAGGTCGCGAACAGCGACAGGCGCTGGCGGGTGACTAAAGTGACGCCGACGCCGAGTAGTGCCGCGTTGCGGCCGATCGGGGCGCTGGCGACGCCAAAACCTTGGCCAGGCAGGCCGGTGAGGCCGGCAATGACGGTGGCGCTGTCCTGCGCGTATTCGTGATTCCAGCCGAGCCGCAGATCCGGCACGAGCGCCAGCTGGCCGAGCGGAAACGCACGTTGCAGCGCCGCACTCAGCAGGCTCTGCGTGCTGTCGATCGCGGCGGCGGCGGCGGAAATGCCGAGCCCTCCGGCGGTTGCGGTGCTGGCGTTCTGCGAGAAGCGGGCATTGGTCAGGCTGAGGCTGGGCTCGAATTGCCAGGCGGCGGCGGTGAGGTCGTAACCGCCGGAGATTGAGCCGCCGATGGCGTTGCCGTTGTTATGGCCGGCGGGGGCAATGCCCGACGCGCTCAGATATTGCCGCGTGTTCGCCTCATAGAGGCTGCCGCCGATCTGGCCGTCGAGGAAAGCCTGACCGAAGCGGTAATCGGCATAGGCGGCCAATTGCACGCCGTCGCCGGAGAGATTTGCCGCGGTGGTGGTGCCGGCGCCGGTGTTCTCATAACCGATGGCGAGGCCGGTGGTCAGCGCCGGCAACAGCTTTGCGTCGATGCCGGCGAGGAAGCCGCTTAATGAGGTGTGGAAGCTTGCGGCATTGCCGTTGACGTTGGCGGTCTGGCCGAGGCCGCTGAACCAGAGTTTTCTGCCCGCCAGCAATGTGTTCTGGCTCTGGCTATCGGCTGCGAAGCCGCGCTCGGCCTGCAATTCATTCTCGATGCTGCGATTGGCCAGCAGCCAGCCGTTGCGGTCGACGATGAGGGAATCCGCGGCGATCTGCGGCGACAGCTGGGCTAGGGCGCGAGGCAGCTGGGCGGCATTCAGCGGGTAAAGCGGCGCATAGATTGCCGATTGCTGGGCGGTCAACGCGGTTCCTGCCGATGGCCGGCCGGCATCCAGAGCCTGCGCGATGGATGCGGTGTTTTGACTGCCCACCGCCGCGAAGGCGGCGTAGCTGGCCGGGGTGGTAAAGAGATCGATTGCGGTTGGGCTGTACAGCACGTCGAACCTTGTGTTGGGGGCAAGGCCGGTGGGCTGGGTAAGACCGGCATAGCTGCCATGGACGGCGCCGGCGGTGACGATGCCGAAAGCCTGGCCCAGCTGGGGCGTGAAACTGTTGGTGGCGGAGCCGGTGATGCCGCGCAGGATGGGCTGCAACTGACCGGCGGCGGTGTAGCTGGCGGGCGGGAGCACAATGATGCGGCTGTAATTGCCGGCGCCGGCGCCGGTGCCGGTGCCGTCGATATCGAAGACGGAGGTGGCGCCGGGCTGCAGCGTGAGGGAATCCGCAAAGGTCAGGGTGCCGGGGTCGTCGCCTGGGGCAAGCCGGCCGGCGATGCTGGCGGGGGCGGCGATCAGCCCGGTGCCGGAAAGGGTGGCGCCTGAAGCGACGGTCAGCGCGGGGGCGAAAAATGCGCCGTCGATCGCCGTGTCGCCGGCGGTGATCTGTGCGGCGGCGTCGACGAGCAGCGGACCGGACAGCCAGAACGGACCGCCGATCGAGACCGGGCCGTTCACCAGGGTGGTGTAGCCGTTGGAACCGATGGCGCCGCCGCCAGCGGCGACCGTCAGCGGGCCGGTTTCCAGGTTGTTCTGCAGTTGCACGGCGCCGTTATCGAGGTTGAGCGGGCTCTGCGGGCTGCCGAGTGCCGAAAAATTGCCGGCGATGACGGTGGCGCCGCCGCTGATGCTTGTGCCGCCGGTAAAGCCGCTGGCGCCGAGCAGCTGCTGCACGCCGCCGGTGACGGCGAGCCGGCCGCTGCCGGAGATGGCGCCGATGAAGCTGCCGTTGGCGTTGTACAGGGTCAGGGTGCGGGCACCGAGGGCGACGCTGCCGCTGCCGCTCAATGAGGCGGCTGCGGCGCCGGCGGTGGTTTTCGCGATGTCGAAGGCGCCGTTATCGGTCAGCCCGGAGGAGTCGCCGATGCCGCCATTGCCGGATAGGTTTAGCCTGGCGCCTGGATCCACCAGCGTTGCGCCGAGATAGTCGTTCGCCTTGGTGAGGGTGAAAGCGCCAGCCGCGATTTCCAGCCCGGTCGATGCACAGAGATTGTTCTCGCAATAGAGGGCAGACGAGATGATGCTGTCGATCGTTACCGCACCCGGTGATGCAAGCTGGACATTGCTCAACGGTGCATCACTGACGGCGAATTCCTGGAACAGGAAGACCGGCACGGTCACATCGGTGCCGTCCGGAATGCTGACCGGGCCCTGCAGCGCCAGGCCGGTATTGAGCTGCGGATTGCTCTGGCTGGTTTGCGGGTCGGTCGCGAGCTGATAGCCGAAGAAGCCGCTGACCGGATCGTAGACGATGTTGAAATAGTTGAGGAACTCGCCGCCGGTGTTCAGGAAGGCGGCGGTCGGCGCGGGCGAAGACACAATGGCGATGCCGTCATTCGGCGCATCATGCGAATTGTCCGGATAGATCGGGCTGAGACCGACCGAGGAGGTCTGATAGGGCGGGCAGGTATTCTCCGCACCGGGGCAGTTGCCCTGGTAGAGCAAGCTGTAGGAAAGCGGCTGGCCGGCGCCGGATGCCGCTCCGGGCAGAAAGACCTGCAGGGCGCTGGAATCGGCAGGGTCGGCGGCATCGTATTTCAGGCCGGGCGATTGGGTGGCGCCGGTTGCAAGCTCGATATTGGTGAGGCCGGTATCGACCAGGACGGAGCCGTAATAGGTGCCGCTGACCTTGGCGTTGCTGACCACCAATGTCATCGCCGGGGTCTGCCATTCATTGGTGGTGGCGGCCTCCTGATAGCTGCTGCCGCCATTGCCGCCGGGATAGGGCACGACCAGCAGTTTTTCGGCATCGGTGTTCACCAGATCGGCCGTGGTGAGGCCAAGTTCGATGCCGGTGCTGCTGATGACATAGCCCGGCGCCATCGTCGCGATGTCGCCGCTGCTGACGCTGGTGAGGTTGATCAGCGGATCGGTGTCCTGCTGCAGCGGCGCGCCGGCGGGCCGGGGATAGGCGTTGGGATAGCCGCGGCCGAAACCCACCCCCATCTGTTCGAGGGAACCGGGGCCGATCGTCGTGCAGTTTGGCAGGCATCCGGTAAAGGATGTGGTGCTGGTGCCATTGTTGAGGGATGTTGCGATGAATACCGGCATCTGGCCGGAGGTTGCGGCGAGCGTGCCTTTTCCACTGGCGTCAGAGCTGTACAGGCCGACATTCAGGTCTTCCGTGAAGCCGTAATAGGTCAGGCCGTCGCTGGTATATTCGATGCTTTGCGTGCTCGGCTTGTCGAAGCTGAGCGCGTTGATGCCGAATTCCTTGTCTAGATAGTCGGCGGTGATGACCATGCCTTCGGAGCCGGTATCGACGGTCCAGGAATTGCCGTTTGCCTGGCTGATCTGGATGGTGCCGGGAGGCGCGTTGTTGCCGTCGGAGATGGCGGCGCCCAGGAAATGCAGGCCGCCGCCTTCACCGCCGGTCGCCGGCGCGAAGTTCAGCTGCACCTGGCTGGAGCCGGCATAGCCATTCCAGATGCTGCTTTGCGCCTGCGCCGGGGTGAGATGCAGCGTTGATGCGATGATTCCGGTAATCGTTAGAACGGCGCGCGGCCGCAGCAGACAGGCAAGCTCATAGGCGGCGCGCATGGCGTTCGTTTCCCAGAATTTTTTGCCGGCGTAACAGCTTTTGCTGCGGGAGCAAAACTAAATTTACCCGGGGCTGAACGGCGGGCGGGGTTCGGGAAGGTCTGACGCCGCGCGCCGTGCCTGGGTTAAAATGCGTCCAAGGCGGAAGCGCCGCGGCCGATGAGGGTGACGCCAGCGGGTAGCGGCGGGGCGTCCGCCGGGATGAACATGTCGATCTGCAGGGGCACGGCCGGGTCGATCTGGTAGATGGAAAAATCGGTGACGCCGCGCTCGGCCAGGATGGCGTCGTCCAGCAGGAATTTGCCGGTGAGCTCACGCGACGGGGTGGTGAAGATGGCGTGCGCGGCATCCGCCATGATTTCCGGCTTGCGGGCGTGGCGCAGGCGTTTGGCGCCTTCGGCATTGCCGATGAAGCCATCGCCGAATTCGATGGCGGCGGTGCCGACGATGGTGCGGGGCCAGAGGGTGTTGGCGGCGATGCCGGCTTCACGGAATTCCTCGGCGAGGCCCATCATGGTCAGGCTCATGCCGAATTTGGCCAGCGAATAGGCGATGTGCGGACCGAACCATGTGGGGTCCATGACCGGCGGCGGGGCGATGGCGAGGATGTGCGGGTTTTCGGATTTCAGCAGATACGGCAGGCAGGCGCGCGAGGTGAAGAAGGTGGCGCGGGCGTTGACCTGCTGCATCAGGTCGAAGGATTTGGCCGGCGTGTCGAGCGTGCCGGTAACCTTGATGGCGGACGCATTGTTGACGCAGATGTCGATGCCGCCGAAGCGGGCGGCGGTTGCCTCAACGGCGCGCTGGATGGCGGCGTCATCGCGGACGTCGAGCAGGATGGGGAGCGCCTGGCCGCCGGCTTGCTCGACCGCTTCGGCGGCGCTGTAGACGGTGCCGGGCAGACGGGAATGCGGCTCGCCGGTTTTGGCGGCGATCGCGATATTGGCGCCGTCGCGCGCGGCGCGGAGTGCTACGGCAAGGCCGATGCCGCGGCTGGCGCCGGTGATGAAAAGGGTTTTGCCTTTGAGGCTGGGGCTGGTCATGGGGCAATCATGTAGAGGATAGTTTTTGGGTTGCCAATTGGCGGGCGGAGTTCACCAATGGCAGAATTTATGTTTAAAAAATGATGTGACGCTGCGATAAGGCCGGGACAACGGCTGACGCGAGTTGCCGGCCGATTGATCGAAAAACGTGAAAAGGGAAACGTAACAATGCAAATTACGGCAGCGGTGACTCGGCAGGCGCATACGAAATTCTGCGTTGAAGAAATCGAGCTGGAAGGCCCGCGCGAGGATGAAATCCTTGTCAAAATCGCCGCGGTGGGGCTCTGCCACACCGATCTATTGGTGACCGAGGAAGTGCTGCCCTTCGCTTTTCCCGCGGTGCTCGGCCATGAGGGCGGCGGCATCGTGCAGCAGGTGGGGGCATCGGTCACCAAGGTCAAACCGGGCGACCATGTGCTGATGACGTTCAACTCCTGCGGCAAATGCAGTTCCTGCACTTCCGGAAAACCCTGCTATTGCGTGCATTTCACCACCCAGAATTACGGCGGCGCGCGCGCCGACGGCAGCTCGGCTCTATGCTCCTGCGGCAGCCGGGTGCATGCGAATTTCTTCGGCCAATCTTCCTTCGCCAGCCACGCGATCGGCAATGAGCGCAATGTCGTCAAAATCCGTGACGATGTCGATTTCGCGATGCTGGCGCCGCTCGGCTGCGGGGTTCAAACCGGCGCCGGCGCGGTCATGCGGTCGCTCGACGCAAAACCGGGTTCTTCCATTATCGTCTTCGGCGGCGGCTCGGTCGGCCTCAGCGCCGTGATGGGGGCCAGGATCAAAGGCTGCAAGACCATCATCCTGGTGGAGCCGGTCGCGGCGCGGCGCGCCATTGGACTTGAAATCGGCGCCACCCATGCCCTCAACCCGGTCGGCGCGGATGTCGCGGCTCTGGTGCGGGATATCATCCCGGGTGGCGTTGATTACGCGGTCGATACCAGCGGCGTGACCGCGGCGTTGCAGGCCGGGCTGCAGAGCTTGGCGATGCACGGCACGCTGGGGCTGGTCGGCGTTCCTTCGAACCCCGGGGCCGAGCTTAATGTCAGTATCATCGGCGCCATTTCCGCCGGGCTGACGGTAAAGGGCATTATCGAGGGCGATAGCGTCCCGGATGAATTTCTGCCCGAGCTGGTCGAGTTATATCGCGCGGGCCGGCTGCCGCTCGATAAGATCGTCACAACCTACCCGTTCGCCGAGATCAACCAGGCGGTCGAGGATCATAAAGCCGGCCGTTGCATCAAAGCCGTCTTGGTTTTCTGAGTCGGCCTCTAACAAATCAATTGAATTTCGGCCGGCGATGATTTAGTTTTGAAAGTGGAATGGCGCCCGCGGGGCATTCCGACGGCTTTGGATGCTTCACTCGGAAATACGAGGAAACGGAATGGCTACGTACGGGAACCCGCCGCTGCAACAGGGCGCGCAGAATGACGTGAATGACGTGCTGCAATTGCAGCGGGATTTGCGGGCTCTGGGATATCTGCCCGGCAGTATCGACGGTGATTTCGGCAATGGCACCACATTGGCGGTGCGCCGGCTGAAATATGATCTTTTTCATAATGCTGGGTCGAACGGGGCGGCGCCGGTGGCGATCGACGGGTTCCGCGGGGCCGTGGCGGCGATCGATGGGGTTGCCGATGCGGCGCTGACCGATGCGATCGGGCTGCTGCTTGCGGATGCGGCCTATGTCCAGGTTCCGCAGAGCGGTAATCCGGCGGCGGCGAACCAGGCGGCGCTGCAGGCGGTGAAGCAGATGACGGGCACCGCCGCACCGATTCCCTTCATGCTGGCGATTTTTCAGCAGGAAAGCGACATGCAGCATTTCGTGGTTCCAAGCCACAGAAACACGGATGATTTTGTCGTCATCGGCCTGGACAATAATCCGACAGCCGCGCAACGCGCCGGGTTGGCGAACGGCGCGCAGCTAAGCGATATTGTCACCTCGCGCGGCTACGGGCTGGGGCAGTATACGATTTTCCACCATCCGCCGACGGCGCAGGAGCTGCAGAGTTTTATCCTGGACCCGGTCAAGAATGTGTCCATGGCGTTCGGGGAATTGCAGGGAAAATTCCGCACCTATCTGGTGGGACCGGACGATACCGCTGATGATCGGAAAGCGGAGCATCCGGGGCTGGCGTTGCGGGTATGCCGGTATAGTCCGGGCGACGCGCGATATATGATGGATTGCAAGGCTTGCGCCATGGAAGTTCCGAAGCTGAATATCGATCCGCGGATGCCGCAATATTATGGCGCGCCGGCTGCGGATACCTACGCCTCGGCGCTTTACGCCGGCAGGAGCTATGTAAACGTGCCGGACCGCGCGGCGTTTCTATGCGACTGGCCCTATGCGGTGCGGCGTTATAACGGCAGCGGACCGGCATCCTATAACTATCAGGCAATCGTTCTGACCAATGTACTGACCGGCTGAGGGGGAGGCTTGCATGCAATTGGATAATGCGTTGGATGTCGCGATCGGCGTGTCCTTTACCTTTCTGCTGCTGGCCTCGCTGGTCAGCTTCATTCAGGAATATATTGCGGGCGTGTTCAAATGGCGCGGCACGTATCTCGATAAGGGGATCGATGTCATTTTGAATAACTCCCCGGATGCGAGCTACGCCTGGGGCAGTATCGGCGCCTGGTGGACGGCGCATTTTAGTACCAAGGCGCCTGCCACGCAGGTGACGGCGGCGCCGGCGGCCGCGGGCGCTCCGCCAAATCCGAACGGTGTAAACACGCTCGCCATTCCGAACAGCAAGACCGTGGCAACGATCGTCGGTGAAGTGCGGGCGCATCCGTTGATCAAGAACGGACCGAATAACCTGCCTTCCTATCTCTCCGCGGACAGCTTTGCCTCGGCGTTGCTGCATGTTCTGCGTGATGGCTCCGCGCTGCCGATATTCTCGCAAATCGAGCGGACGGTGGCGGCACTTCCGGATGGCGATCTGAAGACGATTTTATCCGGGTTCATCAATAAGGCCGGCGGGGATCTCGATAAATTGCATAACCGGGTCGAGGATTGGTTCGATGCGGAGATGGACCGGTTGAGCGGGATTTATAAACGCGTCGCGCAATATGCGACGCTGGTCATCGGCGCTGTTCTGATTGTGGCGTTGAACGTGAATTCCCTGCATCTTGGCAAGGAGCTCTGGGTGGAATCTCCGGTGCAGCTTTCGGCGATGGTGGCGCAGGCTAATAATACGGTGGCGAGCTCGCCGGATTATCAGAAATTCCACGACAACATGAATGATTCGTTGGGGAGTTTGAAAAATTTAGACCTGCCGATAGGCTGGGCAAGCGACAAGAACTTCGTAGCGCCAAATTCGGTAAGTAATGTCGGGACAGATGCGGGCGTCATATTGGGCGCCGCTCCCGCAAATATTATTGGCTGGCTCATTACCCTGTTTGCGATTACGCTGGGCGCGCCATTCTGGTTCGATATCGCACAGAATTTTGTCAACTTGCGGAATGCGGGGCAGAAGCCGGCTGCCGGCGGCAGCTGAGTCTTCCTATCCCTACGAGACTGTGGCGCCGGCGATTTTTTCGGTCAGGAGTTTTTTCAGCTCGGGCTGGCTGACCTTCATCGACGGGGTGCGGGGGAGTTCTTCCAGCGCAAAAATATGGACCGGGACCTGGTAGGGGAGCAGGCGGGTTTTCAGGGTCTCACGCAGTTCCTGGGTGTCCGGGGCGGTGTGGCCGGCGCGGAGCAAATAGGCGGCGACGGGGATTTGGCCGAGGCGCTCGTCCGGCAGACCGACGACGGAGGCTTCGCGGATCGCGGGGTGGAGTTCCATGGCGCGGATGACCTCCTCGGGGAAGACTTTGAAGCCGCCGCGGATAATTGCGTTGTCGGAACGGCCTTTGATGTAGAGGAAGTTGTCTTCATCGAGGATCGCGAGGTCGGTGGTGTGCATCCAGGATTTGCCGTCGCCGAGATGCGGGGCGCGGATTTCGAGGAGGCCCTGTTCGCCGGTGGCGAGCGGGGCGTTGGTTTCCACGTCGACGATGCGGGCCTCGATGCCGGGATTGATGCGGCCGACGCTACCGCGCTTGGCGGGGTAATGGGCGCGATAGTCCGACAAGGTCCAGCCGGCGCCGGCGCCGGCGAATTCGGTGGCGCTGTAGTTTTGCAGGACCGGGATGCCGTAGCGCTCATAAAAGGCGTCGGCGAGGTCGGGGTCCAGCGGCGCCGTGCCGGTGCGGAAGGCCGACAGGCTGGCCAGGCGTTCCTTCGGCACGTTGGCGTCCAGGATCATGCGCAGGGCGGCGGGCGGGGCGCTGGCGACCTTCAGGCCGTGGCGTTCCACGGCGCCGACCCAGCCTTCGACCGTGAAGCGCGGCAGGAGGGCGACCTGGCGGCCGGCCATGAAGGCGTTCATCAGGCCGAAGATGCCGGCGATATGGGTGACGGGGGCGTTGACGAGCACGACCTGGTTGCGGAGTTTTGAGGGCTCGCCGGGTTTGCGGCCGTCATAGATGGCGGCGTTCAGGATCGAGCGTTCGATGGCGAGGCGCTTCAGCGGGATGCGCTTGGGCGTGCCGGTGGTGCCGCTGGTGAGCATTTCGACGGCGACGTCATCGGCGGCGAAGGCGCGCAAATTGGGCAGGTCGGGGGACTCGAGGCCGGGGATGGGGCGGATGGGCTGGGCGGTATCCCCGGTCAGGGCCAGGCCCAGGCATTTGATGGCAGCGGCGGATTGCGCGACGGCGGGGCGGGACCAGTCATCCTCAAGGGCGACGATGGCGGCCGGTTTCAGCACCGTGATGTCCTCGGCCAGGCGTTCGTCCGGCAGCGACGGGTTCAGGGTGACGAGGCAGCGGCGGGAGGCGAGGATGCGCACCAAAGCGGCGGCGATTTCCGGGCGATTGCGGAGCAGCATGCCGATGCGGGCGTCCTTGCCCAGCGAGGCCGCGGATAATTTTGCCTCCAGCGCGTCGCCGACGGCGGCGAGTTCGCCCCAGCTCCACCATTTTCCGTCCAGCGAGAGGGCTTTGGCGGCGGGGTCGAGGCTGAAGATTTCGCTGACGAGGGTTGGGAGGTCTGACATATTCTTTCCTTGAATCCGCTACCTATTTGTTGCCGCATTTGTTGCCGCACATGGAAACGGCGGTCAATGCGGTGGCGCGGGGACAGGAAAAAGAGGGTGGGGTAGTGAAGCTACCCACCCTCCAAGCGATTAGACTGGGACGCCTTCGAGGAGGCCCTTGAGGTTGGAGGAGAAAACTTTTTCCAGCTCTTCGGGTTTGTAGTCGGTGAATTCCTTGACGTATTCCAGGGGTTCGGCGACGCCTTCGGGGTGGGGGTAGTCGCTGCCGAAGAGGATGCGATCTACGGGGATGTGGTTTTTGAGGTCGTTGACGTCGTCTTCGTAGAAGGGGGCCACAAAAATGTTTTTGTGGAACTGGTCGCGCGGGTGGGTTTTGTATTCGCCCGGCATCTGGCCGTAGGATTTGTCGAAGCGTTTCAAAAGGCTGGGGACCCAGCTGGCGCCGTTCTCCACGGCGGCGATTTTAAGGGTTGGGTGGCGCTCCAACACGCCGTGACAGATGATGGCTGAGAGTGCGTCGGAGATGGCGCGGCTCAGCTGGTCGAGCATGCCCTGGAAGGTTGAGCGCTTGAAGCCGGAGTATTCCTCGTTCGAGCCGGTCCACCATTGGGTGATGCGGTCGTAGCCGCTGTCGGAGGCGTGCATGTTGACGTAGATGCCGGCTGCCGCGACGCGGGCCCAGAACGGGTCGTATTCCGGGTAGCCGAAGGAGCGGCTGCCGCCGATGACGGGGACCGGGGCGGGCCGGATGTTGACGCAGCGCGCACCGTTGGCGAGCACGTATTCCAGTTCCTTGATGGCCAGGTCGACATGGGTGAGGCTGATGAAGGGGGCGGAGAAGAGACGGTTTTCGCGGGCGAAACCCCATTCATCGACGGTCCATTGGTTGAGGGAATGGAAGAGTGCGGCTGCAACTTTGCCTTTGGCGCCGATGCGTTCCTCGATGACCGAGGCCAAGGTGGGGAAGACGACCGCGGCGTGCAGGCCTTGCTGGTCCATCATGGCGAGGCGGCCGTCGCCGGAGCGCCAGGTCTCCGGCGGGCGGATGGCTTTGCCTTGCAGTTCGCGGAGCGATTTGTTTTCGGGGTTGTCGGCTCGGAACCATTTCTCGTGGCTGCCGGGGGCGGCGACGACGGCGAAGGTGGGATTCGGGATGAATTCGGAGAGCATGCCGCCGATGACGAGTTTGCGGCGGCCGTCCAGGTCGACGAAGTAGAAGTCGCGCTTGTATTCGGCCGGCAAGTGGCGGGTGAAGGCTTCTTCCGGTTCGTAGAGATGGTGGTCGGCGTCGTAGACGGGGAATGGAACGGTGATTGTCATGGTGCGGATCCTTGGTGAGTTGATTATTTATCTGAGTGCGTTGTGGCGGAGCTGGTTAAAGGGGATGTCGCGGTCGGGGCCGGGTTCGCGGGGCAGGTTGAGGTATCGCTCGGCGACCGAGTTGAGTTGCATTTCCGTGGTGCCGCCGCCGATACGGTGGGTGCAGACGCGCATGAAACCGTTGTCGAGGCCAGATGACCCTGGAGGGGCGGCGACCGCGGTGGGGCCGGTGAGCGCCGAGAGCAAGGCGGTGCGGCGGACATCGGTGCGGGCGGCCATCAGGCTGGGGACGCCGCCGATGGTGGGGGGCAACGAGCGCGTGCGCATGCCATTGCCGACGCGCCGGGTGGTAAGTTCGTAGACGGCGTCGATGACGATGAGTTCGCCGATGATTTCTCGAGCCAGCGGGTCGTCTGCCAGGCCGAGTTCCCGGGCGAGGGTTAGGTAGCTTTGGCGGGGGGTGATTTCGCTGGCCTCAACCGCGGCGGCGACCCCTTCGTGCCAGCCGCGGGCCATGCCGGCGCGCTCATTGGCGAGCTGGGTGCCGGCGACGGTCCAGCCGGCGTTGACCTCGCCGATGACATGGTCTTCCGGGACCTCGACGTCGTCGAGGAATTCCTGGGCGAAGTCGCTGTTGCCGCGGATCAGGCGGAGTTTTGTGACGGTGACGCCGGGGGCATGCATGTCGACCGCGAACATGGTGAGGCCGGCGTGTTTGGGGAGCGATGCGTCGGTGCGGGCGAGGCAGAGGCCCATGTCGCCTTCGACGCCGCCGGTGGTCCAGACTTTGGAGCCGTTCAGGAACCATTTGTCACCGCGCTTTTCGGCGCGGGTGAGGACGCCGGCAAGGTCCGAGCCGCCGGAGGGTTCTGAGAGCAACTGGCACCAGATCTGCTCGCCTTTGAGGATGCCGGGGACGTAACGTTTTTTCAAAGCTTCGTTGGCGTGGGCGATGAGGACGGGCATGACAACGTTGAATGCATTGCCGAAATGCCAGGGCAGACGATAGGGCGCGGCTTCCTCGTAGAAGATGTCCGAAAAGCGTTTGGAAAGGCCGAGGCCGCCATAGGCGGTGGGGAGCATGATGCCGGCCAGTCCGCCGTCCCACAGGCAGCGCTGAATGACGCGGTCGCGGTCCACAAGCGCCTTGTCTTCCCAGTCCATGGCGGGCTCGCCTTGGATGCGGGGCGGCAGGCGGCCTTGCATCCAGTTCCGGGCTTTCAGGCGGAAGGCTTTTTGGTCTTCGGTGTCCAGATGTTCGGTGCTCATGTCCCTGCCCTCACAGACCGGCCAGCGCCGCGAGGCGGCCGTGGTGGACAAGCGGCGCGCCATAAAGAGCTTCATTGGAAACGGCGCGGCGGAGGTAGAAATGCATGTCGTGATCCCAGGTCACGCCGATGCCGCCGTGCAGATGCATGCAGTCGCGGACAATGTCGGTGCCCCAGCGGCCGCAATGGCTGGCGGCAATGCTGGCGGCGATGGCGGCGTCCGGGGCGTTGCTCTGCACCGCGCGGGCGGCGTGGGCGACGGCCGCCTTGCCGCCTTCGAGCTGGGTTGCGTAATCGGCCAGACGGTGTTTGACACCCTGGAAGGAGGCGACGGGGCGGCCGAAGGCGATGCGCTGGCCGGTGTATTCCAAAGTGATTTCCAGCGCGCGTTCGATGACGCCGAGGGTTTCGGCGGATTGCAGGACCAAAGCGATTTGCAGCTGGCGCTCGAAGGCGGCGGTGGCGGCGGCGAAATTTCCGAGCAGCGTTTCGGGGCCGGCCTGGACGGCTGAGAATTTCACGTTGGCGATTTTTCTGCCGAGGTCGAGCGTTTCCAAGGGTTCGATGGAAATTCCTGGGGCTTTTGAAGGCAGCAGGAATTGCGAGTGGCCGGAATCGCTGGCGGCGCTGACCAGGAGCAGATCGGAATCAGTTGCGTCCTGGACATAGGCGGCAGTGCCGTTGAGGGTGAAGGTATTGCCGGCTTGCGTGGCGCTGACGCTGCCGGGGGCGATGCCGCCGCGGGGGCCGGGGGCAGCGTATGCCCAGGCGGCCAGGATCTCGCCAGCGGCGATGCCGGGCAGGAACTGGGCTTGCTGGGCGTCTGAGCCGGCGGCGGTGATGGCGGCGGCGACGACACAGGATGAGAGGAAGGGGCCGGGATAGACGACGCGGCCCAAAGTTTCGGCGACGATGGCGGCGTCGATCAGGCCTTGTGAGGATTCCGCGATGCCGCCATGGGCTTCCGGCGTGAACAAAGCGACCCAGCCCTGGGCGGCGCCCTCCTGCCAGTCGGCCCGGCCGAATTCGGCGCGCCGATCGGCGATGCGGCGGAATTGCTGGATCGAGGCGCGATCCCCGGCAAATTTTCCGGTGCTTTCAAGCAGCATTCTCTGGTCTTCGGTGAGGTTGATATCCACTCGGTTTTTCCGTCCCTTGCGCGCTTGCAGGCCGCGGCTTCGCCACCGCGGCCTGGCCATGGTAATAGGATTTGTATACTGCATGTATTTAGGATATCCACAATACTGTGAATATTTCCCAGCGAATCCAAGCGGCGCCGCCGTCCACAAGGGAGTTTATCGACGAGTATGCGTCGCTGCTGTCGCCCTGGGGCGTGCCGGCGGCGGCCGGGCGGCTGTACGCCTATCTGCTGCTGAGCAATGAGCCGGTCAGCCTGGAGCAGATTGCGGCCGATCTGGATATGAGCAAGGCGGGGGCTTGGAATACGGCGCGGTTTCTGGAGCAGTCGGGGAATTTGCGTCGGTCGACCGAGCGCGGCAGCAAGCGGGTGTTCTTCCGGCTGATCAACGACATCGCGCCCTGCATGCTGGACCAGATACGGGCCTTCGGAGAGATGGGCCGGCTGGTGGCCGCGATGATGCCGGAGGTGGCGGAAGCAAAGACCCAGGAACGGTTGGCGCGGATGGCGAAATTCTGCTTCTCGGTGGGCCAGTTGATGTCGGAGCTGACCGAGCAATATGACACCGCCAAAGCGCTGAACACGGTGACCGACAAAGAGTAAGTCCGGCGTTGCCGGGGGTTGCCGCATAATAATAATCGTTAGGAGAGGAGATAGCACTTGGCCGAGTATATTCTTTATGAGGTCGCCGACCGGATCGCGACCATTACGCTCAACCGCGCCAATCGCGCCAATGCGCAGACCCAGAAGATGCTGGAAGAGCTGAACCAGGCCTGGGAGGCCGCCGCCGCGGATGACGAGGTCCGGGTGATTCTGCTGCGCGCCGAGGGCAAGCATTTCTCGGCCGGGCATGACACCTCCGGGTCGGAGGAGACGCGTACGCCGGAGCTTGCCAAGGTCAGCGCGGGCATTCCCGAAACCGGTCTGCTCGAGTTGTATAAATGGGAAGCGAAGTATTTCTTCGGCTTTTCGCGGCGCTGGCGGGATATTCCGAAACCTTCCATTGCGGCGGTGCAGGGGGCGTGTATCGCCGGCGGTTTGCTGCTGGCCTGGCCTTGCGACATCATCATTGCCGCGGATAATGCGAGGTTCTCGGACCCGGTGGTGTTGATGGGCATCGGCGGGGTGGAATACCATGGCCATACCTGGGAGCTTGGGCCGCGCAAGGCCAAGGAAATGCTGTTCACGGCGCAGCCGATCGGCGCCGTCGAGGCGGAGCGGCGCGGCATGGTGAACAAGGTCGTGCCGCTCGCCGATCTCGATAAGGAGGCGCGCGACATGGCGCTGCAGATTGCGAAAATGCACCCGCATGCGCTGGCCATGGCGAAGCGCGCGGTGAACCATACGATGGATATTATCGGCCAGTACGCGGCGCTGCAGTCGGTGTTCGATATTCACCAGCTTGGACATGCTTCCGCCTATGCGCAGGCGGGGCAGATGATTTTGGTCGATCACAAGGCCATCAAGGCGGCGGGCTGATGCTGCGCATTGACGATGCGGAGGGGGTCCGGACCCTGACGCTGGACCGGCCTGACCGGCTGAATGCGCTGACGCCGGGGTTGGCGAAGATGTTGCACCAGGCGCTGGTGGAATCCGGGCGCGACCCGGGCGTGCGGGCGATTGTGCTGACCGGGGCCGGGCGCGGGTTTTGCGCCGGGTTCGATTTGTCCGGCGGCGGCGAGAAGCCGGATGCGCTGAGCGAACGTTGGTCAAATGAACCAGTATGGTGGGACCCCGACCAGCTGGCGGCGCGGATGCTGGAGGACGGGCAGATCCCGATATTGCTGCACCGGCTGTCGAAGCCGACGATTGCGGCGATTCGCGGGCCGGCGGCAGGCACCGGGCTGGTGCTGGCGGCGGCTTGCGATTTGCGGATTGCGTCGGAGACCGCGGTGTTCAAGACGGCGTTTGCCAGTGCCGGGCGTTGTGGGGACCCCGGGGGGAGTTTTTTGCTCACGCAGTTGGTGGGACCGGCGAAGGCGCGGGAGATGTATCTGCTGGATGAGAAGATCAGCGCGGCTGAGGCGCTGGCGATGGGGCTGGTGAACAAGGTGGTGCCGGATGATGCGTTGGAGGCGGAGGTTGCGAAGCTTGCTTCACGCTTCGCGAACGGACCGGCATTGGCCTATGCCGGCATCAAGCGGAATTTGAATGCCGCGGAGACCGGCACGCTGGAGGAGACCATGGCCGTGGAAGGACCCGCCAACGCGCGCGCCAGTCTTTCACATGACGGCAAGGAAGCCGGGCGGGCGTTTATGGAGAAACGGGCGCCGAAGTTTCGGGGGTATTAGGGCAGGCAAGAGGCCACTTTTTGAAAAAAAGCGGCTGGGGCGCCCCCGGCGCAAAAACTTTTGTTATGCTGGGGCATGGGCGTGCGTTGGGCCGGCGCCTGGATGAGAGTGTAAAGGTGGTGGGTTAGCTTCGCTAACCCACCCTACGGGGCTTTGGGCTCTGGCTGGGCCAGCACCTGTGGCCCAGAGTAAAAAGTTTTTTTGGTTCTTTTTGTTCACAAAAAGAACTGCTTGGCTTGCCTTAATCTTCCGGGGCGATGGTTACTTTCAGGCCGGCCAGAGCGTCGGTCATTTTTACCTGGCAGGACAGGCGGGAGGTTTCGTTGCGATAGCTTGAGCTGTCCAGCAATTCGTCCTCGTCGCCGCTCATCGGCGGCAGGCTGGCTGCGAAGGCAGGGTCGATATAGACGTGGCAGGTGGCGCAGGAGCAGCAGCCGCCGCACAGGGCCAGAAGCTCGTCCATGCCATTGTCCCGCAGGATTACCATCAGAGAATCGCCGGTCTTGGCTTCAATGGAGGTGGTTTCTCCGGCGCGATCTGTAACGCTAATTGCAGGCATTTGTCGTTATCTCCGTAATATTCGTAAGTGAATTATTTCTCGGACCTGAATAAGGAAATGGCGCCGGGCGCGCAACTGCCCGGGCGATGTCTTTGACCTGGGAGCCGGAACTGGCGCGTTTTTGCCTGCGAAGCCGGCCGCAAAAAAAGGGTGTTTTCCACCGAAATGGAAAACACCCTGGCTTTTTAGAGAGAGCTTCGGATTAGAACGTGTGCGACAGCGCCAGCTCGATATAGTGCTGGTAGTCGGTCGTGGCGTTCGGCGCGTAAGTGATGGTGGAGAGTTTGCCGAACGGATTAACGTAGTAGAGCGACGCCGTGTAGGTGGACCGGTAGGTGGCCGAGATGCCGAGGGAGAGCGAGCCCGTGCCGTGGTTCACGGTGGAGTCGATCTGCGAGTTGCCCGCGAAATCATAGGTGATCGTGGTCGGGAAGGTGATTTCGAGGTTCGGAATCACGTCATAATAGGCTGGTATCGCCTGAAGTTCGAACGTTGCCGCGGCCTTCGAGCGATTCGGCGCCAGATTTTCCTTATTATGGGTCACGCTCAGCACTTGCAAATACTGAATTTCACCCAGGACCGTGACGCCGCCTGGATCGAACGGGATGCCGGGCGAGCCGTAGATGGCATTGATCAGGCCGGTCATGGTGTTGCCGATCGGGTAGGTGGCGTTATTCACGTTGGCGCCGCCGATGGGGCTGGACGGGCTGCCAAGTGTGGTGCCGCCGACCAGATTCAGGTTTCTGTGGGTGCTGAGTTCACCGGCGACGTTCGTGGCGCCGATGGTGGTGGATAGGCTGGCGCCATAGATTGAGATATCACGCGGATAAGCAACGGTGTAGGTACCGGCTCTCGTGCCGGTTGGCGTCGGGGTCAGTTGGCCTGAAAACTCGTACAGGGCGGGCGTTTTCGAATCATAGCGCAAGCCGAACAGACCGACGTCGTAATTGCCGAACTGCGCCTGGCCGGAGAGGCCGAACTGACCATTCTGCGATGGCGGCGTCAGATCCTTGGTCCGGTACAGATAAATACCGTTGGTGTCGGTGGTGCCGTTTAGGCCGACGATGCGGCTGCCGCCCGGGCCAATCGGGTCAGCTCCGAAATAGGAGCCGGAGCCGTTGAAGGCGTCAGACTCCCATTGGTACTGGTAGTAACCCTGAAGCGTATAGGTGTTGTTCGGCTTATAGGTCGCAACGATCTGTCCGACGGGGAGGAATATCTGCTGGACCTGGGCGCCGACGAGCTGTGAAGCGGCAACGACGTCAACCGGCGCCTGGCCGCCGGAAATACCGTCCTGACTGAAAAGGCTCTGGCCCCAGAACAAGGTCTGCTGACCTGCCTTCAGAGAGACTTCCTGGGCCTGGCCGAAATTCCAGCTGTCGTAGACGAAGGCGTCGAGCATGCGGCCGTTCGAGCCGTTCGACGTACGCACTTCGGTTGCGAAAGATGTGGGGCTGTTGGTGATCGCGTTCAGCGAGCCGGGCGAGCCGTTCTTGTTGCCTTGCATGTAGATCGTGTTGAGGAAGTACTCACCGCTGAAATGCATGCCGAAGGTGCCGTCCTTGATGTCCAAGACGGGCAGAGCTTCGAACTGGTTGCTGACCAGGCCGTTATGCGAGAAATTCTGGGCGCTGTCGTTGCCATTGGCGTTGTTGACGGGATCCGCAATGATCTTCGACGTGCCGCCGACCTGATAGATGCCGGCATAGGAGGTGGTGATGTCGAGGTTGACGATCAGGTTATTGCCGTATTGCGAGCCGTTATAAAGCTGGAAGGCATGGGCCGCGGGAGCGGTGGCGCCGAGAGCGATAAGGCCGCCGGCAGCGGGCAAGGCCAGCCCGACAAGCAACCGGGACCGGAGGCTCCTGACATGCTTGGTCTTGCGTTCGATCTTCATTTTCATAGTCATTAGATCCTCCCAATTTTATCTTATTATAAATTATAAAGCCTGAATCAGCGTATTACTGCCGATGTTGAACCGCAATCTTAACGGTGTTCTCTCCGACACGAAATCTCGTTCCCCATGCATCGCCCGGACGAAGTAACACGCATTACCGAACTATCCGCCGGCGTTTCGACCGGCGCTTAACCGTTGTAGCATCATCGGCGGAGTCGCGCTGCGCTTCTGATGCGGCGGTTCTGATAGCGCGAGGCTGCCAAATGCAATCTCCAATCTTGTATCCCGTTCCCTGCAAACTCCGCCCGGCCTAGCGGGCGGTTATCGCGTCGATCTCTCCGAGCTGACGCCGGACGTTTAACCAACAATTCAAATGGTTATATATTTACTTGGATACGGTCAAGAGGATTTTCCGAGCAATCTTGACCTGCCACGCTCATTTTATAGGCCCCGGCCTGGCATGACGCCCTGAATCGTTTGCCCCATCGTTTGCCCCGCGATCCATGGCCCGGCCCCAGGCTTAGCGCCTGAAATGCCGGGTTTCCAGGGTCTTAGTTGCCGCCGGGCATGGCCAAAGTGCCGCGCATCAGCGCCATCATGTCGGGCTGGCCGGTGTGCGCGGTGAGGCCGCCGTCGGCGACGAGAATCGTGCCGACGCAGTAGGAAGCATCGTCGGAGGCGAGGAAGGCGGCGACCTTTGCCATCTCATCGGCGCGGCCGCCGCGGCCGAGCGGGACGATTCGGTCCCATTCCGCGCGCAGCGGCGTGGCGTCGATGCCGGCGGTCAGGCGGGTGCTGGCAATGAAGCCGGGGCAGAAGGCGTTGACCCGGATATTGTCCTTGGCGTGGTCGATGGCGAGGACCTTGGTGTAGTTGATGACCGCCCCTTTGGAGGCGTTGTAGGCGCCGAAACCGTAATCGCCGAACAGGCCGGAGATGGAGGCGGTGTTGACGATGGCGCCGCCGCCCTGTTTGCGCATATGCGGGATGGCGGCGCGGCAGGCGTACATGACCGAGGTGACGTTGACCGCGAAAACCTTTTCCCAGACCTCATTGGTCATTTCCGGCGCTTCGCCGAGCGAGCCGGTGCCGGCGTTGTTGAACAGGATGTCGATGCGGCCGTGTTTGGCGACGCAGGCGGCGACCATTTCATCCACCCGTTCGGAGTTGGTAACGTCGCAGACGTAATTGGTGATGCCGGGGGCGTCGTGTTTGAGCGCGGCCCCGTCGATATCGACGGCGAGGACGTTGGCGCCTTCCGAGGCGAGCTGGGTTGCGATGGCGGCGCCGATGCCGCTGGCCGCACCCGTTACGATTGCGGATCTTCCCTGAAAACGCATTTTGCTGCTCCCCGTTTATCGTTCCCGCGTGACGCGGTAATCATCTAGATATTTGCCGAGATACTCCTCAATGACCCTCTCGTCGAGGCCGTAATCCGCCAGCGTGTAGCTCTGCTCGGGGCCCTGGCCGGGGCGGTCGATTTTGAGGTAGTCCGGCATTGCGTTTTTGGCTTTGGCGGTGAGGTGCAGGCCGAACTCGGCGTAGACCCGTTCGGCTTCCGCAATGGGATCGGCGATCATGGTTTTGTAATGGACGTCGACGATTTATGCTGCGGGTTGGCGGCCTTGAAGCCCTGGGCGCGGGCGAGCGGTTCCTGCGCGAACTCGGTTGCAAGCAAAGCTTCGCGCTGCTGTTCGAGGGCTTTGCGGTATTCCAGCCAGGCGGATTTGGCGGGGGGACTCAGTCATCGGCGGCGGTCTCCGTTGCGGGGGTGACGTCGAGGCGCAGGCGGGTCAGGATCTGGGTTTTGATGCGCCAGCCGGCGTCGGATTTGACGTAAGTTTCATGGTAATGGCCGTAGCCGACCAGGCGCGGCGCGCCGGCATAGGCGTCCGGGCCGGGTTTCAGGCGGTCGACCATTGGCCAAATTGCTTTGGCGGTGGTGGGCGAGGTTATTTCAATTTCCGGGTTCTGGCCGTGATGGACGGTGATGACGCCGGTGAGTGCCGCGGCGACGCCGGTTACGAAATCTTCTCGGCTGCCTACGTATTTGCGGTTTTCGGTGGGCATCTCATGGTCGATTTCCGGTTCCCAGACGGCGGTGAAACCGGCCCAGTCCTTGGTGTCGAGGGCGCGGAAATATTTTGCCTTGAGGTTTTTGATGGCCTCGATTTCGATCAGGGTTTGCAGCGGGTCCATGGAAAATTCCTTCAGTTTGCGGCCATTCGGTCGAAGGCGCGCAGGACTTCGCGTTGCTGCGCTTCGACCTGCTGGCGGTAATTGCCGTGGGTGATGAGGTAGGGGTGTTTGGCGCTTAAGGTGGCGAGCAGGTTGCGGATGGCGACCTCCGGCGGGACCACGTGGTTTTCCAAGGTGATGTCGGCGCTGGCCATCATCGCCTCGATATCAGCCATGTCGAGTTTGGATTCTCCCAGCGCTTCCGGGCGGGCTTCGCGGCTGCTTTGCAGGTGGCGGGTGGACATGCCGCCTGGGAACAGAAGCGTTACGTTGATGCCCTCGGGTGCCAGTTCCTGGCGCAGCACTTCGCCGTAGCCGGTAACGGCGAATTTGGAAGCGACATAAGCGGCGAGGCGGATGCCGAACTGGAAGAAGCTGGAGGAGGAGGTGAGCAGGATGTGCCGATCCCCCTGCCCTGCCCGGAGCAAAGGCAGGAAAGTGTTGACGGTGTGGACCACCCCCATGACGTTGACCGAGAGCACCCATTGCCAGTCCTGATCAGTGAGCTTGTCGGCGGCGCCCAGCTGCTGCACGCCGACATTGGCGCAGAGCACGTGCACGGCGCCGAATTTTTCCCCGATCTGAGCGGCCGCGGATTCCAGCGAGGTTTTATCCGCGACGTCGACGCGCATGCCGATGGCAGCAATGCCGCGGGCGGAAAGTTCTTCCGCCTTGGCCTGGGCGCGGGGGCCGTCGATGTCGAGCAGTGCTAGATTGGCGCCGGCGGCGGCGAAGAGATCCGCCATGGCAGCACCTAGGCCGGAGCCGGCGCCGGTGATGACGACGGTGCGATTGGTGTATTCAGCCATTGGAAATTCCTAGGTTGTTAGCGCTTCGGTTCGCGCTCGAAGATCAGATAGGTGAGCTTGAGTTTGGCGATGCGCCATTTGCCGTCGGCGCAGCGGCGGTAGCGCTCGCGGTAATGGCCAAAGCCGGTATGCGCGGCCTCGTCGATGATGGCGGGGCCGATGACGCGGTCCTGCATCGCCCAGATAACATCGGCCTCGTCGCCATGGATGTCGATTTCGGGGGCGTGTACCTGGTGCGCGGTTTGCGCCTGCTCGACGAAGCGGCGGATATCGGCGACGGCGGCATCGCGGCCAACCACCGGCGGTCTGGAGGGGTCGCTGTCCAGCACGAAATCCTCAGTGAAGACATCCGCATAGGCGGTCCAGTCCTTAGTATCCAGGAAGCGGCAATATTCAGCTTTGGTGCGGCAGATTGCGGCGTAGTCCTGGAAGTTTGTCTCGTTCATTATTCCCTCCGGCTTTTCGGCTGGCTCTTAAGCGGCCTCGCGGGAATTACTCGGTCTTTCCAGGTTATTGATCAAGCCTGCAGGCTGGCGAGATATCGCCATTCCGTCCAAAAACGGACATCATCCGCGGGGAAGTCAGGTGAGCGGCGTTATTTTCGTGGCGCCGCGATATTCCTTTGGAGTGAGGCCGGTGGCGCGGCGGAAGGCATAAGCGAAGGCCGAGGGCGAGCCGAAATTCATTTTTGCCGAGATGACCTGGATGCTGTCGCCGCCGAGCAGAAGTTCCTTGGCGGCCTCTATGCGCCGGCGGGCGATATAGGCGCCGATGGCAACGCCGTGCGCGGCGCGGAAGGATCGCATCAATTGCCGGACACTGACATGGCAAAGGGCGGCCAGTTCACTCAGCGTCGGCGGCGATGCGGATTGGGTAAGCCGCGCGTCGATGAGGTGCATTTGCCGGCTGGGCAGCGGCTGGGCGGCGCATTTCTTCGGCCAGGCGGCTGAAGAGCATGGTCAAATTCCGGCTGACGACGCCAATGCTGGCGGCCTGATGGCGTTTGGTCCACAGACGGTCCAGATCGAACCAGATTGCAGCGCTTCGGGCTCGATTTCGCAAACCATCGAGGTAGCCGTGCCGGGCACGTTTTTGACGTGCAGATAATGCTGCGGCGGCAGCATGTAGATCGGGCCCATTTCCAGAAAATGATGCGGCCCCAGTGGTCGCGGTAGCGCGCCAATGTTTTGCGCGGGCGCGGCGTCAGGCTCATGTCGATCCGGAATGTGCCTTCACTGCACAGATAGTCGCTGCGCGGCTCCTGAATATCGAAATGAACAATCTGCAGCCGGGCGGATGGGAGGCGGTGTTCGCGTTCTATTTCTGCGAGCGACATGGATCGAATGGCTCAGGCTTTTGGCTGCCGGACTTAGCTGTCACATAAGGCAGCGGCGCGCTGCAGGCGCTCACCGTGCTCGGATTCTTCTTTGCCGTTCAGCCGGAACAGTGCAATTGCCTCCGGATTGTCGAAACAGGCGGCGATGCGGTCGTACATCTGATCGCCGGCGAATTCGCCTTCGGCCAATCTTTCGAGGGCCTGTTTGGTCACCGGCATCATCGGCAGCGGCGTGTAGACCGGATTTTCCTCGATCGGCGGAATGGGGAAGGGTTCGCCGGTCAGGATTTCGATTGCCTTGCCGACGCGGTGCGCGTGGGCGAGTTCTTCGCGGCCATTCGCCAGCAGCAGTTCCTTGACGGCTTCATTTGGCGCGCCCTCTGCCATGCAGCGGTATAATTCCTTGCCGATGGCTTCAGCCAGAGCGAGGATTTTAAGATCGTCCACGGTGGTGCCGGCGCCAAGGCCGTTGATATGCGCGAAGGCTTCAATCGAGGTCTTTGGGGCATTTGGCCCTAGGGTAATGCTCATCGGGGAAATGCTCATGGGTTCACCTTTTCAAAGTCTTGGACGTGCCCTAGCCTAGCGTGGATTGTTCTCCGCACCAATGTTTTCAGGGCTCCGGTGATAGTTGGATCAGCAGCTTGCCGTCGTGATTGCCGGTAAACAGGCGCTGCAGGGAATCCATGGCACCTTCCAGGCCCTGGTCGACATGCACTTTCCATTTGAGCTTGCCGCTGGTGACCGAGGGGATCAGTTCGGCCATGGCTTCGGCAGCGCGGGGATAGAAATCGGAGACCAGGAAACCGCGGATGGTCAGGCGCTTCATCAGCACGCGGGAAAAATCGGTTGGGCCGGTTGGGCGGCCGTCGTCGTTATAGGCGGCGATCATGCCGCAGAGGGCGAAGCGGCCGAACAGGTTCATGCGGGAGAAGACGGCGTCCATGATCGTACCGCCGACATTTTCGAAATTGACGTCGATGCCGTCCGGGCAAAGCTTGTCGAGGGCATCGCCGACGTCTTCGGATTTATAGTCGATGGCGCCGTCGAAGCCGAGGTCGTTGGTGAGCCAGTCGCATTTGGCCTTACCGCCGGCGATGCCGATGACGCGGGCGCCGCGGAATTTGGCGAGCTGGCCGGCGATGGAGCCGACCGCGCCGGCGGCGGCGGAGACCACCACCGTTTCGCCGGATTTGGGATGGCCGATGTCACACATGCCGTACCAGGCGGTGAGGCCGGTAGCGCCCAGCACGCTCATATAAGCGGTGAGCGGGAGGCCTTGCTGCGCAAACAAGGGTGCTAGATGGTTGCCGTTGGCGATAAAATGGGTGGACCAGCCGCCGAGGCCGTTGACGATATCGCCGGGTTTGAGGCGATCCGAGCGCGAGGTTTCGACGACACCAACGGAAATGCCGCGCATGGTTTCGCCGATGTTGACCGGCGGCATGTATTGATCCTGATCGGACATCCAGAGGCGGTTGGTGGGGTCGAGCGAGAGGTAGATGGTGCGGACCAGAACCTCGCCGGTTCCCGGTTCGGGCATGGGTTCGGTGACGAGTTCAAGATCGCCGGGGCGAACCTCGCCTTCCGGGCGGCGGCGTAGAATCCATCGTTGCATGCTGGACATGTTTTTCTCCCCTCTGCTTGACGGTTTTGGCGTATCCGCGCCAAATCCGCCAGGGCGGAACGGTAGGCGGAACGGTAGAAGGAAAATTCCTCGATGAATACAACCCAAGTTCGCAGCGGCGGCTGTTTGTGCGGGCAGGTGCGCTATACGATATCGGCTGCACCGGATGCCGTTGTGGTTTGCCATTGCCGTGATTGCCAGAAACAGGCCGGCAGCGCGCTTTCCGTTCTTGCCGTGTTTCCAACCGATGCGGTGCGCATCGAGGGCGTTTTGTCGCGATATGAGACCACCGGAGATAATGGCAACAAGGTGGGGCGGTATTTTTGCGGCCATTGCGGATCGCCCATCCATTCCGAGACTCCGGCAACGCTGGCGTCCGGCCGCTTTGCCCTGAAGGCGGGGACGCTGGATGACGTGTCCGGGCTGCAGCCGGCCGCGCATTTATGGGTGCAGAGCAAGCAGCCCTGGCTGCAGCTGCCGACGGATGCGCACTGCGTGCTGCAGCAATAATTTCAGCCGCGCGGTTCGCAGATGAAGATGGGAATGTCGCGGGTGGTGCGGGCGCGGTAGTCGGCGTAGGGCGCGTAGGCGGCGTCGCACAGCGGCCAGAGGGAGGGTTTTTCCTCAGGCTTGGCGAAGCGCGCGTGCAGCTTCATGACGCGGCCGCGGTGGCGCACTTCGATATCCGGATTGGCGGCGATATTGTAGTACCAGACGGGGTTTTTGGGGGCTCCGCCACGCGATGCGACCAGCAATACGCCGCTGCCGAAGGGCACGTACATCAGCGGCATGGTGATGGTGCGGCCGCTTTTGGCGCCGGTCATGGTGACGAAGCAAACCTCATTGCCGGCGAGCTTGTTGAAGGCGCGGCCGCCGGAGAGCCGGTTGAGGAAAACATGCGATCGTGAGAAATACTTCATGAACCAGCGGGGCGGTTGCATGGCGGTTGTTGCAGCTTGCGTTGCCATTATTGGGTTTCCTTCCGGGACGTTTTAAGCTTAGCGCAATTTGGGTTAAGATAAATATATAGCAAGCGATTTTGGAATCGGGAGGGCGGCATGGAATTAGGACGGCTTGGAGTCTGGAGCGCGATCGACCAACGGAGTGCTGCCGAGGGAGCAGCGTTTGCGCGGCGGGTTGAGGCATGGGGGTATGCGGCACTTTGGATCCCCGAGGCGGTGGGACGCGACGGGCTGGTGGCTTCATCCTATCTGCTGGCGAATACCGAGAAGCTGATTGTTGCGACCGGCATCGCCAATATCTACGCCCGTGACGCGCAGGCGGCGGCGGCGGCGCAGAAGGGGCTGAATGAACAATCCGGCGGGCGGTTTTTGCTGGGGCTCGGGGTTTCGCATACACCGTTGGTCGAAGGCCTGCGGGGGCATCATTACGGCAAGCCGATCGCCTCGATGCGGGCTTATCTCGAAGCCATGGGCAAGGCGATGTATATGGCGCCGCCGCCGCCGGAACGGCCGCTGACGGTGCTGGCGGCGCTGCGGCCGAAGATGGTGGAATTGTCGGGCACGCATGCCGATGGCGCGCATACGTATAACGTGACGCCGGAACACACCGCGAATGCGCGCAAAGTTCTGGGGGCGGGCAAATTATTGTGCGTGGAGCAGAAGGTTTGCCTGGAGCGCGATGCGGGGAAAGCCCGCGCGCTGGGGCGGGCGATGCTGAAATTCTATTTGCCGCTGGTGAATTACCAGGAGAACTGGCGCCAGCTTGGGTTTAGCGAACAGGATTGGACCGGCGAAGGTTCGGATAAATTGATCGATGCGATGGTGGCCTGGGGGGATGAGACGGCGGTGATGGCGCGGGTGCAGCAGCATTGGGATGCCGGCGCGGACCATGTTTGTATCCAGCCGATTGGGCTTGAGGATAATGCGGCATCGCAGGAGGCGGTGTTGGCGTTGTTGGCGCCGGGGTAGGGCGGGGTATGGGTGATGGGTAACGCTTCGCTCACCCATCCTACGAAATGGGGCGTTGGCGAGGCCGACGCCCGTGGCCCAGATTAACATAAGTTTTTTGCGCCGCTTTTTTTCAAAAAAAGCGGCTGCTTTGCTTAATCAATCATTGGTTTCATGCCGGGGTCGCCGGCGGCCATGGCGCGTTGGTAGGCTGGGCGGGCGCCGATGCGTTTCAGCCAGGCGCGGATGTTGGGGTAGGCGTCCAGTTTTTGTTTACTGAAGGCGCGCATGGTGGTGAAGGGAAAGGCCATCATGATCTCGGCTGTGGTGAAGTCTCCGGCAAGCCAGGGTACTTCGCCAAGGCGGGCCTCAGTGACGGCAAAGCTTCGCTTTTGCCGGTAGCCGATGGCCCTGCGGAAGATGAAGCCGAGCGGTACGGATTTTAGAATCATCATCAGCATTTCGGTTGCCATTAGCGTGGCGTTGGCGAAATGGAACCAGAACAGAAATTCGGCGTAATTGGGGTCTTCCGGTTTCGGTTGCAGCGCGCCGTTGCCGTAGCGTTGCGTGATGTATTCGATGATGGCGCCGCTTTCCGCGAGCTTCATTCCGTCGATTTCAACGACGGGGGCGAGGCCCATGGGGTGCAGCGCGTGATATTCAGACGGCGCCAGGCGCATGGTTTTGGTGCGCTTGTAGATTTTCAGCGTGTAGGGGAGGCCCAGTTCCTCGCATAGCCAGATGATGCGCTCGGATTGCGAAGTCTCCAGATGGTGGATGATGATTTCCGGCATTCACGCGTCGAACATGACGACGGTGCGGGCCAAAGCGCCGGTTTTCATGTCCTCAAAGCCTTCGTTGATTTCGGAGAGCGGGCGGCGCTTGGAGATCAATTCATCCAGTTTCAGGCGGCCTTGCATGTAGAGGTCGACCAGGTTGGGCAGGTCGATGGCGGTGCGCACGCTGCCCATGATGGAGCCCTGGAGTTTGCGCTCCTGCAGGAATGAGAAGGCCGAGATGTTGAGGGTGGTGCCGAGCTTGGGGACGCCGACAATGGTGGCGGTGCCGCCTTTTTTGAGCAACTTGAAGGAGAGCTCGATGGTGTCCTGGCGGCCGATGCATTCCAAGGCGTGGTCGACGCCTTTGCCGCCGGTGAGTTCCATGGTTTTTTGCAGCGCTTCCTCGGTGCTGCCGGAGACAAAGTCGGTGGCGCCGAAGGTCATCGCGAATTCGCGCTTGGAGGGCACGACGTCGATGGCGATGATGTGGCCGGCGCCGGCTTCGCGGGCGCCGTTGACGGCAGACAGGCCAACGCCGCCGCAGCCGATGACGGCGACGGTCTGGCCCGGGCGCACGCCCGCGGTGTTGACGGCGGCGCCAAAGCCGGTGGAGACGCCGCAGGCGATGAGACAGGCGCGGTCGAGCGGCATGTCCCGGCGGATGGGGATGCAGCCGCTTTCATGCACCAGCATTTGTTCGGCGAAAGAGCCCGTGCGGCAGAACTGGTGGACGGCCTGGGTGCCGATGCGCAGGCGCGGCGGTTCTTTTGGGCCGCGCTCGGCTTCCGGCGTGAAGCAGCGGGCGACGTGGCCGCCGTTGCAGTGTTCGCAATGGCCGCAATAGAAGACGAGAGAGACGATCACGTGGTCGCCGGGTTTGACGGTGTGGACTTCGCTGCCGACTTTCTCGACGATGCCGGCACCTTCATGGCCGAGGATGGAGGGGGACGGGTTGGGCAGGCCGCCATCGAGGACGTGAAGGTCGGAATGGCAGAGGCCGACGGCGGAGACGCGGACCAGAACTTCGCGCGGACCGGGATTGTCGATGGTGACGTCCTCGATCAACATCGGGTGACCGACTTCGCGAAAAACGGCTGCTTTCATCTTGGGGTTCCTCAAAGTTTGAAAAACCGTCGCATTGTTTGTTCGGCTTGGCAACCTGCGCAAGCCGGCGTGACCGGTGATGCCGGGCATTAAAAATTTGAGGCCTGGAACGGCGTTCCAGGCCTCATGCAGAGCCGTCCGGCCGGCGAAGTTTCGCCGGCCGTTGATGTGGCGTGCGGCTTAGAACCAGCGCTTCTTGGCCGGGGTAATTTCGACCGCGAGGGTCTGGCTGACGACGGCGGTGATGGTGTCGCCGACATTGAGCGAGGGCAGCATCGCCTGGCGGGCCGGGTCGGTTACGTCCAGCGTGTAGATCTGGCCGCCGGAGGGGTTAACGATATCGATGCTGTTGGAGGACAGATCGATGCTGACGATGGTGCCGGAGATTCTCACCACGGCGATGGCGACGCCGCCCGGCGCGGTTGCGGGCTGGGCGACTGCCGCGGCCATCTGATCGTTGGAGACGGGGGTGCCGTTGCCGCCGGTTGGGCCGTTTACCATAAAGGCGACGGAGCGGTAGTATTTGGCGTTCACGGTGTCGCCGTCTTTGAGCAGGTTCAGGCGGACCAATGGGCCGGCGGTGACGGTGACTTTTTGGCCATTGGCGCCTTCCAGGGTAACGGCGCGGGTTTTCAGGTTGATCTTTTTAATTTTTGCCTGAAAGACAACCTGTTCGGATTGCGGAATGGCATTTTGCACGGCGGCGGTTTGCGCCGCGGCGTTGTGCGGCATTGCCAGCGGCAGTGCGCAGACGGCGCCGGCCAGGATGATGGCGGCAGCTTTGGTTTTGAGAGTTGTGTGGCTCATTTTTGGCTTCCTTGTGAATTTTTTGTTGCGCTGCGCGAAGCTGAACTCGGCTGGGCGCCGATTCGCAGCCGGTAACTACGCGGAACAAAAGACAAGTGTCAACGCGGCGGCCGAAACGCATGGCGCAAATTAAAAGAAGTTTTTTGGTTCGCGGCCGGCCAGGCTTTTTTTAAGAAAGAACGGCTTGCTTAACTTCCGAAAGCGGGCTGGGTCAGGATTGTGTAGGGGCGTGCTTCGGTGCGTTTCCAGAGGCGGGTCAGGTTGGCGAGTGCGGCGTCCGGTTGTTCGTAGGGCCAGAAGTGGTCGGCATCGAGCAGGGTGAATTCGGCGCCGATGCGGGTGGCCATGCGGCGGCCGATTTCGGTCGGCACGATCAGGTCGCGTTCGCCCCAGATGAACATTGTGGGGATGACGATGCGGGCGAGATCCGCTGTCCATTCATGGCCGATGTTTACCGCCGAGCGGTAGAGGGAGAGGATGCGGCGGGCATTGCCGGGGTAGACGAAGGCGTTGTTATCCGCGTCTTCCTGCGAGAAGCCGATGCGGGTGAGCGTGTTGCGCATCGGGTTGGTGTCGGCCAGCATGTCGGCCAGGCGCTCGCCTTGTTCGGGGACCATCCATTCACGCCAGAGCATGTGCAGCGGCCAGTGCGGGTCGATGGGGGCGTTGCCGACGGCGAGGCTGCGCAGCAGTTCCGGGCGCAGCGAGGCGGCGCGCAATGCCAGCAGGCAGCCCCAGTCATGGCCGACCAGATGCACCGGGCCTGCGCGCGCGCGCAGGCCTTCCAGTTGTTCGATGACCCAGTTGACGTAGCTTTCCTTGACCGGCTCCCAGCCCGGGGGCGGCGGGGCGGCGAAGCCCGGCAGGTCCGGGGCCAGGACTTCATCCGAGCGGTCGAGTTTTGCGAGGATCGGGGCCCATAGTTTGGCGGTTGCGGGGACGCCGTGGAGGAACAGAACCGGCATGGAAATCCCTCTATTCGTAGATGGCGATGAAGCGGGCCTCGATGCTGCCGCGCGGGTTCGGCGGACCGCTTGGGGATGGGTCGAGGAAGGCGGTGTGGGCGCAGCCGAGCGGGTTGGCGGGATCCAGATCCAGGCCGATGAAGACCAGGGATTCATCGATGGTCATGTCGGGGTAGTAATATAAAATCGGGTCGGAGGGGGCGAGCATGGTGTAGGGGCTCTCGCGGCGGCGGTCCTTGTTTTCGCCGAGGAATTCTACGGTTTTGCCGACGACGTGGTTGGATGCCGGGATCAAGTTGCGGTCCGCCACCGCCAGCGGGTAATCCTGCGGCGGCGGGGTGATGGCTTTCCAGACATTGACGACGACGGCGCGCCGATAGGTGAGACCGAGCGGGGTGAGGCATTCCGTCACCTCCCGGATGGCGTCCTTGAGGGTGAAATCGAGATGGATGAAAGCGGCGTTCGGCGCGGCGCCCACGTGGTTGCCGTAATCGACGCGGCGCTGCAGCGGAAAGAAAATCTGCGGGGCCAGTTTGACGCCGAAAAGTTTTTTGACGAGCACCTCGCAGGACGGGGCGTAGACATTGTTCACCCAGTCCAGATTTGCGAAATCGGCATCGCCGGCAGGATGCGCGGCGAGGGTCAGGCCTTCTTTTTCGAGCGTCGGTTGTTGCGGCCAGATACGGCCGTTGCGGATGGTGACATCGCGCGCCTGCAGCTTCTGGCTGGAACGCTCCGGCGTCAGATTCGAGAACTCGCCGCCGTCATTCGGATCGGCCGCGAAGTTTATGACGCCTTGTACGGAATCCGCGTGGGTACCTGAATAATTCACGTCCATTAGCTGTTTCCTCCAACTTATTTTTTTATGGCGTTTGATTGTATCGATCGTTTAGGCGGTTGAAAATTAAATCCTTATTGAGCCGGGAATGAAGGCGTGGATGGCCGGGGGGCGGCCCAGCCGTATCAAACCCGGCCATGACGGAGACACTCTTATTATTCCATTTTACTCGAAGATGGCGATAAATCTTGCTTCGATGCTGCCGCGCGGCTCGGTTGGGCCGTTGGGCGACGGATGCTTGAATGCGGTGTGGGCGCAGCCGAGCGGATTGGCGGGATCGAGGTCCAGGCCGACGAAGACGAGCGTTTCATCAGGCGTCATGTCCGGGTAATAATAGAAGATCGGCCGGTCGGACGGGGTAAGCAGGACGTAGGGGCTTTCCAGCCGTTCCTCTTTCTCGCCGAGATATTCGACGGTTTTGCCGGGGACATGATCGGCGGCGGGAATGGAGTGGCGGTCGGCGACGGCCAGCGGGAAATCCTGCGGCGGCGGGGTCATGACTTTCCACACATTGACGATGCAGGCGCGCTTGAAGGTGACGCCCTGGCTGGCGGCGAAATAGGTGGCCTGCTCGATCGCGGATTCGCGAGTGAAGTCGAGATGGATGAAGGCCGCGTTCGGCGCGGTGTGCTCATATTTGTCGTAATCGACCCGGCGTTGCAGCGCCGGGAAGATCTGCAGCGCCTGTTTGGCGCCGAGCTCTTTTTTGACGAGTTCGATGCAGGACGGAATATAGACCTTATCGATCCATTCCGGGTTGTTGAAATCGGCATCGCCGACGGGATGCGCCGCCAGGGTCAGGCCTTCCTTGGCGATCGTCGGCGGGGTTGGCCAGGTGCGGCCGTTGCGGACGGTGAGTTCCTGCGGGGTCAGGTTCTGTACCGAGCGGGTGGGGGTCATGTTCGAGAATTCGCCGCCGTCGGTCGGGTCGGCAGCAAAGTAGAATATGCTTTTTACCGTATCGGCATAGGCGCCATAATTTACGTCCATATTTTATCTCCCTAATTTAGTATTGCGTGCAGATTAATCGGGCCGGTCAAGCGATTTGCGGCGGGTCTTCGTATTCGCTGATGAATTGCTCAAAATACTCGGCGGCGACGGCCAGCATGTCCTCGGGCCGCACCGGCGGGACGGGTTGCATATGATGCAGGCAGGCCCAGCCGAGCTGGCGCAGCACCGCCGACGCCCGGGCCAAGGCCAGGCCCTGGGCGGGACCGGGGGTTACGGCCTGTTTGAAGGCCGGCAGTTTTTCGCCCAGGGCCACCATGATCCTGCCGCCAAGTGCTGCCAAAGCGGCGGGCATTTCCGTCAGGTCGCCGATATGGATGAGCAGCTCGGTCGGCGTACGCTCGGCTGAAGTGAAGGCGGCGATTTCCGCGACCCAGAGGTCGAGCGCGGCGCGGCTGGGGGATGGCGACGGCAGCCTGGCGATGAGGCGCATCATGCCGTGGCTGTACTCCTCGGAAATGGCCGCGAGAATTTCGTTTTTATCGCGAAAATGATTGTAGACGGTCGAACGGCGGGTGCCCGCGGCCTGGGCAATCTGCTCCAGCGTTGCGGTGGCGTAGCCGTGGGTGCTGAACATTTCCCTGGCGGCGGCGCAGATGCGGTCCCGCGTGAAGGAGCGCAGCTCGTCACGCAGGGTTTCCACCTTCAGCGCGGCTTGCGGGGTCGCCATGGTTTCAGAGAGCCAAAATATTGGACATGGCGTCCATTTAGCTGTCCTCGCATGAAAGAGTCAACTGATTGATTAGGTGTGATACAGATTGTTACATCTGTGCGATGCATTTATATTTGCGGCGCGCGTCGGACATCGCCTATGTCCTTTACTAACAACGGACGTTAGCGTCTGCTTGTAAAACTGTCTGGAGACTCCATGCTGCTGGCGAAGCCGACAGTGGATATTGCGCTATCCACTAACCGACTGAAAGCTTCGTATGCGTTTTGGCGCGAGGAGGTTGGGGCAAAATTCGACCTGGTGCTGCCGATTTCCCCGAACCAGGAGCAATACCGCTTCGGGATCAACGGCAGCTTGCTGAAGATCAATGCCTATAACCGGGTGCTGCCGGAAGGGGCTGTGACCGGCTATCATCAGCTGTCGCTGGCACAGGCGGGGCTGACCGCGGCACGGGAGATGCAGGACCCAGATGGCAGCCGGTTGCGGCTGGTGCCGCCGGGGTTTGACGGGGTGACGCAGGCCGCCGTTCATCTGCGGGTGCGCGACCTAGAGGTCCACCGGCGGTTTTACGCCGAGGCGCTGGGCTTGCCGGAGGTATCGCACGGCCGGTTCACGGCCGGTGAGACGCTGTTTATATTGACCCAATCGGCCGAGGCGCCCGCGGATGCGCAAATTCTTGGTACGGGCTGGCGTTACATCACCTTCCAGGTCATGCGAAATCTGGACGCGCATGCGCAAGCGCTCAAAGCCGGCGCGCGCGAGGCTGTGGCGCCTGCGCTTTTCGGCAATTCGGTGCGCTATTCCATGGTTCAGGACCCGGATGGCAATTGGGTCGAACTGGCGCAGCGGGCGGAGCTTGCGGGGTCGGTCGATTGAGCTAGTGCCGCACGAGCGCCTTGCGATAATAAAAACAGCGCCGGCTTGCGGCGCATAAAAATATTCGTTCGAGGAGGGCAGGAAATGCCGGTCATGTCTGTTACGGGGCGCATTGAAGGGGCGGATCTCGGCGCCACGCTGGTGCATGAGCATATCATCATCAGCATTCCGGGGGAGGAGCTGGACCCTGGTTATGCGCCGGACCGCAATGAGATTATCGCCATGGCGGTCGACCGGCTGCAGGAGCTGAAGGCGAATGGGGTGGGCGCGATCGTCGACCCCTGCCCTATCGAGCTTGGGCGTAATCCGGAGCTGTATGCCGAGGTCAGCCAGCGGTCCGGCGTGCGGATTATTTTCGCAACCGGATTCTACTTCGAGGATCTGGGAATTCCGCAATACTGGCGGGCGCGCGACAAGCAGGAGATTGCGGATTTTTATCTGCATGAGCTGAGTGAAGGCGTGGGGCGCACCGGGCTGCGGCCGGGGGTTATCAAGGCGGCGACGGGCAATGCGGTGACGGAGCTGGAGCGCCGGGTGTTGGGCGCGGCCGGGCTGGCGCAGGCGCAGGCGGGGTGCGCGATCATTACCCATACCGAGCATAGCCGGCATGGCGATACGCAGCAGGCGATCTTTGCCGAGCATGGGGCGGATTTGTCGCGCGTGCTGATCGGGCATCAGGATGAGCAGACCGAATGGGAGCCGATCGCGGCGCTTGCCGAGCGCAGCTTCGTCGGCATCGACCGGGTGGGGTATGATATTCTGGCGCCGGACGAACGGCGGGCCGATCATGTCGCCGCTTTGCTCTCGCATGGGTTTGGAAACAAGGTCTGCCTGTCGCAGGATTGCGTTTGCACGCTCTCGGCGCCAAAGATGCCGTTTCCGCCGATGCGTCCGAACCCGCCGTTGCCGGCGGCGTTTCTCGCCCGCAACCGGCCGATGAGCTATGTGGTGACGGGTTTTGCGGGGGCTTTGCGCGAACGCGGCGTGACCGAGGCGGAGCTGGATGTGATTTTCCGGGATAATCCGCGACGGCTGCTGGCAGGGGCCGAATGATTCAGTTATCTGCGCGCGTTGTCCGGCCGTTGGGCGGCAACAGCTGGCCGAGGGTTATGGTAATGCATTCGGTATGGAATTGGCGTAGATTTTTCCTGAGGCTAGAACGGGTGAACCAACCATGGAATGCCAGGAGTAGATGAACGAATGCCGGCTCGTCCCGCCATGATTTCCGCCGAGACGTCGGCCGCCGAGACGCCAACCGAGATGCCGCCGCGGGCCGCACGGCGAACACAGGCCGAGCGCCGCGACCAGTCGGACCGGCTGCTTGTGGCCGCCGCGATCGACATTATCGATGAGGATGGGGTTGGGGCGGCGACCTTCGAGACGATCGGCCAGCGGGCAGGATACAGCCGGGGGCTGGCCAGCGCGCGGTTTGGCTCCAAGCAGGGGCTGATCGAGGCGGTGGTGCAATATCTGCGCGAGCGCGCGGATGAGACGTTTGCGATCAGCCGGCTGGACGATTTGCCTGGGCTGGACGGGATTTTGACCTATGTCGATATCGTCTGCGAAAGCCTGCCGGCCAGCCGGGAAAATCATGCCTATTTCCGGCTGCTGTCCTCGACATTGGCGGACCACTCGTCGCTGAAGACGGCGTTTACCAATGAGCATCTGACGCAGCAGAAATGGGCCGAAAAGCAGATCGTCAAAGGCCAGGCCGACGGCAGCGTTCGCCGGAACCTCAATCCGGCGGACGCAGCGCAGCTGCTGGGGGCGCTGGTCTTTGGGTTGTCGATGCAGGCGCTTTTGGATCCGCAAACGCAGGCTGGGTCGATTCGGGACACCGCGGGCGCGATGTTGCGGCTGGCGTTTGGGGCGCGGAAGGGCGGGAAGTAGGCAAGGACTTCTTTTTCTGAAGAAAAAGAAGCAAAAAAGACTTTTTTATGCTGGGCATGGGCGTTGGCCGCGACAATGCCCATGCCCGGATTCAAAAAAGTTTTTGGTGCCGCTTTTTTCAAAAGCGGCTGCTTGGCTTTCCCAGTTGGGGTCGTTTTCTCTGTAGTGTTGGATTTCTATGGCCTGGCCCAGAGTTAGCAGGCCGGCGGTAAAAATGTCGGTTTGCAGGAAGGCCTGGTAGATGGTGCGGCCGGCTTTGCCGCCGGTGGCGTGCGCGACGGAGCCTTCGTCTTCGGGGCATTTGACCAAAGGCACGCTGATGCGGCCGGATAGGTCGCGGTCGGTGGCGGCTTCGCGCAGGCGGGCTACGGTTTGTTCCCAGGATTCCAGGGTGTCGATGCCGATGCCGAAATGCGGGTATTTTTGCGGCTGCGTGCGGTGACCGTGGGTGAAGGCGGCGCTGGCTTGCGTACCGGCATCGGTCAGGCGGGCGGCGAGCCAGTCTTCGAAGCCTTGCTGTTCGGGGGTGATTTCGGAGAGCCAGAGGATCTTGTCGGAGCTCATCTGCCAGGAGGTGCCGGCGAGCGGCGTGGGCAAAGCGACGACCTGGTAGCCGAGGAGGGTGAGAAGTTTTGCGGCTAAGGCGGCTTCGCCGGGGCGGTGGACCATTTCCACGTGGTTATTGGGGCCGGTGCGGATGGTCACGCGGGATCACCCAAGGCTCGGGCGAGTTCCGTCGGGACCGGGATGGGGAAGTTTAGCAGTTGCTGCGCCATGCCTTTGGCGGCGACGTCGAGCTTGAGGTTGGTGCCGGTGGAGCCGCGCATGGTTTCTTCCAGCAGGAAGTTGATGGCGTGCAGGCCGGGGGCGTCGAAGCGGGTGACTTTGTGGTCTTCCGGGTCGTCGAACAGGTGCCGCATCCAGTCGGCTACAGCCTCGGGGGTCAAGGCGGTGCGGATATGCGGGAGGTATTCGGGCTTGCGGGCGATGACGGCGAGGTTGAAGAGGTTGCCCTTGTCGCCGCTGCGGGCCCAGGCGAGGGCGATGAGGGGCACGCTGGCGGGGCCGCCACCCGGGCGGGTATCGGGCGGGAGCAGGCGCGCAGGCGGGCTTTGGGGGATTTTTGAGGGCTCGGGCACCATGGGGATGACAATGCCGTCGACTTCCACCCGCGGCGTCAGCCGGTCGCGGGGGAGCAGGAAGCAGAACAGCATGTGACTTGGGGAGATGCTGGGGGCGAGCGGGCTGAACAGGGCGCCGGCGCTGCCGTTCAGGCACATGGCGCTGCATTCGACGCCGAAGATGCGCGCGGCGCGGACGTCCTTGGTGAGGTAGACCAGGCGGGCGACAGCCTCGCCCGCATCGGCGTTCGAGGCGGGCGTGCGCGGGGTGAGTTCGCCGGCGGCCAGCAGTTCCGAATGGGTGAGCAAGGCGGGCGGCAGGCCGGCGGATTCCGCCAGGCGGGCGGTGCGGGTGAAGACGGCTTCCGCCATGCGGCGGGCCTTTTTTTGCGCATCGATGCCGATGACGGGAATGAGGCCGGCGGCCTTCCAGCCTGCATCGGATATCGCGCTGATTTTATAGCTGCCGGGGGGCGCGCGGCCGGTGGCGCCGGTGACGCGCACGCGGTCCGGGGCCATTTGTTCCAGGTTCAGATTGGCGAAATTGCAGATGACGTCCGGCACGATATAGGCGGCGGGGTCGTTGACCTCATAGAGGATTTGTTCCGAGACCGTGCCGATTGAGGCGGCGCCGCCGGTGCACTCGGGCTTGGTAAGGACGAAGCTGCCGTCGGCGCGGCATTCGGCGATGCCAAAGCCGATATTGTCGTTATCGGGCAGGTCCAGCCAGTCGGTAAACGTGCCGCCGGTGGCCTGGGCGCCGCATTCCAGCAGATGGCCGACCAGGGTACCGGCGCAGAGGCGGTCGTAATCCTCCCTGCCCCAGTCGAATTCATGGATCAGCGGGCCGAGCGCCAATGCGCTGTCGACGACGCGGCCGGTGAGCACGATGTCGGCGCCGGCGGCCAGGGCAGCGGCGATCGGAAAGGCGCCGAAATAGGCGGTGGCGCCGATCATGTTCTCCGGCCAGGGCTTGCCGCTGAACATCTCGCGATGGCCTTCCTTGGCGAGCGCGGGAAGCTGCGGGCGCAGATCGTCGCCGGTGACGATGCCGATTTTGAGCTTGAGGCCGAGCGCGGTTGCTTTGGCCTGCAGGATTCGGGCGGCGGCATGCGGGTTGAGGCCGCCGGCGTTGGTGATAATTTTTGTGCCGCATTCCGCGATGCGCTGCAGATAGGGCAGGATGTGGATGTCGAGGAAGGGCGCCGAATAGCCGAGATCCGGGTCGCGCGACATTTCGATCAGGAAGATCGAGACCATGGCTTCGGCCATGTGGTCGAAGATGACGTAGTCGGGCGGGGTGGCGCTGCCCAGGTGCTGTTCGATGCCCAGCGCGGAATCGAGGCGGCCGCCGCTGCCGGCGCCGATGCGGACGATTTTGTCCATCAGGCCGAGGCTTCGCGGGCTCCGCGGACCAGGCGTCCGGGCAGGGCGCCGGTGGGCTCGCCTTTGCGATAGGTGACGACACCGGAGACGATGGTTGCGTCATAGCCATCCGCTTCCTGCACCAGGCGGCGGCCGCCGGAGGGAAGGTCGTACAAGGCGGTTGGCGCGTGCAGATGCAGGCGCTCGATATCGATGACGTTCAGGTCGGCTTTGCGGCCGATGCCGATGCTGCCGCGATCGTTCAGGCCAACGGCCTCCGCCGGGTCGCGGCTCAGCATTTTGATGGAGCGGGCGAGGCCGACGCGCTTGGCTTCATCCGTGTGGCGGCCCCAATGTTCCAGGAAATAGGTGCTGTAGGCGGAATCGCAGATCATGCCGTAATGCGCGCCGCCATCGCCAAGGCCGACGATGATGTGCGGGTTGGACAGCATGTCGGCGCCGGTGGCTTCGAAATTTTCGCCGCGGCGGTTGGCGCTGGGGCGGTAGAGGATTTCGCGGCCGTCGCGCTTGAGGAGGGCGCCGTAAATCACTTCCTTGGGGTTGAGGCCTTTGGCTCGGGCCTGGGCGGCGATGCTCATGTCCGGGGTCGGGTGGTAGTTGGGCGGGTCGCCGAGGACGAAGACCATGTCGAGATCGGAAACGATCGATTGGAAGAATTCATGCGGGTCCTGCGGATCTTCCGCGAGGAGCTTTGCGCGCAGCTCGGGGTCTTGCATGGCCTTTACTTTTTCGGCGAGCGGCAGGTTCAACAACGGCTGGAAACTGGGGCAGGCGGAAAACGGATGCAGCGATAGATCAAGGCCCATCAGCGTGCCAACGGGGCGCGGGATGATCTGGGCGCGCACGGCGTAGCCGTCGGCATTGGCGGTGGTGATGCCTTGCAGGATCTGCAGCATATCCTCCTCGCCATTGGTGACTTCCGCGAGCGTGAAGGATACCGGGCGGCCGGAAACCTTTGCAATTTCGCGCAGCATTTCGATGCGCCTGGCGGCACCCTCCCTGGCATTGTCGATCAGCTGGAAGACACCGGTGCCGGTGTCGCCCAGGCCGGCGGCGAGCGCCATGACCTCGGCCCGTTCGGTGTCCAGTGTGGGGACCGGGTCGCCGTTGCGGAAGCGGTGCGAAAACGAGCGCGTGGTGGTGACGCCGAGCGCGCCGGCGCGGATCGCCTCCGCGGTCAGTTCGCGCATGCGCTTGAGATCGTCCTCGGTGGCCGGTTCAAGATAGGCGCCGCGTTCGCCCATGACGTAGACCCGCAGCGGGTTGTGCGGGAATTGCGCGGCGAAATCGATGTCGGCTTCGCGGGTCTCAATAAAGTCCAGGTATTCGGTGAAGCTCTCCCAGGCCCAGGGCAGGCCCGCCGCCATGACCGGCTCGGGAATGTCCTCTACCCATTCCATCAGGCGGATCGCCATGTCGCGCTGATGCGCGCGAATGGGGGCGAAGCCGACGCCGCAATTGCCCATGACGACGGTGGTGACGCCATGCTGGGACGACGGCGCCAGACGATTCTCCCAGGTGATCTGGCCGTCGTAATGGGTGTGGATGTCGACAAAGCCGGGGGTGACGATGCGCCCCGAGGCGTCGATTTCTTCCGCGCCCGTAGCGTCGATCTTGCCGATGGCTGCGATTTTGCCGTCGCGCACGGCGAGGTCCGCTGCATACGGCTCGCCGCCATTGCCATCGACGATCAGACCGTTACGAATCACCAGCGAGAAGTTTGCATCCATAGACCGATCTCCAGCTTTTCTTATTCGTTTGTTTAGTAGCCGTTTAGTAGCCGTTTAGTAGCCGCTTTTTGAAAAAAGCGGCGCAAAAACTTTTATGACTCTGAGGCATGGGCTGTGGCGATGCCAACGCCCCTGCCCCAGAGTATAAAGTTTTTTGCTTCTTTTTGTTCACAAAAAGAAGTTCTTAGATTGCTATATTATAGCATCTTGCAGCGTTTAGGCTCAGCACCTTTTTGCGCTCTTCCTGGGTCAGGCCGGCCAAAGAGGTCTCGGCGTAGGTCAGCGGGTCCGGGTAGAGGCAGGTGGGGTGCGGGAAGTCGGTTTCGAACAGCACGTTATCGACGCCGACGGAGCGGATCATGTTGGTGATGTCCCGGCGTTCAAACCAGAAGCAGCCGAAAATCTGGCGTTTAAAATATTCCAGCGGCGTCATGGAGAGTTTTCCTTGTTTATAGGCGCCGGTTTCGTGCAGCTGGTAATCGAGGGCCTCGAGGATGAAGGGGATCCAGCCGATGCCGGATTCGACCGAGACGAATTTCAGTTTCGGAAAGCGTTCGAGCAGGCCGCTGGTGATGAGGTTGCTGAGCACCTTGGCGTTGCTGATGAACATCATGGTGGAGCCGACGGTCAGTTTTTCGGCCGGGGTCATCGAGGGCCAGGGAGAATCGCCGAACCAGCTGACGGAGGAGTCCGAGGCGCCGATGTGGAAGTTTACCGGCAGGCCTTTGTCCGAGCAGAATTCCCAGAGCGGCGTCCAGTAATCGCCGGAGAGTTCCTGCATGCCGTTGGTCTGCGGGTCTGAGTTGATGTTGACGCCGCGCATGCCCATGGCGTGGCAGCGTTGCGCTTCGGCGACCGCGAGCTTGATGTCCCACCAGGGGAGGAGCGCCATCGGCAGCAGGCGGCCGTTGGATTCTGCCTGCATTTCGGCGCCGGCGTCGTTGTAGATCTGGGTGCTGACGAGGCGCAGATCGGCGTCGACATCGTAGCGTTCGCCGTTCGACATCATTTTGCCCTGGCCGGCGAAGCCCAGGACATTGGGGTAGAGGATTTGGGCGTAGATGCCGGACTGGTCCATCGTTTCCAGGCGCGGTTTGGCCTGGCTGCAGCCGGGGTGGACGTCCTGCACCAGCCATTTCGAGAATTCGATGCCTTCGGCCTTGCGGCCGGTTTCATGGATGACGCTGGAGGCGGAGCCGAGGCCCATCGAGATGTTGCCGTCGATGGTCCAGACGTATTTGCCGCCGGTCTCGCGCATTTGCGGCACGCGGTCGCGGTATTTGGGGGTGGCGCGGGAGGTCCAGAGGTCGAGCGGTTCGCTCCAATGCGTGTCGACGTCGATGATTTTGAGGCCGTTGTTTCTGGAAGCGGCGGAATTGCCTGGGTTTACGTCGATGTTCATGTTGCGGTTCCACTCCATTGGCTTTTCTACGGGGCCATTTTGCAGCGTGCGGGCTGTGGCCTCGATTTCAGACGACGCGGCGTTAGCGGACGCGGCGCGACCCGATGATGGCTATACCCGGCACCGGCATTGCTCAACTGCCGATTGGGATGCCATGGTATGCCGTACCGGCATCGGTGGAAACGCAAGAAGATGGATATTCGGCACTTACGATATTTCGTGGCGGCGGCGGAGGCTGGGTCGCTGCAGGGGGCGGCGCGGCTGGTGAATGTGGCGCAGCCGGCGTTGTCGCGGCGGATCCGGGATTTGGAGGGAGACCTTGGCTGCGCGCTGTTCGAGCGCAATGCCCAGGGCGTGGCGCTGACAGCGGCGGGGACGATGTATTACCGCGAGGTGGTGAAGCATCTGGCGGGGCTGGATGATGCGGCGCAACGGGTGCGGCGGATGGGGCGGGAGCATAAGTCCGAAGTGCGGATCGGGCTGGTGCAGAATTCCCGGCGGTATTCTTTTGTCAGTCAGGCGATTGAGAAATACCGGTTGGATCCTTCGCATTCCAATATCAGTTTTGCGCGCGATATTTCGCCGCGGCTGTTTACCGCACTTCGGGAGCGGCGCCTGGATCTGGCGTTCATGTATGAGGCCGGGCATGTGGCGCCGGGGTTTGGGCAGCGGCTGGTGCATGCGGAGAGCCTGGTGCTGGCGGTGCATCGGGGGCATCGGCTGGCGGTGGAGCGGCCGATCGACTTGGCCGATTTGGCGGATTTGCCGCTGGTTTGGCTGGCGCTGCGCGAAGACAGTTCCGAGTATCATGACCGGCTGATGCAGCAGTTCCGGCAGTTCGGGGTTGATCCGGTGATCGAGCTGCGGGCGAGCAGTTACGAGGAGATGATCGATTTGACGATCGCCGGCGGCGGGGCGTGCATTACCGCGGCGTCCACCATGCGGTCGGCGCCGATGGACGAGTTGATGTTCCGGCCGATTTTGAATTTACGCATGGATTTGCGGCTTAACCTGATCTGGAACACCGATATCGGCGGCTCCTCGGCCGGGTTGCTGCTGGATTATTTTCAGGCGGAGATTTCCCGGCACCAGAGCGAGATAAGGTCGGGCGATGCGGTTTGGTCACGGTTGTTTGGGCGGGCGGTGGTTAGCGTTCCAGAGCAGACGTGAAGCAGTTCTTTTTCTGAAGAAAAGGCGATATTATACTTGACATACCCAGTCCCTATTGGTAGTTTCTGCCCATAGGAGCAAGCCATGTCGAAGTCCGTTCTCAACGCCCCGCACTTTCACGACGAAGAAGCCGCTTATGCGTTCGTTGAGAGCAAGCTGTGGCCGCATGGCCCCGTATGCTTTCACTGCAAAAGCGGTGAGCGCGTTGGCAAGATGAACGGCAAAACCACCCGCATTGGCCTTTACAAGTGCTACGCCTGCCGGAAGCCGTTTACCGTGAAGATGGGAACCATCTTTGAGGATAGCCACGTTGAAATGAAGCTGTGGCTCCAAGCTATTCACTTGCTCTGCGCCAGTAAGAAGGGGATGAGCAGCAACCAACTTCACCGCACTTTGGGTGTCACTCTCAAAACCGCTTGGTTCATGTCTCACCGTATACGCGAAGCGATGCGTACCGGCGGCTTGGCACCGATGGGCGGCGCTGGTGTTCAGGTTGAGGTTGATGAGACCTACATTGGCCGCAAAGAGGGCAGGAAGATCGCCAAGGGCTACGGCCACAAGCGCCCGGTTCTGTCCCTGGTAGAGCGCGGCGGTGAAGTGCGCTCCTTCCACGTTGAGACCGCGACCGTTGCCACCGTTGCACCGATCGTTCGCGACAACATTGACCGGGAAAGCCTGCTTCTGACCGACGAAAGCCGCTTGTACTGGAACCTTGGCACCGAGTTTTACTCGCATGACGCCATTGAACACGGCAAGGGCGAGTACGTTCGCGGCGATGTCCACACCAACACCGTCGAGGGTTATTTCTCGATCTTCAAGCGTGGTTTCAAAGGTATCTATCAGCATTGCGGCGAAAAGCATCTGCATCGCTATCTGGCTGAGTATGACTTTCGTTATAATAACCGGGTTCGCTTCGGGATTGATGACACCGACCGGGCTTCGCGCGCCCTTGCTGGCGTCGTGGGCAAGCGCCTGACCTATCGAACGACTCGTGGAGAGTAAGCTCCCAGAGCACCGGCCAGCGGTCAAAGCCGGGCGTTTCCTGCGCGTGTACGGGCAATTGGAATTGCCGTTCGAAGATAAGGAAATTGATGTTTCCAAATAATTCGTAAAGAGACGTCCCGCTTAGAGGGACTCTCTCCTATGCAGAAATTCTGCTTCTAGCGCATACCAGATA
>JAMFSE010000084.1 GCA_026225115.1 Rhodovastum atsumiense
AAAGCGCAACAACAGGCTGCGCCTGTCCTTGGCGAAGCCTTTGCATAACAGTGCCGACGCTTCGACCAGCGAAAAAGCGCGCTCGAAATTGTGGCCGTGGTAGAGCATCAATGAGGCAATCGCATCGCGCGGATCGCGTACCGTCACCAGAATTTTGCCGGCCTGGCCGGCAAGCCCGAGGATGGTTTTTTCATCCGGGATTTCGTGTGACTTGACGATATGCGTGATGCCTGCGTCCAGACCGGCAAGGTTTTGCGTATCCGAAACAAAATGGCCTTGCACCGGCCCGGACTCTGAAGAAGCATGCATCTGGCGTACCACGTTGAACAGCCATGTGGATGCGCTGGCGTACATGCCAAGGCACCAGATGACGCGCAAACTCATCGATTAACTCAGGCCCCATATTTTGCCATCAGGCCCGATAAAAATATCGTTGGCCGCGGGGTGGCGGGGCAGGCCCGGCATTGTGCGGATGTCGCCGCAGCGTGCGACGACGAAGCCGGCGCCGGCCGCCAGCCGCACGTCCCGCACCCGCAATGTGAAGTTTTCGGCGACGCCGCCTTTTTGGCCGGGATCAGTGGAAAAACTGTACTGGGTCTTGGCCATGCAGACCGGCAGGGTGCCAAAACCCTCGGATTCAAATTTGGCAAGCTGGCGCGCCGCGTCGTCATCAAAGGCGATGGCGGCGGCGCCGTAAATTTCGGCGGCGATACATTCGATTTTACCAGCCAGCGGCAGATCGCTCTCGTAGAGCAGCCGGAAGGCGCTTTCGCCTGTCGCCAGGCGGGTCACCGCATCCGCGAGTTCTACAGCGCCGGCCCCAGCTTCCGCCCAATGGCTGCAGGGTATCGCCTGCACGCCGATGCTGGCGCAGGCATCCATTGCGGCCGCGAGCTCGGCTGCCGTATCTCCGGTGAATTTATTGATGGCGACGACAACTGGCAGGTTGAATTTCCGGATATTCCCGACATGGCGAATGAGGTTTGAGGCACCGGACTGCACCGCCGCCGCATCCTCGCGCGCAAGCTCCTTCAGGCTGACGCCGCCGTGCATTTTCAGCGCCCGCAGCGTTGCCACGACCACGACGCAGTCGGGCGTCAGGCCGGCTTCGCGGCATTTGATGTTGAAGAATTTCTCGGCGCCCAGATCGGCGCCAAAGCCCGCTTCGGTCACCACATAGTCGGCGAGGCCCAGTGCGGTCTGCGTGGCCAGAATCGAGTTGCAGCCATGGGCGATATTGGCGAAGGGGCCGCCGTGGATGAAAGCCGGCGTGCCTTCCAATGTCTGCGCGAGATTCGGCATCAGCGCATCTTTCAGCAAGGCCGCCATGGCTCCGGAAGCTTCCAGGGCCGCGGCCCTGATCAGGTTTTTGTTTTTATCCATACCGATGACGATGCGCGCCAGCCGCGCCTCCAGGTCTTTGAGCGAATGGGCGAGGCAGAGAATCGCCATCACCTCGCTGGCGGCGGTGATGTCGAAGCCGGTCTCGCGCGGGTGGCCGTTGGCCGGACCGCCGAGCCCGATGACGATCTGCCGCAGCGCCCGGTCGTTCAGATCGACGGCGCGGCGCCAGGTAATCGACCGCGGGTCGAGGTTGAGCGCATTGCCCCAGAAAATATGGTTGTCGATCATCGCGGCCAGCAGGTTATGGGCGGCGCTGATGGCGTGCAGGTCGCCGGTAAAATGCAGGTTGATGTCCTCCATGGGCGCCACCTGCGCATGGCCGCCACCGGTGGCCCCGCCTTTTGAGCCGAAGCAGGGCCCGAGGCTCGGCTCGCGCAGGCAGATCGCGGTGCGCTTGCCGCGGCGGCGCAGCGCGTCGCCAAGGCCGATGCTGGTGGTGGTTTTGCCCTCGCCGGCCGGAGTCGGGCTGATGGCGGTGACCAGGATGAGTTTTCCGCGCGGTGCGTTCGCCGCCTTGGCCACGAAGTCGAGCGAGATTTTGCCCTTGAAGGGGCCGTAGCGAAATAATGCCGAAGGCGGAATATCAAGCGCCGCGGCGATTTCCTCGATCGGCTTCAGCGTCGCCGCGCGGGCAATGCCGATATCGCTATTCGGGTCGGTTAGTTTCATGGCGTTCACCTTTCCGGCGCGGCATTGATTCGCCCCAGCCCATAATTCTAAGCTTTATGGAGGACAAGACGAACCAAAGGCCATATCATGCGGAACAATCTTTCCGTATGTTACGTCCAGAGGTGCTAGACTGGAGCAGATTTCCCGCATGGCCGTAGACCAGCAGCCCGAGGCGGCAAAACGGCCGATTATTTCAATGGTTGGCGTCGCCAAGGCGTATGGCGGGGCGGTGGCGCTGGAAAACCTCGACCTAACGGTATTTGCGGGCGAATTTTTTACCTTGCTCGGGCCGTCCGGCTCCGGAAAGACCACGACATTGCGGCTGATCGCCGGGTTCGAGCGGCCGGATTCCGGGCAGATTCTGCTTGATGGGACCGATCTGGCGGCGCTGCCGCCGTTCGAGCGGCCGGTGAATACCGTTTTCCAGGATTATGCGCTGTTTCCGCATCTGACGCTGATCGAGAATGTCGCCTATGGGCTGCGGGCGAGGAAAATGCCGAAGCGCGAGGCGCATGCGCTGGCGCAGGCTGCGCTTGAGCAGGTGCGGCTGGGCCAGTTTGGCACCCGCAAACCTGCCCAGCTTTCCGGCGGCCAGCGGCAGCGCGTGGCGCTGGCGCGCGCCATGGTGAACCAGCCCCGCGTGCTGCTGCTCGACGAGCCTCTGGGCGCGCTGGACCTGAAATTGCGGCACCAGATGCAGGAGGAATTGAAACGGCTGCAGCACGAAAGCGGCATCACCTTCATCTATGTCACCCATGACCAGGACGAAGCCTTGTCGATGAGCGACCGGATTGCGGTTTTCAGCCAGGGAAGGATCGAGCAGGTGGGCACGCCGTTCGATCTTTACGAGCGGCCGAACTCGGCTTTCGTCGCAGATTTTGTCGGTTCGTCGAATTTGATCGGCAGCGCGCATGATCGGCTGCTGCGGCCGGAGAAAATCAAGCTGCTGCCGGTGCCGGCGGCGTTGCCGGATGGCCATGAAGGGCAGACCGGCGTTCTGCATCAGGCAACCTATCTGGGGGCGCTGACGCGCTACATCGTACGCCTGGCAGACGGCACCGAGGTGCAAGCGATGGAGGCGAATATTCTGCCGTTGACCGACCGGCTGCGGCTGCTGCCGGGCGACCGTGTTCTGGCGGTCTGGCCGCGCTTGGCAATCACCCCCGTGCAAATTTCGACAGCGGCAAATATCGACAACCAGGGAGAAGTTGAATGACGATGCAACCTAAAAAATGGATGGCTCGGCTATTGGTCGGCGTTGCCGGATTGTTGCCGTTGGCGCAGGGGGCCGCGGCCATGGCGCCGCTTAGCGCAATCGGCAAAGGCGAAGGCACGCTCAACATCGTGGCCTGGGAGGGCTATGCGCAGGATGACTGGGTGAAACCTTTCGAGGCGGCAACGGGATGCACCGTGCATGCGAAATATGCGGGCTCCTCGGATGAAATGGTGGCGCTGATGCGCTCCGGCAACGGCGACCAGTATGATCTGGTATCAGCCTCCGGCGATGCGACGTTGCGGCTGATTTTTGGCAAGAACGTGCAGCCGATCAATATCGGCTTGATCCCGGCATGGAAAAACTTCATTCCGCAGCTGCAGGCGCCGGATTTCAATACGGTGAAGGGCGTGCATTACGGCGTTTCCTACGAATGGGGGCCGAATACGCTGCTGTATAATACCAAGACGTTCCCGGTGGCGCCTACGTCCTGGAGCGTGATCTATGATCCGAAATATAAAGGCCAGATCACGGTGCCGGATAATCCCATCCAGATTGCCGACGCGGCTTTATATCTGTCGAAAACCCAGCCCGCGCTCGGCATTAAAGACCCGTATGAATTGAACCAGATGCAGATGGATGCGGTGGTGAAATTGCTGCAGCGCCAGGCCAAGCTGATTAAGAAATACTGGGCGCTTGCCTCTGACGAGATCCAGCTTTTTACCTCGGGCGATGCGGTGGTGGGTGCGGCCTGGCCGTATCAGACCAACACGCTGCAGGCGGCGAAGGTTCCGGTGGCCGATACCATTCCCAGCGAGGGTGCGACCGGCTGGGCCGATACCTGGATGATTTCCTCGAAGGCGCCGCATCCGAACTGCGCGTATGAATGGATCAACTGGGTGACGACGCCAAAGGTGCAGGCGCAGCAGGCGATTTATTTCGGCGAGACGCCGGCGAATACATTGGCCTGCAAGGAAATGGACGCCCAGCAGGCCGGCGCCTGCGCGCAATATCACGGCGACGCCCCGGCATCTTATTTCGACCAGATAAAATTCTGGAAGACGCCGCGGAAGGTTTGCGGCAACGGCAAGGATGATTGCCTGGACTACAGCGCCTGGCAGCGCGAATGGCAGTCCATAAAGGGCTGACATGAAGGCTACGCGGACATGGCGCGCGGCCTTGTCCGCGTTCGGCTGGCGGCATGGGGTGATGGCGAACATTTCATTGCTCGGGCTGCCGGCCGTTTGGTTTGCCTGCCTGTATCTGGCGGCGATCGGCGCCATGCTGGTGACCGCCTTCTGGCAGGTCGATGATTTAAGCGGCAATCTGATCCCGGGGTTTTCGCTGAGCAATTTTTCGGTGCTGGTCAGCGACCCGATTTACCGGATCATTGCCGTGCGGACGGTTTTTATCGCCGCCGCGGTCACACTGGCGGATGCAGTACTGGCCTGGCCTTTTGCCTATGCCATGGTGCGGCTGGCGGGGCCTAAACTGCGCGCGGTATTGATGGCTTTGGTGCTGGTGCCGTTATGGTCGAGCTATCTGGCCCGGGTTTATGCCTGGCGGCTGATCCTGGCGCATGACGGCGTGCTGAACTGGGCGCTTAGCGCTATCGGCATCCCGGGCGTGCATATCGGCTACAGTAATTGGGCGATGTGGATTGTGTTCTCCTATCTCTGGCTGCCGTTCATGATTTTGCCGATCGCCGCGGCGCTGGAGCGGATTCCGCCGAATTTGATGGAGGCCTCGGCGGATCTGGGGGAGCGCGGGCTGGCGACCTTCCGGCGCGTGATTCTGCCGCTGGCGCTGCCGGGCATGGCGGCGGGTGCGATTTTTACGTTCTCGCTCACATTGGGGGATTTCGTGACACCGATGCTGGTAGGCGGCACCGGTTCGGATTTCATCGGCAATGTGGTCTACGCCAATGTGGGCGTGACGAATAACATCCCGTTCGCGGCCGCCTATGCGACGCTGCCGCTCGGCGTGATGGCGGTATTTCTGCTTTTGGCCCGAAGGCTCGGGGCGTTCGATGCGCTCTAACGGCGCTGTTCTGATCTGGGCGGCGGTGATCGCCATTCTTGGGTTCCTGTTTATCCCCATCGTGATCATCATCGCCTATGCGTTTTCCGCGGCGCCCATTCCCGCCTGGCCGCTGGTTGGTTTCACCACGCATTGGTTCGCGGATACCTGGAATGATGACGAAGTGCGCGAGGCCTTGCTGCTTTCGCTGGAAGTGGCAGGCCTTTCCACCGTCGTTGCCGTGCTGCTGGGGACATTGGCGGCCATGGCGGTGGCCCGCATGCGCTCCGTCGGCCGGGAACTTGTGAGCTTTGTACTGGTGCTGCCGATCGCACTTCCCGGCATTCTCACCGGCATGGCGCTGGCTTCCTATTTTGCTTTCTGGAGCCTCAATCTTTCGTTTTGGACCATCGTCGCCGGCCACATCACCTTTTGCACGGTGATCGTTTATAACAACGTGATCGCCCGGCTTCGCCGGCTGCCGCGCTCGCTCTCCGAAGCTTCGGCCGATCTTGGCGGCAATGCTTTCCTCACCTTCCGCCGCGTGATGCTGCCGATGATGGCGAGCGCCATCGGCGCCGGTGCATTATTGGCATTTGCGCTGTCGTTTGACGAGGTGATCGTCACCACCTTCACCGCCGGCGCGCAGAACACGCTGCCGCTATGGATTTTCGGTGCGATCCGGCTCGGGCAGAAACTGCCGGAGGTGAATGTGGTGGTCTTTGCGATCATTCTGTTCACCGCCATTCCGGTACTGCTGGCGCAAAAACTGATCGGTGACTCCGGCCGGCTTGGCCGCTGAGGTGCCAGATTACCTGCGAAATATCACCGGCGGCCCGGCCTGTCCTGGACGATTGCTTTCTGATGCCCCAGCTGATCCATGCCGCCGATTCGAAACCATCGATATCCGTAAGCTTCAAGCAATATGCAATGCTTTCCGCCGGCCTCGGCCTTGCTGTGATCATCGCTGAGCAGGTTGACCAGGAAGCCCGGTTCAGGATCTTGGAGGCCGAGCTTGAACCGGACTTCGCCGGGTATGGCGGAAAGATTATGCACAACCACAACGGCGGCGCCGCGCCAATCGTAGCGCACGGCTAGCACGCTTGCCTGGCTGGTTTTTACGATACTGAATTGCCCCCAGCCGATCTCCGGCAGTTCCTTGCGCATGCGCAGTACACGTTCGGTCCAGTTCAGGAATGAATTCGGGTCGCGGCGTTGCGAGGAGACATTCACATGTTGAAAGCCGAAGGCGCCAAAGCTCACCGGCGGCAGCACCGGTTTGTCGCTCTGCGTGAAGCCGCCCATTTTTTCGGACGACCATTGCATCGGCGTGCGCGCGCAATTGCGCTCGGGAAGCGCCAGATCTTCCCCCATACCGATCTCGTCGCCGTAGCGAAGTACCGGGGTGCCGGGCAGGGTCAGCATCAGGCTGTAGGCCAGCTCCAGCCGGCGGCGATCGCCATCCAGCATCGGCGCCAGCCGGCGGCGAATGCCGCGGTCGTAGAGCTGCATATTTCTCTCGGGGCCGAAGGCGTCGAATACCGCCTGACGCTGCGGTTTCGTCAGCCGGCCCAGGTCCAGCTCGTCGTGGTTACGCAGGAACAGGCCCCATTGGCCGGTGGCGGGCCTGGGCTCGGTGGCTTTCATCGCCGTAATCAGCGGCTTGGTGTCGGCCGTGGCCAAAGCGTAGAATAAATTCTGGTTGACGTCGAAATTGAACATCATCTGCACGCGATCGCCGGTGTCTCCGAAGTAGCGCATGTCCTCGCCCGGCAGCACATTGGCTTCCGCCAGGATGATCGCGTCACCCTGACGCCATTGCAGGAATTCGCGGAAGGTCCGCAGCATCTCGTAGTGCTCGACCGGTTTTTTGATGGCAGCACCTTTGGCCGCGATAACGAAGGGGGCGGCGTCCATCCTGAAGCCGGAGACGCCCAGTTGCAGCCAGAAGCCCATGATTTTGAGGATCTCCGCCTGGACCGCCGGATTTGAGGTGTTGAGGTCGGGCTGAAAATCGTAGAATCGGTGAAAATAATAGGCGCCGGCCTTGGCGTCGCGGGTCCAGGTGGTTTTCTGCACGCCGGGAAACACCACGCCATCCGCGGCGTTGGCTGGCTTCGTCTTGGACCACACATACCAGTCCCGATAAGGCGAGGCGGGATCCTGGCGCGCCTGCTGGAACCATGGGTGCTGGTCCGAGGTGTGATTGACGACCAGGTCGATCAGCACCCGGATCCCGCGCTGCTTGCAGCCATGGGTGAATTCGACAAAATCGCCGAGCGTGCCGTAGCGCGGGTCGACGCCGTAGTAATCGGCGACGTCATAGCCGTCGTCCCGATGCGGCGAGGGTTGGAAGGGCATCAGCCAGATGGCGGTGATGCCGAGGCCCTGCAAATAGTCGAGCCGGCCGATCAATCCTTGGAAATCGCCGATGCCATCGCCATCTGCATCCATGAAGGTTGCAACCGACAGACAGTAGACGATGGCGGTTTTGTACCAGAGGTCATTAATCATGCGTGCTTATTTGGTCATGTTTTGACGGGCGACAACGTAATAAGCGCGGTGGCCGCGCCAAACCGCGCCCCGGGGCCGGCCTGGTGGCAAAAGGGCGTGATATACCAGATTTATCCGAGGTCGTTTCAGGATACCGGCGGCGACGGGACCGGCGATTTGAAGGGCATTACGAAGCGGCTGGAGTATCTGCAGTGGCTCGGTGTCGATGCGATCTGGGTATCACCCGTCTACCCGTCGCCGATGACGGATTTCGGCTACGATATTTCCGATTATACCGATATTGATCCGCTGTTTGGCGGTCTGGCGGATATGGATGCTCTGATCGCGGCGGCGCATGCACGCGGTCTGAAACTGATCCTGGATTATGTGCCGAACCATACGTCCGATCAGCATCCATGGTTTGTTGAAAGCCGGAAATCGCGCATGAGCCCGAAGCGGGATTGGTATATTTGGCACGATCCGGCGGCGGGTGGGGGGGCGCCGAATAACTGGCTTGGAAATTTCGGCGGCTCCGCCTGGACGTTGGATGAAGCTTCCGGCAGCTATTACTATCACTCGTTTTTGCCGACGCAGCCGGATCTGAACTGGCGGAATCCGCAGGTCCGCGCTGCGATGTTCAATGTGCTGAAATTTTGGCTAGAGCGCGGCGTCGATGGGTTTCGCGTCGATGTCATGTGGATGATGATCAAGGATGATCAGTTCAGGGATAATCCGCGGGACCCCAATTATGTGCCCGGCGGCTCGTCACATGACCGGCTGATACCGCTTTATACCGCTGACCGGCCGGAGGTGCAGGGCATTGTCGCGGAGATGCGGGCGGTGCTGAATGAATTTGCGGAACGGGTGCTGATTGGTGAGCTTTATCTGCCGGTGGACCGGCTGGTCGCCTATTACGGCGCGGACGGCAGCGGCGCGCAATTGCCGTTTAATTTTCAGCTGCTGACCATGCAGGGATGGGATGCGCAAACCATTGCGCAGATCATCATTAATTACGAACGCGCCTTGCCGCCGGGCGGCTGGCCGAACTGGGTACTGGGCAATCACGACCGGCCGCGCATTGCCAGTCGCATCGGTCCGGCGCAGGCAAGAATTGCGGCGATGCTGCTACTGACCTTGCGGGGCACGCCGACGATTTACATGGGCGATGAGTTGGGGATGGTAAATACGGTGATTCCGCAAGCTGATATCCGCGACCCGGCGGAGCTGCGCGAGCCTGGAAAAAACCTGGGGCGCGACCCCGAGCGGACGCCGTTTTTATGGCAGCCGGGTCCTGGCGCCGGTTTTACAACGGGGCGGCCATGGCTGCCGTTTGGAAATGATACGCCCATGAGCATGCAGCGCGATGACCCGCATTCGATGCTGAATTTATATCGGCAAATGTTGGCGCTGCGCCGGCGTTATCCAGCGCTGGCGCTCGGCGCAGTGGAGGCCGTCGGCGTCAGCGGTTCGGTGCTTTCATTCCTGCGCTGGGATGGTGGCGCCGCGCTGCAGATACTTGTGAACACCGCTGATCAGGATTGCGCGGCCTCGACGCAGGCCGGGCAGATTCTGTTGGCCGCGAATTCCGCACGAAACGGCGCTGTTTCCGGTGGTTTGACGCTGACTGCAAACGAGGGACTGGTTGTTTTGATTGACGAAGTTGCTGACTAGGATTTTTCCCTGGACAATTGCCTTGGTGAGATTGG
>JAMFSE010000085.1 GCA_026225115.1 Rhodovastum atsumiense
CTGTCCGTCGGCAGCCAGTTCATCGAAATGCTGTTGTCCGTCGGATACACCTGATACGTCTGGCCGGAAGCCAACGGCAAAATCACGCCGGGCGATGTCTGTACGCTATCATTATGGCACGGCACAGCCGCGGCAGGCCGCCCCGCCGAACACGACGCCTCCAACAACAACACCAACACGAAGACAGTCCGACGATTCAACATCCCCATTCTTCCACGCTCCACATGCGAAAGGAATGTTGGTGCGCCCTGGTGGATTCGAACCACCGGCCTCAAGATTAGAAGTCTCGTGCTCTATCCAACTGAGCTAAGGGCGCTGATGGACCGTTAATGGGTCCAGTTCTCTTTCCGGTCAAAACGGAAATTATCCGCATAGGCCTTCGGCCGCTTCACCCGCGCCACCGGCAATTCCAGATCGAAGGGAATCTCATGCTCCTGCGCATAGGCAATCGCCGCCTCCTTGGTCTCAAAACTCAAGTGAATCTGGCTCAGCATATCATCGCTGCCCGTCCACCCCATCAAAGGGTCCCGTATCTTCGCGGAATTGGGCTCATACTCCAGCACCCATCGATGGGTCTTGGCCGTGCCCGACTGCATCGCCGACTTCGCCGGCAAAAATATCCGCGCCCGCATCACAACCCCCTTCGCAAAAAGCCAAGTAAGCACTTCTTTTTGTGAACAAAAAGAAGCAAAAAAACTTCTGTACTCTGAACCTGGGGCGTTGGCGAAATCCAGCCCCTGCCCCAGCATAAAAAAGTTTTTTGCTTCTTTTTTTTCAAAAAAGAAGTCCTTCCTTACTTCCGTGGTCGGGGCGCCCGGATTCGAACCGAGGACCTCTTGTACCCAAAACAAGCGCGCTACCAGGCTGCGCCACGCCCCGCCCAGCGCTCGCTTAAGGCCAGCCAATCCGCTTGGCAACTACGGCCGGGCGGCCACGCCCCCATCGACAATCAGTATCTGCCCGGTCACAAACGAAGATGCGTCGGTCACGAGGTAAATCAGCGTTCCCGCCAGATCAGGCGGCGCCCCGCGCCGCTTCAACAGCTGCATCGACATGATCCTCTCCAGCGCTTCCGGTGGAACACGCCCGTTCATCACGCCCGGCGCGATCCCGTTCACACGGATATTATCCACTCCAAACTCATGCGCGAGCGCCACCGTCAGGCCGCTGATGGCGAGCTTGCTAACCGAATAGGCGCTGCTCAGTGCGCCGTAGGCGCCCATTGAAGACTGATTGACGATAACACCGCCGCCGCGCGCCACCATGGATGGCCGGCAAGCCCGCGCACAGGCCAGCGGCGCCCCAACATTGATCCACATGATATGCCGCCACTCGTCATTGCTGAGTTCCGAACAGAGATTCCATCGCCCGCGGGCCAATCCGGCATTATTCACCAGAATATCCACGCCTCCGAACCTGGCGATCGTCGCTTCGACGGCCGATTCGATATGGCTGTCGTTTCCAACATCCATTTCCAATCCCATCGTCACGGCGCCTGTGTCGGCGATTTCCGCCGCGGCGCTCCGCGCCAGATCGCCATCGAGATCGCCGATCACCACCGTCGCGCCTTCGCCCGCCAAAGCGGCCGCGTACATCTTACCAAGATTGCTTCCCGCGCCGGTGACCAGCGCAACTTTGCCTTCAAGCTTCATGCCGTTCCTCCTGAACACAGGCGGTTAATCCCGCCTTTTTCCTACTGCCCCGGTGCGGTTGCGCCCCCGTTGATCTGCTTGGCAATCACTTTATCCCCAACGCTGATGTCCAGCGCCTCGGTAATTCCGCCTTGCAATTCCAATGTCGCGATCACCGGCACCGGGCTGGAATTACCCTTCAGGCTATAGGGCACGGTGTTTTCGGCGATGCCCTTAATCAATCCGTCCTGCCCGATGAACACCACGTCCTCCGGCACCGGGCAGTTTTTCATCCACATGTCGGAGATCTGCGGCGCCGGCCAGGGAAACAGCATGCCGGTATCGGCCGGGATACTGGTGCGGAACATCAGCCCGGTCATCTGCTGCTGACTGGTGGTGGCCAGTTCGACGTTGAAGACATGGCTTTTGCCGTCATCGGAGACGATGGTAAGCTGTTCGGTCGGCAGTTTGGGCTGCGGGCCGGTCGCATCGGTGTCATCGGCGCGCGCCAGGCTGCCCGCCAGCGCCAGAACTGCCAGGGCGGCGAAAATCATCTGCTTCACGCTTGTTCTCCCAATCTTTTCACCGCGTCGCGCACCGGGCCGGGATTCGGCGCGTCGCGCAACGTGTTCATCCAATATTCCGGCGGATTACGGCCGGCCGCGCGAAAATATTCGACCGCGCGCAGCACCGATTCCGCCGCCGGCGGCAGGGTTTCGGGAATGGCAAGGCCGTTCAACCCCGCCCAAATCCCACTCCAGCACCGCGCCAGCAGGTAGGGGTTGTAGCCGCCGCCGCCGGCAACCACCAGCCTTCGCGCCAGCGGCCGAACCTTTGCCAGCGCATCCCAGATTGCCTGGTTGGACAGCTGCAATTTCGCCAACGGGTCCCCCGCCAGCGCGTCCGCGCCCGGCAGCATCCAGATGGCTTCCGGCGCCTGCGCCCGGATCACCGGCAAAATGCTGTTTTCCATCAACCAGGCAAGCTCGCTGTCATTAAATCCTGCCGGCACCGGAAAATTCCATATCCCCTGGGCCGGTTTGCTAGCCGTCCCGCTCCGCGGCCAGCGCCCGGCCTCATGCACGCTGATCGTCAACACATCCGGGTCATCGGCAAACGCCGCTTCCACCCCGTCGCCGTGATGCGCATCCAGATCCAGATAGACGATCCTGCGCAGGCCCAGCGCCTGCCATTGCATCATGCCAAGCACGACATCGTTGACGAAGCAGAATCCGCTGGCGCGCGCTGGCTGCCCGTGATGGCTGCCCACCCCCGGCGCCTGCACCACCCCGCCATCCGCCGTCAGTCTTGCCGCCAGCATCGCCCCGCCGGCGGAGGTAGCGGGCCGCCTGTACACGGCGGGGTGAATAATATTCGCATCCGCGCCGATCCGGTATTGCTGCCGCAACGCCTCCGGCAAATCCTGCTCAGCCTCGGCCCGGAACAGCGCCGCGACATAGGCCGCATCATGAAACTGCCCGAGCTCAGCTGCCGTCGCCAGCGGGCTATCGATATACTGCCCGGGCGCCAGCCAGCCCAAAGCGTCGCATAAATCCCGCACCAGCATCGCCCGCGGCACCGCCAGCGGATGCGGCGGCTTGAAGACCGGCAGCCGATAAATTTCCGATCCGATAAAGCCGGGCTGCATCAGCAGAGCCTAACCCGAAACCGCCGATCCCTCCACCGCCGTAGCCTCAGCGCATCCGGCCGCCACCGCCCCGGTAGCCGCCGCCGCCATAGCTGGAAGACCGTTGCCAGCCGCCCTGCCGCGCGCTCATGTCATGATTGAGCTGGCCAAAATCGGTGCTGCCGCCGCTGTAAGCTGGCCTCGATTGCGGGCTGGACCCGGTAGGCTTCGCCTGATCATAAGATCCACCGGTAGATGTTGTTTTCGCCGGCGGCGTCACCGGCTTGAAACTGCCGTTGTCATATTGCGACCAGCCGCTGGAGGAATGCTGGTACACATTCCCATTATGTCCAGCATAAACATCGCCGTTCGCGGACTTCATCGCCGCGGTATTATTGCCGTTCGCCGAGTTATGCACAGCGCCGCCATATGCCCCGTTGCTGGCATTGAACTTGCCCGCCGAGCCATTGGCATTGCTGCCGCTCTGCGTATGCACCGTACCATTCGGCCCGGTCACCGTGCTGGAGCCTGACCGTCCATACGGGCTCCAGCTTTGCGACGTGCTGCCGTAGCGCCCGGTGGAAGGATTGCTGAAACTGCCTTGCGCGTAGCCGCCATTCGGCCCCCAGGCGGCGCTGCCATGCGCATAAGCGCCGGTGGACGGGTTATAATAAGACCGCGCCGCCACCCCGCCATACGGGCCATAAACCGCGCCGCCGCTCACCCAGCCACCGGTTGACGAGACATAGCGAATACCGCCGCCATAGGTATACGGATACGGAAAATACAGTGGCACCACGCCAACGATCACCACCGGCGGGTAATAATATCCGGTGCCATAAACCACCACCCCGGCCGGGCTGATCATCCCCATCGTGTATCCCGCGGTGTATCCCACCACGACCACGGTCGGCGACACCGAATAAATCCGCACATAGGTCACCGGATAAATCGGGCTGCTCGGCGGAATCGTATAAATCACCGGCGGCACGCTGGTCGCCAATATCCAAGGCCCGGTCGCGGTGTTCGAGACATACCAGGCCCCATTCACGCAGGCATAATAATACCCGTTGGCGCCGATCACCTGCGCGTAGGTATTCACCGCATAGGTCATGCTGGTCCCAGCGATGGGCACAAAATTCGGCGCGCCGACATAGGTCACCGTCGTCGTGCTATGCACCTTCAGGCTGGTCTGCTGCGGGATCTGCGCGGTGATCACCGCCTCCTGCGCCTGCGCCGTACCCGGCACGCTCGCCAGCACATCCGCCTGCGGCCCATCAGCCGGGATCAGCGCAAACGTCGCCGGCAGGTTGGGCGTGGCGTAAACCCAAGGCCCTTCCAGCGACGGTGCCGAAAACCACCTTCCCGAGAACAGCACAAAATAATTCTTGCTCGCCGGATCGAATATAATCTCGGCGCTCGCATTGCTCACGAATTGCAGCGGCGCGCCCGCAACCGGCTTTAAAACCGGCGCCCCCTTCGTGACAATAATCTGCGCCGGCTTGGTACTCACAAATACCGTTGGCGCAACCGCAGGCGCCGGTCCATTCGGTACATATTTCTTCACATCCGCAAAACTGGCATCATTCGGCAGCTTGCTGAAATCCCCCGGCAGCCCGCCTGCCGGCTGATACGGACCGGTAAACGCCGGGGCCGATAGCCAGTTTGACCCATCCAGCAAAAACCACTCCCCCGTGGAACCCTGCTGGAACAGGCTCCAATTGGTGTTCACCGCAAAGCTCAGCCCCGTACCCTTCAAGGGCGTCAGCACCGGCTGCCCATCGTCACCACCAGAATCGCCGGCGTATTGCTGTGGAAAATAACCGGCGGTGTGTTCTGCGTCGCAACCGGCTGCGTCTGCACCGGGGTCTCGTTCAACGCCAGCAGCAGCGTATCCAGCGGCATCCGTTTGCCACCCATGCCCGCCGCCACAGAGACGATTCTGGCCTGAACCTGCGCCGCCCGATTGGTATCCAGCATCGGAAAATGCGTCGCCAGCACCTTGATTTTCGAGAAGGTCACCCAGCGCTGCGTTAAATCCGCACTGGTCGCGGCCGAAATATCCACCGTGCCGACAATGGTCTTCGCCCCCGGCTTGGCGATCATCATCGCCGCCGTCGCATAAACCGTCGTCCGTCCCGGCCAGGACGTCGGCTGCGGCTCATAAACCGTCGCCGTGGCGCCATCCGCATGCACCACCACCGGCCAGCTCACCTCGGTCTGCGCCAAAGCGCCGAGCGGCGCGCCGCACCAAAAAACCACAATAGCCAACAAGCGCGCGATAAACCGGACCGCCATCTCAGAACTCCCTGATTATTTGCCTGACTTTTTGCCTGATTATTTATAAAAGAAAACTTTGTGCCGGAATACACGCAGCCCGCGCCGAAAGACAGCCAGACCGATCCCCGTTTCAGGCCCGGACAGTACGCCGCCAGTTTCCCGGCGCAATACCGGCCCAGCGCGTGAATGCCCGCGTAAAGGCGCTGATCTCCGAATAATCCAGCTGCTCGGAAATATCCCTAAGCGGCATATCCGTGTTTTCCATCAGCTGTTTGGCCATCTCGAAGCGCACATTCTCCACGATCTGCTTGAAACTGGTATTATGCTCTTCCAACCGCGCGGAGAGCGCCCGCACGCTGATGCCGAGCAGCCCGCTGATCTTCTCGGCGGTGCAATTGCCGCTGCCGATCGTGGTCCGGACAATTCTCAGCACGTCAAGCGGAAACTCCTCCGGGTCGAAACGATTGCTGCGCATTTCCTTCATCAAAATCCGGCGCAATTCCGGCTGCGCATGCTCGATCGGCCGCTCTAGCCAGCTGGTGTCGAAAACCAGCCCGGTCGCCGGCGCGTCGAATGTCAATTTGGCGCGAAAAAACCGCTCATAAGCCCGGATATCAACGGGACGCGGTATCGCCAGCCTTACCTCCGATGGCGCCCATAGCGGACCGCATAATTCGCGCATGATCTTCAGCGCGCAACACATCACGCCGCCCAGCCATTGGCTCTGCGCCTCCATCTTGAAAAGCAAATTATAGCTGAGCACGGCCTGATCATTTTCGACCTTCAACGCCACTACGGCGGAACGATCGTGATAATAAAAATATTCGCCCAGAACCTGCAGCGCCTGCGCCACGTTCTCTGAATTGCTGGCAACAAACCCAACCCGGCCCAGCCATGAAAGCGAGCCCTCCGATCCCACCAGCATACCGAAATGCTCACATTTCGTGACCGCAACGCAATGCGCGAACAGTCTTCCAAACAGCGCGCTCGGCACGATAAAATCCGGGTCCGAAAGCATCTCGAGATTTAAACCGACATGCTGAATGACCGGCTGAGGCTCGAAACCCAGTTTCTCTAGAACGGCGACGACAGCTTTCATCCCGCCGACCCTGGTCGTCCCGGTGTTGAACAAAGCAATTCCCCTAGGCGTACCTTGCGGCAACATTAACAAATTATTACGCCCGCTAGAAATGTCAATTAAAAAGTAAAATCGGTCAAAAGCTTATGGGATCGTAATATATGGAATCGTAATATTCTGCGGCTGCGCATAAAAGCCGCCCGCTTCCCTATCGCGAATGCGGAACCGTGAGCTATGACCGCAATGCCCATAACGCTTTCCTCATAAGGGCAGACCAAGCACCTAGCGGAATTTCCACCATGCCTTCGGGAGACGTCAGATGAACAGCGCGCGCGCAGTATTTTTTAACACGGTATTTGGCGCAGCATTGCTGCTTCCCGTCATGGCAAGTGCTACGACCTGCGCCAGCGGCATCTACGCGGCCGGCTGTGCGGGCCCCAACGGTGCCGTCGCCGTTCGCAAACCGGCCTATGCGCCGCCGCCCGTCTACTACCATGCGCCCGCGCCCTATCACCCGCCAGCCGTTTCCTGCGCAAGCGGCCCCTACCGTGCCGGTTGCGCCGGCCCCAACGGCGCCGCGGTTGTACGAAAAACCTATTAATACGCCCTCTAGGCATCCGCCCTGCAGTTTGGCATTTTGACCCGAGCGGCGCCGAATGCGTTAACGGTCAAAATTCCGGCCGCATGGGGCAATACGGATTCGAGCAAAACTGCGAAGAAGGCATATTTGGGGGACAGAATCATGATTACCCGCCGCAAAACCGCGCTTGGACTTGGAATGGCGACAATTTCCGGCTTCGGAATTACCTTGGCCCGCCCGGCCGCGGCCGCATCCGCATCGGCTTTGGTCGATGCCTCGAATGCCGCGTTGCAGAATCTCTACACGCTGGAGCCCAGCTCCTTCGCTTTGGCGCAAAAGGCAAAGGGCATCCTGGTATTTCCGCACATCATCAAGGCGGGGTTCATGATCGGCGCGGAGACCGGCGACGGCGCCTTCTACCTGAACGGGGTGGTAAATTCATACTATAATATTTCCGCCGCCTCCTACGGATTTCAGGCCGGGGTTCAGGATTTCAGCTACGCGCTGTTCTTCATGAACGATGCGGCGGTGAATTACCTCGCCGCCAGCGATGGCTGGTCGGTGGGCGCCGGCCCCAGCGTCGTCGTCGTGGATCAGAGCAAGGCCAAAAGCATCACCTCCAGCACGCTGACCCAGGATGTCTACGCCCTCCCATTCGCCGCTCAGGGCCTGATGGCGGGCATGGGGATTGAAGGCTCCAAAATCACGCATATCTCACCCGGCCCCTAAAATGCCGCCGCCAATTTCCGGGAATGCCGCGCAGGGCAAGGATCCGCTGAAAAAACTGCGTGAATGCCCGCAATGCGGCCTGATCTGCAAAATGCCCGCGCTGGCGGTCGGCCTGGTCGCCGACTGTCCCCAATGCGGGCATGCGCTCTGGCGCCACCAGAAACATCCCTTCAAATACGTCATCGCCTGCAGCCTGGCCGGGGCTTTTTTCTATTGCTTCGCGCTGATTGCACCGTTCCTGGAAATCACCGCCTACGGCCGCTTCCAGATGGCGAAAATCGAAACCGGGCCGAACCAGCTTTATCAAACCGGCTTCGAACTGGTCGGCCTGCTGGTCCTGGCCGTCACCGTCATTTTCCCCGGCATCAAAATCGCCCTGCTGCTCGTCACCCTCATCGGCATCGAAACGAATTTTCTGCCGGCGCGGCTGCTGAAAGCCATCTTCCGCTGGTACGAACCCATCCGCCCCTGGGCGATGATCGACGTCTATCTCCTCGGCTTCATGGTCGCCTACACCCGCCTCATCGCCATGGCCGCCGTCCATCTCGACACCGCCTTGTTCGCGGTGGTCGGCGTGATGATCTCAATGTCGGCGGCCGACGCCGCACTCGACACCGAAACGGTCTGGACCGCGCTCGACGCAGCCGATAAAGCCGCCCATCCTTCGGCGCGCACCCGCGAACCGGCGCGCTCCAATGCCGCTTCCACCAAAATCATCGGCTGCGACCGCTGCGACCTGGTAAACATGGCGGCCCCCGGCGAGCAATGCACCCGCTGCTTTGCAACGCTGCACACCCGCAAGGCAAACAGCCTCAGCCACAGCCTCGCTTTCCTGATCGCCGCCGCCGTCTTCTACATTCCGGCCAACGTCTTCCCCGTCATGTCCATCACCACCCTGGGCGTCGCCGAACCCTTCACCATCATGGCCGGCATCATCGAATTGATCCAAGCCAATCTCTGGCCTTTGGCGCTGCTCGTCTTCATCGCCAGCGTCACCATTCCGCTGGCGAAACTGCTCACCCTGGCCTATCTGCTGCTGCAAACCGGCACCGGCAGGTTCTCCCATCTGCTCGGCCGCACCCAGGCCTATCGCATCATCAGATTCGTCGGCCGCTGGTCGATGATCGACGTCTTCATGATCTCCATCCTGGTGGCGCTGGTGCGCTTCGGACAATTCGCCAACATCCAGGCCGAAGCCGGCGCCCCCTGCTTTGCCGCCGTCGTCGTGCTGACCATGTTCGCGGTCGACTGCTTCGACCCGCGGCTGATGTGGGACCGCAAAACAAGGCGCCAAGCCGGCGCCGCGCCGAACTCAAATATCAAGGCAGAACTGACATGAGCGAAACCGACGACGCGCCCGACGGACATATCCGCAAGCCGCGCTTCTCTTTCGTCTGGATTATCCCCATCGTCGCCGCGATCATCGCCGGCTATCTCGGCTATCGCACGCTGGTCGAGGAAGGCCCGCTGCTCACCCTTTCCTTCGACACCGGCACCGGCCTCAACGCTTCCCAGACCCAGGTGAAATACAAGGACGTCGCTCTAGGCACGGTCGAGAGCATCGCGCTCAGCCGGGACCACAAGCATGTCATCGTCAAAGTCCGCATGACCAGCGTTGGCGCGCCATTCCTCACCAGCCACGCACGCTGGTGGGTGGTCCGTCCCAATTTCTCGGCAAGCGGCGTCTCCGGCCTCGATACCCTGATCTCCGGGTCCTACATCACGCTGGATCCCGGCGCCCCCGGCGGCCATAAGCAAGATTATTTCATCGGTCTGGAAGACCCGCCAGGAGTCCGTTCGGATCAGCCCGGCAGTACCTTCACCCTGAAAGCCGACGAAATCGGCTCGCTCGGCAGCGGTTCCCCGGTTTTCTACCGCGACGTCAATGTCGGCGAAGTCCTGGGTTACAGCATCGGCAACGGCGTCGGTCCGGTCACCATCAACATCTTCGTCAGCGCCCCCTACGACAGTCTGGTCCGCGCCCAGAGCCATTTCTGGAATTCTTCAGGCATCTCCGTCAGCCTGACCGGCGGTTCGTTTCATGTCGTCGTGCAATCCCTGCAGGCACTGCTCTCCGGCGGCGTTACTTTCGACCTGCCGCCGCAGGGCCTGGACAGTCCCCCAAGCCCGGACGACGCCGTTTTCCCGCTATATCCCTCCCAAGACGCCGCGAAGGCCTCCGGCTATAATCGCAAAGTCCCGCTCGTGACCTATTTCACCACAGCGGTTACCGGCCTTAGCCCCGGCGCGCCCGTCAACGTGCTCGGCCAGCAAGTGGGCCAGGTGACCGACGTCAAACTGGTGTTCGACCCGCTTGCCCGCGTTGTCAGAGTGCGCGTGGCAATGGATATGCAACCCGAACGCCTGTTCCGGGACCGGGTGGTGCCCGCGGCCATGCTGCCCGCTCTGGTCCAAGGCATGGTGAACAAGGGCCTGCGGGCCGAACTCGACACCGCCAGCTACGTCACCGGCCAGCAGGTCATCGCACTGACCATCGTCCCCAACGCCAAACCCATCCCCGTCACCATGGAGGGCGATGCCTATGTGCTGCCGAGCGATGCCGGCGCCTTCGGTGCAATCGTCGCATCGCTGGGCACGTTCACTGACAAACTTAACAAACTGCCGCTCGATAAAGTTGTCGACAACCTGAATACGCTCCTCGTCACCACGAACCATACGGTCGGCACCGCGCAAATCAAACAGACGCTTGCAGCACTAACGGCCACGCTGAACAGCGCCAACACGGCTTTGGGCGGCTTTCGCCAGAACTATGGTAACGATTCCGACTTCCAGCGAAACTTGGAGCAGCTCATGAACCAGGCAAATACTACTTTAAGGTCCATCGACCTGCTGACGGCCTATCTGAACCGCAACCCATCGGCGCTGCTGCGCGGAAGGAGCGGACAGTGAACATGCATCGACGCGCATTGCTGCGCACCGCCGCCGCCGCGGTCATCACCCTCGCCGGCTGCGCCTCGGCGCCGACAAGCTATTATCGGCTCGCCGTCGTGCCGGGCCCCGTCAATGCCGGCGTGGCTTTGAGAATCGCCGTCCGCAGCATCAATATCCCCGGCTACCTCGACCAGAACGGCATCGCCAAAGCCGGCGCCAGCTATGAATTCAGCACCTTCCCCAATGACATCTGGGCCGAGCCGCTTGATTCCATGCTGCAGGACATCGCCGTCCAGGAACTCAGCCAACGCCTGCCTTCATCGACGGTCCTGGCCAGTGGCGGCTCCATCGCCTCGGCTTCTGATCTACTGATTGAATTGAACATCCTTCGCTTCGACCCCGACAGCAGCGGCCAGCTCACGCTGAACGTCCAAATCGCCCTCAAATCAGGCCATGACTATCACATATTGACCGTCCAGACCTTCACCGCGACCGCAACGCCGGGCGGCCCCGATGTCACCAGCACGGTCGCCGCCATGAGCACGCTCTGGGGAAAATTCGCCGATCAGGTCGCGGTCCTTTGCGCCCAGCAATGGGCCGCGCAAGCGCAGTAATTCAACGGAACCAAAACCATCTCGAATCGTAAATCGCTCGCTGCAGTCTATATATTTCTCGGCCTGACGCTCGCGGCAAGCCTGCCCGCACGCGCCCAGGACGACAACGTCGGCGCCGCATCCACCGACGCCGTCGTCGCCGACAGCAGCGAAGCACTGGCAAAAAAATTACAAAATCCGGTCGGCAATCTCTACAGCGTTCCGTTCCAGAGCAATACGAATTTCGGCTACGGCCCCAACAAGGGCACCCAGGAACTGGTCAACATCCAGCCGGTCATCCCCATCCACATCAGCGACAACTGGAACATCATCACCCGCACCATCCTGCCGCTGATCTGGCAGCCATCGCTCACACCTGTGCACACCGTCCCCTTCGGCACCGGCCCCACCAATTTCTCGGCGTTGCTGTCCCCGTCCGAGCCTAAAAACGGCGTCGTCTGGGGTGCCGGCCCCATCTTTCAAATCCCCACCATCAGCGACAAAACCCTGGGCTCCAATGTCTGGGGCGCCGGTCCCAGCGTGGTCGTCGTATTGCTCAAGGGCCCGATCGTCACCGGCGCGCTGGTAAACAACATCTGGTCCATGGGAGGCACCTCGGGCACCGGTGGCACCCGCTACGACAATTTCCTGGTGCAGCCATTTTTCAATTACAATTTCGCTGAAGGCTGGTTCATGGGCACGTCGCCCGTCATTACCGCCAACTGGCTGGCGTCGGGCAACACCGCCTGGACGCTTCCCCTCGGCGGCCAGGGCGGCCGGCTGGTCAGACTCGGCCAACTTCCGATCAATCTCTCGCTCGGCGCCTACAGCAACATACTCCGGCCGAAATACGGCCCAGTCTGGCAAATTCGCGGTCAGATGACACTGGTGTTTTAGGTCAACTCAGCTTCCAGGAACGCAGCATGTCAAAACATCCCGCAATCGGCTTCGTCATCAAGGAAATCAAGGAGATGATTCCGCCGACGCTATTCTTCGCGATCGGATTCAACCTGATCCTGCTGACGACAAACCTGATCCTCAACAAATATCAGGTCAAATTCTCGAGCTTCCTGCTGGCCACCACCGGCGCCCTCATCGTCGGAAAATCAGTGCTGATCGCGCAGGCATTGCCGTTCTTCCGCCGCATGGACACCGCCCCGCTCATCCGCCCGGTCCTGTTCAAAACCGGCATCTTTTTTCTCGCGGTCGCGCTGGTACGAATCCTTGAGCGGCTGATCGAGTTTCTCACGCATGGCGGCAAACTCCGCGATATTTCGCAATACGTGGCAACAACCATCAACTGGCATCAATATGTCGCGGTTCAGCTTTGGATTTTGACGCTCTTCCTGATCTACACCTTCTTCACCGAACTCAACAATCTGTTCGGTGACGGCGAGTTGACCAAACTGCTCTTCACCCGCCGCCCAAGCGAAATCAAGCAAACCCGCCGCCAACGCATCCGCGCTTTGACCAGACTGAACCGGCTGACGGACGCGCACAGCATGAGCGAACTATCCAACCCGGCCACGCCGGCGCATTCCGAAATGCTACGCCTGGTCGCCAGCCTCTCCAAACCGCCGGCTTAAGCCGGACTTAAACACCCTTCCCATGCGCCGCAATCACCTGCTGCAACATCGCCCCCGGATTAAACTCCGGCGGCGCCTGCCGTGGCGGAAACGCCGCAAATGTCTCGATATGCATCTTCAAAATATAAGCCGCCGGCATGATCGTCCATAATTTTTCGCCGGCATAGGACGGATATCCCGGCGCATCCATATGCTGCTCGAACGGATCAACCCGTAAATTCACCGGCCGCGGCACCGTCGGCTTCACCGACTGCCCGGCAAACCAGTCATCCTTGACCATGAAATGAATTTTCCAGTTATTATACCGGATCGCGAACAGATCATGCTCGCCGTAATAGAAAAATTCATGCCGTGGAGATTCAGCAACCTCGCCCGTCAGATACGGCAGCTGATTATACCCATCCAGATGCACCTTGAAATGCTTCTCTCCAGCTTGGTAGCCAGCCAGCAGTTGTTCCTTCACATCCGGTACGCCGGCCGCCGCCAGCAAGGTCGGCACCACGTCCTCCAGCGAAACAATACCGTTCAGAACCTGCCCACCCGGAACATGCCCCGGCCAGCGCATAACAAACGGCGCCCGGAATCCACCTTCCCAGCCGAGGCCTTTTTCGCCGCGGAAAGGCGAGGTGCCACCATCCGGCCAGCTGAATTTCTCGGCGCCGTTATCGGTCGTGAAAATAACGATCGTATTATCGGCAATGCCAAGCGCATCCAGTTTGTCGAGCAATTCACCGACCACCCAATCCAGCTCCTGCATGCCATCCGCGTACAGCCCAAATTTGGTCTTGCCGTTCCAGCGATCGGAAAGCCGGGTCCAGACATGCATCCGCGTGGTATTATGCCAGAGCAGAAACGGTTTATCCGCCGCATGCGCGCGATCGATAAAATCCATCGAATGCGCCAGCAGATCGTCTTCCACCGTTTCCATCCGCTTGCGCGTCAGCGGCCCGGTATCCTTGATCACCTGCTTGCCGACACGGCCGAACCGCGGATCCTCCGTCGGATCGTCCACATCCGTCGCCTTGCATTCCAGCACCCCGCGCGGTTTGAAATAATTCTGAAACACCGGCAGGTCCTTCGGATAATCGAACTGCTCCGGCTCCTCTTCGGCGTTCAGGTGATAAAGATTACCGTAAAATTCATCGAATCCATGCACGGTCGGCAAATATTCATTACGGTCGCCGAGATGGTTCTTCCCGATCTGCGCGGTCACATAACCGAGCGGCTTCAAAAGCTCCGCCAGCGTCGGATCCTCCGCCTGCAGCCCCTGCGTTGCACCCGGCAGCCCAACCGTTGTCAGCCCGGTCCGCATCGGCAACTGCCCGGTAATAAACGCCGCCCTCCCCGCCGTGCAGCTCGCCTGCGCATAGCAATCCGTCAGCAGCACCCCGCCTTTTGCAATGCGATCGATATTGGGCGTCTGGCCCCCCATGATCCCGCGGTTATAAGCACCGACATCGAACCAGCCGACATCATCGGCAAGAATTAGAAGAATATTCGGCTGCTTCTTTTCCGTCATGGCGGGGTCTCCTAAGGTGACTTCATGTGAGCCGAAATAGCACTGCAAAGAAAGTGAAAAGACCAATAACGAACAGCAGTATCGCAACGCCAGGGGTCGCCGTCCGGTACCGTTCATTGTCCGAAATCGCCAGCGCGCCAAAACTACCGCTGCGCAGATATTTATTGATCGAGCGATACTGCAATGTGGACACCGCCAGGGCCACAACACCGCAAAAAATCAGCGCCAGCCCCAAATCGCGCGGTGCACTCGGCAGCCACGCCGGTTTCGCACCTTCCAAATCATGGAAGCGCTGAAAAAATTGTACGATGGTGAAACCAAAACCGATCAGCGACGCCGAGGTCCTTACCCAGGCCAGCAGCGTATTCTCAACCGCCAGCCGGGTCCGCACCCAGGCAAAATGCGCATCCGACGTCGCGTGCACCGCGAAGCGATCCGGAACTGCCAGGTCTTGTTCGTTCATTCCGTATCACCCCCAGCATCCAAATCGCGTATCGGCGCCAGTCCGAACCGCAGGACCGGCGCCAACCCCCATGCCTACTGAAGAACGATCTGCACCCGGCGATTTTGCGGCTCCCGCACGCCGGGCCCGGTCGACACCAGCAAATTCGTATCGCCAAAACCCTGCGAGGTAATTTCCGATTGCGGAACGCCGTCAGCCACCAATTGCGCCGCAACGGCCCTGGCCCTGCGCACGGAAAGACCCTGGTTGTACGCCGCCGTGCCCGAGGTATCGGTATAGCCGCTCACCGCAATCGTCGTGACACTCTGCGTTTTGCTGTCGGCCGCGGCCTGCGCGATAATCGCATTCGCCTTCGGCGTAAGTGCCGCCTTATCCCAGCCGAAGAAAACCAGGTAGGTTTTGGCTGGTACCGGCGCCGGCGATGCCATCGGTGCCGGCTCAGGCGCCGGCGGCGGCGGCGGCGAGCTGCCAAGCCGGAAACTTACCCCAACCACCGGCCCATAGGCGGTCAATTCCAACGACCTGTCGTCCGAACCAGGCGTATCGCGGTTACCATGCTCACGCTCGGTATTCAGCGCCCGGTACCCCGCATTCACATCAAACCAATCGCTAACAGCGTAGGACAGCATGGCCGATGCCCCCCATCCCCAGGAGCCGCCGTCCACACCCAATCCCTGCGCCAAAGCGGCAAGCTCGATCCGCCATCTCGGAGAAGGCACAAAGTCGATCCGCGTGCCAAACCAGGGCTGAATGAAACTGCCGTTGCCGCCCACCCGGCCGGAGAGCTTGTCCTCGCCGTTCAGATTTTCCCAATGCTCGAAATACGCAAAGCCGACGCGCGCATCGACGGAAGTCGGGATGGAAAGCACGTCGCCGCTGTAAACCTGATAGCCAAACCCCGGAGCCACCCGCACATAGGACGTGTTCAAACCAACCCGATACTCGCCGCCGCGCGGGCCGGTGTATAATGTCTTGCCGGCAGAAGCGCTGACATATTGCAAATCCACCTCGCCCGAATAGGGCCCGTAGCGCAACAGCCCGGCCCCCATGAACGAAAAATGCAGCGAACTCGCCAACTGGTTAATAGACGGCACCCCGGTACCGAAATCCGCCGGGATCCGGTTGGACACCTCGTTATGCGCAAAGCCGATGTGCCCGCTTACCGCCGGCAGCCAAAGATAGGGTGAAAGCTCCAGCTGGACCCGGGATACGCCGCTATCGGAATATCCGTCATGATCCGAAAAATACTGCGCATGCGCAGGCCTGGCCCCGGCCGCGGTGAGCCCGGCCAGCACCCCAAAAATCCAACCCGCATGCTTCGCTGTTTTTCTCACCACATTCTCCCAAATGAGTTAGCCCCGGCTTATCATCGGCCTTGCCGGGGTTCATTGATAGCGCCAAACGTATTTTTGACATTACCGGCATTCCGCTGAATGCCAAACGCGCAGCCAACCGCGCCAATGCGGCGCATTGTGTCCAGCATATCATTCCTATTTAAAGAAATTGGTGGGTGCTGTAGGGATCGAACCTACGACAAGCTGATTAAGAGTCAGCCGCTCTACCAACTGAGCTAAGCACCCGCCCGGCGGCTTTCACCGAGCGCACCCTGTAGCAAGCCAGACCGGCGATGTGAAGCCTGCGGCGAAAAACATAGAGCATTGACCAAAACGCATTGCTCGTATCCATTACGTGCATCAGGCCCAAATACCCGGGAGTGTCATGGCTTACGCGTTACAGCAGCTTATCAACGGCGTAACCCTCGGCATGATCTACGGCCTCATCGCCATCGGCTACACCATGGTCTACGGCATCATCGGCATGATCAACTTCGCGCATGGCGATGTTTTCATGGTCGGTGCCTTCATCGGCATCATCGTCCTCACCGCGCTCACCGGCATTACCTCCGTCCCGCTCGGCCTGCTCACCGCCCTCATCCTCTCTGCCGGCCTCTGCGCTCTGTACGGCTTCTCCATCGAACGCGTCGCCTATCGCCCGCTGCGCGGCTCCTTCCGCCTGGCCCCGCTCATCTCCGCCATCGGCATGTCGATCCTGCTGCAGAATTACGTGCAGACCAGCCAGGGCGCGCTCGAGCGCGCCATCCCGCCCTTCCTGCCGGGCGGCATCCATCTGATGGATGAAAACGGCTTCGTCGTCCTGCTCTCCTGGATGCAGATGGCCATCATCATCACCACCCTCGTCATCCTCGCCGCCTTCACCTATCTCGTCACCAGAACACCGCTCGGCCGCGCCATGCGCGCCGTCGAACAGGACGCCAAAATGGCGGCACTCCTCGGCATCGATACCAACCGCACCATCAGCATGACCTTCGTCATCGGCTCGGCGCTGGCCGCCGTCGCCGGCGTCATGTTCCTGCTCTATTACGGGGTCATCGATTTCTACATCGGCTTCAACGCCGGCATCAAAGCCTTCACCGCCGCGGTCCTCGGCGGCATCGGCTCGCTCCCAGGCGCTGTCCTTGGTGGCCTGCTCATCGGCCTGATCGAGGCCTTTTGGTCCGGCTACGCCACCGTCGCCTACAAGGATGTCGCGGTCTATTCCATTCTCGCCATCGTGTTGATGTTCATGCCGACCGGGCTGCTCGGCCGCAACGATGTCGAGAAAGTGTAGGGCATGAAAAACCTCACCCATCACTTAAAAGATTCCGCCGCCGTCGCCTTCATCGCCTTGCTGCTCTTCGGCCCCTTCCTCGGCCTGCAGCTCAGCGACAACAACGCCGGCGGCCTCAGCCTCTCCACCCGCCCCGCACTGCTCGCCATCGCCGTCGGCCTAACCTTCCTCGCCCGGCTGCTGAGCCTCTACTGGCAGGATAAATTCAGCAAAGCCGAGCGCGGCACCACCTTCACCCATGCCGCCGGCGCCTACGGCAAACTCGCCGCCCCCTTCATCCTGCTCGCCAGCAAACTCCCCTTCTTCGTCCCGGTTTCGAAAACCGCCGTCTCCGTTGCCAGATCCGGCCGCGTCATCGGCTTCACCCTCCTCATCGTCGCTCTCATCATCCCGCTCCTCCCCGGGATCGCCAATTTCTACATCGACCTCGGCGTGCTCATCATGACCTATGTCATGCTCGGCTGGGGCCTCAACATCGTCGTCGGCCTGGCCGGCCTGCTCGACCTCGGCTATGTCGCCTTCTACGCCGTCGGCGCCTATTCCTTCGCCTTGCTATCTCAAACCTTCGGCATCGGCTTCTGGGAATGCCTGCCGCTGTCGGGCATCCTCGCCGCATGCTGGGGCATCTTCCTCGGCTTTCCGGTCCTGCGCCTGCGCGGCGATTACCTCGCCATCGTCACCCTCGCCTTCGGTGAAATCATCCGCCTCGTTATCACCAATTGGGTCTCGCTCACCGGCGGCGCCAACGGCCTGTACGACATCCCGCACCCAAGCCTGTTCGGCCTCACCTTCTCCATGGCCGGCGGCCCCGGCACCTTCTCCGATTTCTTCCACATCGACCCCGCGCCGCAGCAACGCACCGCCTATCTCTATTACATCATCCTGGCGCTGGCTTTGCTCACCAACTGGGTAACATTGCGCCTCCGCAAACAACCCTTGGGCCGCGCCTGGGAAGCCTTGCGCGAGGACGAAATCGCCTGCCGTTCGCTCGGCATCAACCTGCGCAACACCAAACTCACCGCCTTCGCCATCGGCGCCATGTTCGGCGGCTTCGCCGGCTGCTTCTTCGCCACCCGCCAGGCCTTCATCAGCCCCGACAGTTTCACCTTCATCGAATCCGCCACCGTGCTCGCCATCGTCGTCCTCGGCGGCGCCGGCAGCCAACTCGGCGTCGCCCTTGCCGCCGTCGTCATGATCGGCATCCCGGCCCTGCTGCAGGAATTGCAAATCTACCGCATGCTGATCTTCGGCATCGCGCTGGTCACCATCATGATCATCCGCCCCCGCGGCTTCATCTCCACCCGCAAACCCTCCGTCTCCCTGGGCAAAGCAAAAATAATCGGCGCAGAGATGATTTCGGAAGGGCA